>NZ_JALNUX010000014.1:0-120051 GCF_026544185.1 Pseudomonas sp. GM_Psu_1
TCACTCACGCGGGTGTCGGGGCGTCCTCCGGCAGCACGCCGATCTCGCGCAGGTTGCGCCAGAAGGCGGCGGGGATGGGCGCCCGCAGCAGCTCGGCGTTCTGTCGGGCCCGCTCCGGGGTGCTGCTGCCGGGAATGGTGGCGGCCACCGTGGGATGGGCCAGGCAGAACTGCAGGGCCGCGGCGCGGATGTCCACCCCGTGATCCTGGCAGACGCCCTCGATCAACTCGACCTTGCGGCGCAGTGCCGGCTCGGCTTCGGCATAGTTGTAGTGCTTGCCGCCCGCCAGCAGACCGGAGTTGTAGGGCCCACCCACCACGATGCCCACGCCGCGGCGTTCGCATTCGGGAAAGAGGGTGTCCAGGGCTTCGCGGTGGTCCAGCAGGGAATAGCGACCGGCCAGCAGGAAGGCGTCGGGATCGCTCTGCTCCAGTGCCAGGCGGCAGGGCTCCACCAGGTTGACGCCCAGGCCCCAGCCCATGATCAGGCCCTCTTCGCGCATCTCGGTAAGGGCCTTGGCCGCACCTTGCATGGCCTGGGCGAAGTAGTCGCGCCAGGCCGGGCCGTGCTGGTCCTCGGACAGGTCGTGGATCCAGACCAGGTCGAGGCGGTCGGTCTTTAGGCGTTCCAGGCTGGCCTCGATGGAGCGGCGGGCGCCGTCGGCGGAATAGTCGAGCACCCGCTTGAAGGGCAATTCATTGACGAACGGCGGCGCGTTTTCCGGCTGATCGGCCGGTTCCAGCAGGCGGCCGACCTTGCTGCAGAGGACGAAATCGTCGCGCGGCTTGTCGGCCAGCACCTCGGCGAAACGTCGCTCCGACAGCCCGGCGCCATAGTGGGGCGAGGTGTCATAGAGGCGGATGCCCGCGTCCCAGGCGGCTTCGAGGGTCGCCCGGGCCTCGGCGTCGCCTACCTCGCGGAACATGTTGCCCAGCGGGGCACCGCCGAATCCGAGGGAGGGGATATCGATACGCATGAGAGGTCTCCAGGGGTACGTGTCTGCATCCCGACCGGTGCCCCGCCGCTCCTGTTCCCCTAATCCGCCGGACGTAGCAGCGCCACCTCTGCGGGCGTGAGTGGACGACAGGCGCCCTCGGCCAGCGCCGGATCCAGTTCCAGGCTGCCGATGCGATCGCGGTGCAGGGCGATGACCTCGATGCCGAAGCGGCCGAACATGCGCTTGACCTGGTGATAGCGACCTTCGACCAGGGTCAGGTAGGCGGTGTGCTCGTCCAGCAGCTCCAGCCGCGCCGGTTGGGTGGTGAGGTCTTCGTAGGCGAAGTAGAGGCCCTCGGCAAAGGCCGCGACCAGGTGCTGGGGGATGACCTCGGCGGTGGTGACCTGGTAGCGCTTGGTCTGCTTGTGGCGCGGATGACTCAGGCCGCGCGACCACTGGCCGTCGTTGGTGAGCAGCAGCAGGCCGGTGGTGTTGAAGTCCAGCCGTCCGGCCAGGTGCAGATCGGCACGCTGGTCCGGGGCGAGACAGTCCAGCACCGTGGCATGGCGGGCGTCGACGGTAGCGCTCACGCAGCCGCGCGGCTTGTGCAGCATCAGGTAGCGGCCGCCGGGACCGTCCTGCAGCAGGCGCTCGTCGGCCTCGATGCGATCGAAGGCGAACACCTCCTGCGCGGCCTGCAGGGTGGTGGCGCCGTTGACCCTTACCCGGCCTTCCGCGAGCAGGCGCCGGGCGAGCTGCCGTCCCAGCTCGGGTCGGTTGCCCAGCCAGCGGTCCAGGCGCATCAGCGAGATTCGCCGGCGACGCCGGCCGCGCAGGCTGGGCAGAGGCAGCGTCGATCGCGCTCTTCCGCGGGCAGGCGTTCCAGGGCGGCGCGATCCATCGGTGTCTGCAGGCACCAGCAGTCGCGGAGCTCGCCACCGGCCGCCAGGACGCAGCTGTTGGCCTGGCCGCACAGCGGGCAGCGGGTGGGATCGAAGGGCGTGGGCGATGCGGCCATGGTGATCTCGTCGGGCGAAGCGGGCGGCAGAGTACCGGAAATTGCGACCTGGATAACGTCCGCTACGCTGGGGGTCTGCGTACTGTCGCATCCGGGGTGCAAGCTGCATCCTAGCTCCGATCGTCGGACCACCCGAGGAACCCATGACAATAACTGCTCTGCGCACCCTGATCCGTACCCTCATTCCCGGCACCCTGCTGGTCAGCCAGCTGGCGCTGGCCACCGAAGCCGATGTCGGCCAGACCCTGGCCCGGCAGGCCGGCATTCCCTGGCCGGCGGTGATCGCCCATCGCGGCGCCTCCTTCGACGCCCCCGAATCCACCGCCCCGGCCTACCTGGTGGCGCGGGAGCTGGGCGCCGACTACCTGGAACTCGACCTGCAGCGCACCAAGGACGGCCAGCTCATCGCCCTGCACGACGACACCCTGGAGCGCACCACCGACGTCGCCAAGCGTTTCCCCGAGCGCGCCAAGGCGCCGGTCAGCCAGTTCACCCTGGCCGAACTCAAGTCGCTGGACGCCGGCAGCTGGTTCAATCAGGCCCATCCCGACCGTGCCCGGCCAAAGTTCGCCGGACTCAGGATCCTCACCCTCGACGAGGTCATCGACATCGCCGAGGGCGGTCGCAACAAGCCCGGGCTGTACATCGAGACCAAGCAGCCCAAGCTGTTTCCCGGCATCGAGCGCGATCTCAAGGCCAAGCTGACCCAGCGCGGTTGGCTCGGCAAGCCCAAGGCCGGCGCCACCGGCGTCGCCGCCATGCCCGGGCGGGTGATCCTGCAGACCTTCGAGAAAGGCAGCCTGGAGCTCCTTCAGAAGGAGATGCCCGACACGCCGAAGATCCTGCTGCTGTGGCTGGGTGACGACTACATCCCGGCCAAGCCCGGGCCCACCTACGCCGAATCGGGCGAGGCCAGCAAGGCGGCCTACTATGCCAAGCAGCAGGTGCGCTCCGAGGGCGATTTCACCGCCTGGATCGAGTGGGCCAAGGCCCATGGCGCCATCGGCATCGGCCCCTCGGCGGCCCTTGAGGAGGGCGGCGACCAGAGCTATGCGGACCTGGTGAAGCCCTGGATGAACGACGTCGCCCACGAGCGGGGTCTGCTGGTGCATGCCTATACGGTGGACTCGGCGGTGGACTACGCCCGTCTCGCGCCGCGTGGGGTGGATGGCTTCTTCAGCAATCGCGCCGCCGAATTGCTGAAGTTCTATGAGCGTCCGGCCAAGCAGGCACCCGCGGCCCTGCTCAAGCAGCTGGGTTACTGAGTCCAGACGGGGGGCCTGGCGGTCTCCCCCATCGCCACCGGAGGCCTCCGCATGTCCCGCCATGCCTTCAACGGCGCCAAGCTGGCGCTGCTCTGCGCCGAGCAGATCCTGGTCTATCAGCGCGATGACAAGCCCGACATCCCCTGGCCGGCTCTCTGGGACCTGCCCGGCGGCGGGCGCGAAGACGACGAAACACCAGAGCGCTGCGCCCTGCGCGAGCTGGAAGAGGAATTCGGCCTGGTGCTGGACGAGGCGCGGCTGACCTGGGGACGTTGCTATCCACCGCGTCAGCCGGGCTATCTGCCCAGCTGGCTGTTCGCCGGGCAGTTGCATCCCGCCGAGATCGCCGCCATCCGCTTCGGTGACGAAGGCCAGCACTGGCAGCTGATGAGTATCGTCGACTTTCTCGCCCATCCCCAGGGCGTGCCCCATCTGCAGGCGCGGCTGCGGGACTACCTGGGCGAGCGGAAGGAAAGCGGACCGGCGTCTCTTAATCCCGGCTGAATGAACGCGCGATAATCGAGCGCGAGCGGCGGGCGCAGCTTAAGCTTTCTCCAGGCCCATCCGGGCCGTTCTGGAGATCTCCCCCATGCGCCATTTCCTCTTGGCGTCGCTCTGTGCCTTGACCTTCACCGGCTGCACCGTCTACGACACGTCCCCGCGCTATTACAGCCGTCCGGCACCCCCCGCGGCGGTCTTTTACGGCACGCCAGCCTATCCGCCGCCTGCGGTCATCGTGCGGCCCTATGGCTACGGCTACTACTATCGACCGGCCCCGCCACCACCGCCCCACTGGGGGCCGGGTCCCGGTTGGGGACCGCCGGGCTGGGGGCCGCGTCCGGGTTATGGTCCGCCCGGCTGGGGCCCGCGCTACGGTCCGCGCTGGTAGCGGGTTTGACAGGGGCAGCCGGCTTTTCTAGGGTGCTGCCCTTGTCTTGACCAGGAAGCCTCGAATCGTGGACGACGATCGCATCAAGCTCGACCCCCAATGGAAAGCCGCGCTGCGCGACGAATTCGAGCAGCCCTACATGCGTCAGCTGAGCGAGTTCTTGAGGCGCGAGAAGGCGGCGGGCAAGGTCATCTATCCACCCGGTCCGCTGATCTTCAATGCTCTTAATACCACCCCTCTGGATCAGGTCAGGGTGGTCATTCTCGGTCAGGATCCCTACCACGGTCCGGGCCAGGCCCATGGCCTGAGCTTCTCGGTGCAACCCGGGGTGCCGGCGCCACCGTCGCTGCAGAACATCTTCAAGGAACTCAAGCGCGACCTGAACCTGCCCATTCCCAACCACGGCTATCTGCAGCACTGGGCGGAGCAGGGCGTGCTGCTGCTCAACACCTCGCTGACCGTGGAGCAGGCCAACGCCGGCTCCCATGCGAAGGCCGGCTGGCAGCGATTCACCGATCGCGTCATCGAGGTGGTCAGCGCCGAGCGCGAGAATCTGGTGTTCCTGCTCTGGGGCAGCCATGCCCAGAGCAAGCAGACGCTCATCGATCCCCAGAAGCACCTGATCCTCAAGTCGGCGCATCCCTCGCCGCTGTCGGCCCACCGCGGCTTCATCGGCAACGGCCACTTCGGTCGCACCAACGAATTCCTGCGCAACGCCGGGCTCACCCCCATCGACTGGGCCTTGCCGCCGCTGGCGTAGGAGGGGCGCAGCCGGATTCTCAGGGTCAGGTCGCCGCCGCTACCGTCCGGGCCGGGCGCCGGTGGCACTGCAGGCACCAGCTCGTCCCGAGCAGGAGCAGGAGGATCGCCAGGGCTTCCAGGCGAGTCGGCCAGCGCCCGTTCCAGAGAAAGCCATAGGTCAGCGAGGCCAGGGTCTCGATGACGATGGCCTGGCCACTCAGGGTCAGGGGTAGCCGGCGGCTGGCCTGGTTCCAGCAGGCGCCACCGATCACCGAGGCGAGCAATGCCACGCCGGCAGCCACCAGCAGCGGCTGCAGCCAGTCCGCCGGTGCTCGCCACGCCAGCGCCTCGCCGAGCAACCAGGGCGCGGCCAGCAGGGCCTGGGCGCCGGTCATCCCGCCCAGCAGCAGGCCCCAATCGTGGGCGCCGATCGGCGTCCTGGCCAGGAAGCGCGTGTTGACCACCGCGAACCAGCTCCAGGCCAGCAGGGCGCCACAGGCGCACAGCAGGCCCAGGGCGGGCTGCTCGCCGACGGCGGTGGTGGTCAGCGTCTCGTAGCTGATCAGGGCCACGCCGAGCAGCGCGCAGCAGAGCGACGGCCAGAGGCGCCCGAAACTCACGGCGCCCGCGTCGCGCTGCCCGGCCAGGGCCACCAGCAGCGGGATCAGGCCGACGATCAGGGTGGTCGCCGCGATGCCGGCCTGCTTCACGCCCACGCCGACCAGGGTGTAGTAGCCCAGGTTGCCGATCAGGCTGAGCCAGAACAGGCGTCTGCCGTCGGCCCAGCTCAGTTGCGAGCGCAGTCGGCGCCAGCAGGGCAGCAGCAGCCCGAGAGACACCAGGCCGTAGCAGAGAAAGCGCAGCACGGCGAACTGGGCGCCGCTCAGGTCGGGGACCAGCGCCGGCGCCAGAAAGATCACGCCCCAGCACAGGCCTGCCGCCAGCCCATAGCCGATACCCACTGCCGATAGTTCTCGTTCCTGCATAGCACCGTCTCCACCCATTCGCCACCAGTGTGGCGACGGCGAGGGAAGCCGGTCTTGCGCGAGACTGCGCGGCTTTTTACCTGGACTGCTTAGCTGGACTGCATTACCCGGGCAGTCGCTGGCCGCGCCGCCAGGCGGCCGGGCTGATGCCCTGGCGGCGGGTCATGGCGCGGGTCAGGGCGGCCTGATCGGAAAAGCCGACGCGCAGGGCGATGTCGGCAATCGGTAGGCGGCTGTCGCCCAGCCAGCGCTGCGCCTGGCGCAGGCGTAGATCGGTCAGCCAGGCCTGGGGCGTCTGGCCGAAACGCTGGTGGAACAGCAGGTGCAACCGCGTCAGCCCCAGACCCGCCAGGCGGGCCATGGCCGCATTGTTCCAGTCACCCGCGGGCTGGGCCTCCACCTCGGCCAGCAAACGGTCGAAGGCCGAGCCGGCGGCAGTGGCGTCGAGCGAGGCGAGCAGCAGGCGGGTGAGTTCGGGCGCGTGTTGATCGAGGGTATCAGGCGAAGTCAGCTCGGCGAAGGTGATCAGCTGCCGCGTCGCGGGCTGGATCGCCAGCCCCGGCTGCCGCAGCGCGCGATCCAGAATGGGGGCAGGCAACCAGTCGGCGGCGCAATCGATCACCAGAAAGCGGCTGCCTGGCTCCGATTGCTGGGCATGACCGCAGTCGGGCGCCACCAGGGCCGCGAGCCCGGTATGCAGCCGCGTCCCGCTACGCCCGGCGAGTTCCAGCTCCATGCCGCCCTGGATGGGCAGCACCAGCTGCGCGAAGGCATGGGCATGGGGCTGGTGGTCGCCCTGATAGCGCTTGATGGCGAGGCGAGGAGTCAAGGCGCACCTCGGTGGAGAAGCGGGAGGTCGAGAGCCTTGATCCTAGCATGCCCCGCCGAGTCTCTTGGAGTTCAGCGCACCGGCTGCAGCGGCAATTCCACCTCGCCACCGCTGTTCAGATCCACGGTCACCGGCTCCTGGGTCAGGTACAGCGGACGACCGCCGAGCAGGATGCGGCCGCTGAGCAGATAGCGCTCGCCGCTCTTGACCTTGGCCGGGGCGTAGTCGAGGCGGAAGGGCACCTGGCCGGGTTGCTTGACGAACAGGGTGCGCTGGGCCAGACGACCGGCAGGGGTATCGCCGGCGCTGGCGCTGTAGAGGCTGACGGTGAGCTTGGCGGTGGGCGGTACCGGCTCGTTGGCGGTAAAGGTGGCCTGGCCGCTGAGGCTGGTCATGCTCGGCTGGGCCGGCACGCCAGGGGTGGTGGTCTGCGGCTGCTCGGTGGGCGGCAGCGGCTGGCCGGCTGGCGGCGGTGGCGTCGCGGGGCCGGGGCGCAGCCCGCTACAGGCGCTGAGCAGCAGCGAGGTGGCGAGCAGGGTGGCGATTCTTTTCATGGGTAGATCCTGGACTGAAATCGACTGCTGTGACCCATGGATGCTGGCTTAGTTGCCGGCTGGCACAGGGGATTCGGCTTCCGGCAGGTCCGGGGCCTCGGGCCGATCCAGGGCCACCTGGCGGATCGACAAGCGAATCTCCGCCGGCAGCACCCGCTTGCCCGCACCCTCGGCCAGTTCACCGAGCAGTTCATGGTGGCCCAGGGTGCCGTCGTCGGCCTTGCGCAACACCCCTTCGGCCAGCAGCGTCTGGATGAAATGGCGGAACAGCGACTTGTCGAAGAATTCCGGTGCATTGAGGCCATGCAGCACCGACAGCCGCTGGGCCATCACCGTGCAGAGTTCTTCCAGCTGCGGCGCGGTCAGGCTGTTCTGCCCGTGGTTGAGGATCAGCGCGGTGGTCATGTAGTAGCGCTGTAGGGTCTGCAGGATGGCCCGCGCCAGCAGGGTGAGGCGGACGAATTGCCGCGAGCTCGGCGCCGCGCGCACGAAGACGTCGTCCTCGATGCGCAGCAGACCGCGCTCCACCATAGCCTCCAGCCAGCCGTCCAGCACCAGCGGCAGCTCCTCGCGCTCCCAGTGGATGAACAGTTCGGCCTGCAGATAGGGATAGAGCGCCAGGGCGAATCTATGGATCAGCTCGCGGGTCATGCGCCCGGTGTTCTGGAAGAAACTGGCGATCAGCGCCGGGATGGCGAAGAGGTGCAGGACGTTGTTGCGGTAGTAGGTCATCAGGACCGCGTTCTGCTCGTCCAGGTAGAGGATGCGCCCCAGGGCGTCCTGCTGCTCGGAGAGGAAGCCGAGGGCGCGCACCTCTTCGATGATCGCCTGGCCGTCGCCCTCGGGCAGGGTGACGCTGGTGGAGTAGGGGACCCGTTTCAGCAGATCCAGATAGAGGTCTATGGCACGCACCAGGGCGCCTTCGTCGAGGGCCTGGCGATGGGTCGAGAGCAGCGCCAGGGCCACCAGGTTGACCGGGGTGACGGCCGCCGCGGCATTGATGCGGCGCACCACCCGCTCGCCCAGTTCGTGGGTGACCGAATTGAACCAGGCGGGCTTCAGGTCTTCGCCCAGGGGTTCGTCACGCCAGCCTGGACGGCGGGCATCGAGAAAGCTCTGCAGCGGGATGGGCTCGCCGAAGTTGACCCAGACCCGGCCGAAGCGCTGGCGCAGGGCGCCGAAGACCTTGACCAGGTCGAAGATGGATTCCTTCTTCTTGGCCGCGCCGCGCAGTTCGCCAAGGTAGGTGCGACCCTCGAAGACCTTTTCGTAGCCGATGTACACCGGCACGAAGACGATGGGCCGCCGGGAGTCGCGCAGAAAGCTGCGCAGGGTCATGGCCAGCATGCCGGTGCGTGGCTGCAGGGTGCGGCCGGTCCGCGAGCGACCGCCCTCGACGAAGTACTCGGTGGAGAAGCCGCGGCTGAACAGGCTGTGCAGATACTCGTTGAACACCGCGGCATAGAGGGCGTTGCCCTTGAAGCTGCGCCTCATGAAGAAGGCGCCGCCGCGTCTCAGGATGTTGCCCACCACCGGCATGTCCAGGTTGATGCCGGCGGCGATGTGCGGCGGGGTCAGGCCGTTCTGGAACAGCAGGTAGGAGAGCAGCAGGTAGTCGATGTGGCTGCGGTGGCAGGGGACGTAGACCACGGTATGACCGGGCGCCATCTCCTGGATCCGCTCGATGTGGCTGACCGTGACGCCATCGTAGATGCTGTTCCAGAACCAGCGCAGACCGACGTCCAGGCAGCGCACCACCGGATAGGAGAAGTCCGAGGCGATCTCCCGCGCATAGTGCGCCGCCTCGTCTTCGATGCGCCCGGGAGTGGCCTTGCGCTGGGCGATCTCGTGGGCGATGGTCGCCCGCACCTGGGGTGCCCGCAGCAGGCCGCGCAGCAGGGTGCGCCGGTGCGACAGGTCCGGACCGATCACCGCCTGGCGCACGTTGCGGAAGTGGATGCGCAGCCGGCGCATCACCAGACGCTCCAGGCGTTGCGGATCGGGGCGCTGGCTGGCCAATTCGCCCAGGGACAGTGGCTTGGAGAATTGCACCCGGGTCAGCCGGCCCAGCACCAGGATGCGCGCCAGCTTGCGCAGCCGGCCGGTCACCACCCAGTTGTCCGCCCAGAGCAGTTTCCAGGGACTGGTCTCGCGATCCGGCGACTGACCCCAGAAGACGCTGACCGGCACCAGCTGGACGTCCGCCAGCTGCTGCTCGGTTACCGCGGTGACCACCCGGCGCAGGGTAGGGGGCACCGAGCGCCGCGCCGGGCGCCCGCGCCAGTTGGCCTTGCCGGTGGCGTTGAAGTAGGCCAGTGGCTCGGTCTTGCTGCCCAGCACCAGCGGGCGCAGTGGTCGCGGCAGCCCGGCCTTGCGGCACTCCCGGTCGAGCACCGCCAGATCGCTCAGCGAGGCTTCGGGGAGGACATAGAGCACCGGCTTGGCGGGATCGATGCGGCTGAGCAGACTGGCCGCCTGGGTGGTCTCGGAGCGAACCCAGAGATAGAGCAGGCGCTTGAGCAGCGAGAAGGCCAGAAGGCGCAGCGGCGAACGGGTCATGGAGGGCTACCGGAATGACGGGGCGGCAGTGTGCCGGATGGCCTGGCGGGCGTAAAACCGCCCGTGTTGTTCTGACTTCGACCCGGCAGTCGGCGCCTTGTCCCCGCTGTCGAAAAAATGCCGCTTAAATCGTCGAAAACCCGGCGCTGGCGCGGCTTCCAGCCGTGATGGCACTTTGCGTAAAGAACGTTGCTTTTGCCGGGAAAGCCATGCTTCATAAGGTGTCGGCAAGTTGTTGCCAGTGGTCGGACCCGGGCTGCCAGCCTGGCGACCGATCCGATGCGCGATCCGTACCGATACCAAAAGGCAACCCGGTCGCCCAGGCTGTGGCGAGCGGGGATAGGAAATCCAGAAAGCTTCGGAGAGATGTGATGGGTGAGCAACGCGAAACCGGGACCGTCAAGTGGTTCAATGACGCCAAGGGATATGGATTCATTCAACGCGAGGGCGGTGCCGACGTGTTCGTTCACTACCGCGCCATCCGTGGTGAGGGCCACCGCTCCCTTACCGAAGGCCAGCAGGTGGAGTTCTCGGTGGTCGAGGGCCAGAAGGGCCTGCAAGCCGAAGACGTGGCCCGGGTCTAGGCCCGCTGTGCGAGGAGCGCAAGGCTCCTCGCACCTTCAGTTCACTCGGTGCGCCAGACGATCTCTTCGACGCCCGCCTCCGTCACCTTCAGCCAGCGATCGGCGGCTTCTTCCTCTTCTTCCTCGCTCCAGCCACTTGGCGCGCAGCGCACCTGCACCTGCAGGACCGCATGGGCATCGCGGGCACAGGCCAGATCGTCCACCCAGGGCGATACATCGCTTTCCAGCAGCAGGCTGTGCCATTTGCCCACCGCCTTCGGCAGCCAGGTGACCGGAATGGACTCGCCGCCATAGCGCAGGGTGCACTTGAAGGTCTGCCCACGCGCCTGCCAGGCGCAGGGCATGGCGAACACCTGTTCGAGCCAGGCCGAGACGGCGTCCTGGTCGACGTCCTTGAGATAGATTTCGATATCGGGCTGGCGCATGGGGCTTAGGCTCCGGATTTGACGATCCAATCGTAACGTACTGCCACCCGCACCTCGAAGGGCTCGGCGAGGACCCGCTCCCGGCGTTCGGCGTTGACGCGCCAACCGTGGGGGGTCATGGCCAGCAGGTCTTCACGGGTCTGGCGTTCGGCCAGCGGCAGCACGAATTCGAGCCCCTCACTGTGGGCCAGTTCCAGGCCCTCCGGCAGATCCTGCAGGTGCTTGTCTTCGGCATAGTCGCGCACCTCGTCATAGAGCCGCTGGCGCAGCTCCAGCAGGTGGGCGCTGGCCGGACCCAGGCGCAGGATGCCGCCGCCGGGTGCCAGCACGCGCTGGGCTTCGGCCCAGTCGATGGGGCTGAAGACACTGGCCAGCAGCTGGCAACTGGCGTCCGGCAGCGGCAGGCGCGCCATGCTCGCCACCAGCCAGGTCAGGGCCGGGGTACGCCGGCAGGCGCGGCGCACCGCCTCGCGGGAGATGTCCAGGGCATAGCCGTCGGCCGCGGGCAGCGCCTGGGCCAGGCGCGCGGTATAGAAGCCTTCGCCGCAGCCCACGTCGATCCAGCGCTGGGGCGCGCGTTCGGCGGCCAGGTGCGCCAGGCGCTCGGCCAGGGGCGCATAGTGACCGGCATCGAGAAAGCGTCGGCGGGCCTCGACCATGGCGGCGTTGTCGCCCGGGTCCAGACTCTTCTTGTGCTGCACCGGCAGGAGGTTCAGATAGCCCTGGCGGGCACGGTCGAATCTATGACCGGCGGCGCACCCGACGCCACCCTCGAGTTCGGCCAGCGGGGCTTGGCAGAGCGGACAGATCAGCTTCATGCAAGCAACCGCACCAGGGTGCCGTAGTACACCTCGGTCAGTAGATCCAGGTCGCTGGCCAGCACGTGCTCGTCCACCTGGTGGATGGTGGCGTTGACCGGACCCAGTTCAACCACCTGGGCGCCCAGGGTGGCGATGAAGCGACCGTCCGAGGTGCCGCCGCTGGTGGAGGCTTCGGGGCGGTAGCCGGTGACGGCTTCCACGCTGGCCGAGACGGCGTCGAGCAGGTCGCCCGGCTCGGTGAGGAAGGGCAGGCCGGACAGCGACCAGTCGATGTGCCAGTCCAGGCCGTGGCGATCGAGGATGGCCTCGACCCGGGCCTGCAGGCCCTCCACGGTGGATTCGGTGGAGAAGCGGAAGTTGAACAGCGCCTGCAACTCGCCCGGCACCACGTTGCCGGCGCCGGTGCCGGAGTTGACGTTGGAGATCTGGAAGCTGGTGGGCGGGAAGAAGGCGTTGCCGGCGTCCCACTGTTCGGCGGCCAGATCCGCCAGCGCCTGGGCGGCCAGATGAATGGGGTTGCGCGCCAGGTGCGGATAGGCCACATGGCCCTGTTTGCCGCGCACGGTCAGGCGACCGTTGAGCGAGCCGCGACGCCCGTTCTTGACCACGTCGCCTAGCAGCCGGGTGCTGGAGGGTTCGCCGACGATGCACCAGTCCAGTCGTTCGCCGCGCTCGCGGAGGCGCTCGACCACGGCACGGGTGCCGTGCAGGGCGGGGCCTTCCTCGTCACTGGTGATGAGGAAGGCGATGGCGCCGCGATGGTCCGGGTGGTCGGCGACGAAGCGCTCCACGGCGATGATCATACTCGCCAGGCTGCCCTTCATGTCGGCGGCGCCGCGACCGCGCAGCATGCCGTCGGCATCCACGTGGGCATTGAAGGGGGCCTGCTGCCAGGCCTCCAGGGGGCCGGTGGGCACCACGTCGGTGTGCCCGGCGAAGCACAGCACCGGACCCGCGCCGCCACGCCGCGCCCAGAAGTTGTCCACCTCTTCGATGCGCAGGGGTTCGAGGGCGAAGCCCAGGCGCTCCAGGCGCTGCATCATCAGGGCCTGGCAGCCTTCGTCCAGCGGCGTGACCGAGGCCCGGCCGATGAGGTCGCAGGCGAGTTCCAGGGTGGGGGTGAGGGCGGTGGTCATGGCGGGTCCCGGGAGGCGGCTAGGGTTCAGGGGGAGCGGTATGGTAAAGGAAAACCTATACTGTGGCTTTTGTGGAAAGCCTTCATGACGTTCGATGAACAACGCTTCGGCGGGATCGCCCGGCTCTATGGGCAGGAGGCCGTCGAGCGCCTGGCCGCCAGTCATGTCGCCGTGGTCGGCATCGGCGGGGTGGGCTCCTGGGCCGCCGAGGCCCTGGCCCGCAGCGGCGTCGGCCGCATAAGCCTGTTCGATCTGGACGACGTCTGCGTCAGCAACACCAATCGCCAGGTGCATGCGCTGGAAGGCCAGGTGGGGCGGCCCAAGGTCACGGTGATGGCCGAACGCATCCAGGCCATCAATCCGGCCTGCCAGGTCAAGGCGGTGGCAGACTTCGTCACCCGCGAGACCATGGCCGACTACATCACTGAAGAGCTCGACCTGGTGCTGGACTGCATCGACAGCGTGGCCTCCAAGGCGGCGCTGATCGCCTGGTGCAAGAGGCGCAAGATCGCCATCGTCACCACCGGCGGCGCCGGCGGCCAGATCGACCCCACCCAGATCCAGGTGGTCGACCTCAATCGCACCTACAACGATCCCCTGGCCTCGCGGGTCCGCTCGCTGCTGCGCCGCGACTACGGCTTCTCGCGCAATCCCAGTCGCCACTACAGCGTGCCCTGCGTCTTTTCCACCGAGCAACTGCGCTATCCCAAGCCGGACGGCAGCGTCTGCCAGCAGAAGAGTTTCGTCGGCGAAGGCGTCCGCCTGGACTGCGCCGGCGGCTTTGGCGCGGTGATGATGGTGACCGCCACCTTCGGCATGGTCGCCGCCGCCCGCGCCGTGGACAAGCTGATCCAGAAGCCGAAGAAATAGCGCTTTTCGTCGGTTGGGTTGAGCGCAGCGAAGCCCAACGGTGCCCCGATCGAGCCGGCCCTGTCGGGCGTGAAGGCGCCCGCGGGCGCGTAGGGTGGACAACGGCGCAGCCTTGTCCACGCGGGAGGTGCCGGGGTGCCAGTGGAAAACGCTGCGCGGTTTTCCACGCTACGAGGTTTCGAGCGAGTCGGCCCTCACCCCAGCCCTCTCCCCGAGGGAGAGGGGGTGGTACCGGCGCATCGGCTTAGACAACGGCACGCCTCAGCTAGGTAGGGTGGACAACGGCGCAGCCTTGTCCACACGGGAAGGGTGTCGGGATGCCAGTGGAAAACGCTGCGCGGTTTTCCAGGCTACGAGGTTTCGAGCGAGCCAGTCCTCTCCCGGAGGGAGAGGGGGCGGTAATGGCGCATCGGACGGACGACGGTACGTCTCTCTTTACATATCCTGCGGCGTTTCCCGGGCGGGGCGGTCGTCGGCGATGGCAGGGACGTGGAGGCCGGTCTTGGCCAGTTGCTGGCCTTCCATCTGCGGCTGGGTGGTCCAGGTGAGGATGTCGTAGTAACGGCGCACGTTCTGCACGAATTCCACCGTTTCGCCGCCGCGGGCGTAGCCGTAGCGGGTCTTGCTGTACCACTGCTTCTGCGCCAGGCGCGGAAGCATCTTCTTCACGTCCAGCCAGCGATCCGGATCCAGGCCCTGGGATTCGGCCAGGCGGCGGGCGTCGAGGATGTGGGCGATGCCGATGTTGTAGGTGGCCAGGGCGAACCAGGTGCGATCCGGTTCGTTGATGCTGTCGGGCAACTCGTCGCGGATCTGGTCGAAGTACTTGGCACCGCCGGTGATGCTCTGCTCGGGATCCAGGCGATTGGACACGCCCATGGCCTGGGCGGTGTTGTTGGTCAGCATCATCAGGCCGCGCACCCCGGTCTTGGAGGTGGCATCCGGCGTCCACAGCGATTCCTGGTAGCCCATGGCGGCGAGCAGGCGCCAGTCCAGCTGATGCTTCTGCGCCACCTTGCGAAAGTGTTTCTCGTACTTGGGCAGGCGTTCCTGCAGGTGCTGGGCGAAGGTGTAGGCGCCCACGTAGCCGAGCACGTCGACGTGGCCGTAGTAGCGCTCCTTGAGCTGCTGCAGGGTGCCGTCGCGGCGGACCTTGTCGAGGTAGGCGTTGACCGCGTCGAGCAGGCTATTGTCCTCGCCGGGTTGCAGCGCCCAGGCCTGGCCCTGGTTGTCGCCGAGGTCGAAGGCCACCCGCACGTTGGGGAAATAGACCTGGTTCATGGCCAGTTCGTTGGAATCCACCAGGGTCAGGTCGATCTGGCCTTCGTCGACCATGCGCAAGAGGTCGCTGACCTCCACCTGATCGGACTCGTCGAAGGTGAGCTCCGGCACCTGGGCCTGCAGCGCCCTGAGTTGTTGGGCCTGGCTGCTGCCCTTGAGCACCAGGATGCGCTTGCCGACCATGTCCTTGGGGGTGCTGGGGCGGACGGTGCCGTTGCGGTAGATGACCTGGGGCACCACATCCAGATAGCTGCGGGAGAATTTCAGATTCTGGCGATTGACCGAGGGCGTGAGGCCGGCGGCGGCGATCACCGGGCCGTCCGGCGCGGTCAGGCGATTGAAGAGGTCGTCGAGGTTGTCGGCGGTGCTGATTTCCAGGCGCACCTTGAGCGATTCGGCAAAGCCCTTGACCAGTTCGTATTCGAAGCCGGTCTCGCCGTTACGGTCCTGGAAATAGGTCGCCGGACTGTTGCGCGTCACCACGCGCAGGACGCCGGCCTGCTGCACCTGCTCCAGGGCGGTCGGCTTGGGCGGCGCAGGCACGTCCGCTTCCCCGCAGCTCATGAGCAAGGCGAGAAAGGGCAGGGTAAGCCAGGCGAATCGCTTGAAGGCTTTATTCAAATGGGCTAGCTCGGCCATACGGCATCAAAACGGCACTGGCGCCTTGCTGACGCGCCTCATCGGTCGGCCCCTCCGGGCACTCGTTATAGTCGGGACGCTCCGCGCCACCGGTCCGGCCAAAGGCTCTATCCTGAGCCCAATGTGGAGCCGCGTCCATGGGGCGCGGCAGGCCGTATCGGCGGGCAGTATACGCGAGAAGTGGCAAAGCGCCCATTTTATACATACAAGGGTGGTGGTAAGGCTGGATGAACCCTCGTCGCCGGAAGGTGTCCCCGGCGCGCCTTTAGGCTAGAATGCACGGCCCCAAAGTGACTTGGCCCCGAGGCTGTCCCCGATGCTGATCCTGCGCGGCGCTCCCGCTCTTTCTTCGTTCCGTCACGGCAAACTTCTCGACCAGCTGACTCGCCTGGTTCCCGGTGTCTCCGGGCTCTATGCCGAGTTCGTTCATTTCGCCGAAGTCGCCGGCACCCTGAGCGCGGAGGAAGAGGGCATCCTCGGCCGACTGCTGCAATACGGCCCCAGCGTCCCCCAGCAGGAACCCAGCGGCGCGCTGTTCCTCATCGTGCCCCGCCTGGGCACCATCTCGCCCTGGTCGAGCAAGGCCACCGACATCGCCCACAACTGTGGCCTGGCGCAGATCGAGCGCCTGGAGCGCGGCGTGGCCTACTACGTTGCCGGCGAGCTGGACGCCGCCGCCCATGCGCAACTGGCCGCGGCCCTGCATGACCGCATGACCCAACGCGTGCTGCCGACCCTGGACGCCGCCGCCGACATCTTCAGCCATGCCACGCCCAAGCCGCTCACCGCGGTGGACGTGCTCGGCGGCGGTCGCGCGGCCCTGGAGCAGGCCAACCTGGAGCTGGGCCTGGCCCTGGCCGAAGACGAGATCGACTACCTGGTCAAGAGCTTCACCGCCCTGGGGCGCAATCCCCACGACGTCGAACTCATGATGTTCGCCCAGGCCAACTCCGAGCACTGCCGGCACAAGATCTTCAACGCCAGCTGGGACATCGACGGTGAGAGCCAGGAGAAGTCCCTGTTCGGCATGATCAAGAACACCTACGAGATGAACCGCACCGGCGTGCTGTCCGCCTACAAGGACAACGCCGCGGTCATGGAAGGCTTCACCGCCGGGCGCTTCTACCCCGACGCCGAGTCCCGCGAATACGGCGCGCACAGCCAGCCCGTGCACATCCTGATGAAGGTGGAGACCCACAACCACCCGACCGCCATCGCGCCCTTCCCTGGCGCCTCCACCGGCTCCGGCGGCGAGATCCGCGACGAAGGCGCCACCGGTCGCGGCTCCAAGCCCAAGGCGGGCCTGACCGGCTTCACCGTCTCCAACCTGAACATCCCCGGTTTCGAGCAGCCCTGGGAACAGCCCTACGGCAAGCCCGAGCGCATCGTCACCCCGCTGGACATCATGATCGAAGGCCCGCTCGGCGGCGCCGCCTTCAACAACGAATTCGGGCGTCCGGCCCTGGCCGGCTACTTCCGTACTTTCGAACAGCAGGTCGAGACCCCCCGCGGTCCCGAGGTGCGTGGCTATCACAAGCCGATCATGCTCGCCGGCGGCCTGGGCAACATCCGCGCCGACCACGTGCAGAAGGGCGACATCTCGGTGGGCGGCAAGCTCATCGTGCTGGGCGGCCCGGCCATGCTGATCGGCCTGGGCGGCGGCGCGGCCTCGTCCATGTCCACCGGCGCCAGCTCCGCCGACCTGGATTTCGCCTCGGTGCAGCGCGAGAACCCGGAAATGGAGCGCCGCTGCCAGGAGGTCATCGACCGCTGCTGGCAGCTGGGTGAAAACAACCCCATCACCTTCATCCACGACGTGGGTGCGGGCGGTCTGTCCAACGCCTTCCCCGAGCTGGTCAACGATGCCGGTCGCGGCGGTCGTTTCGAATTGCGCAACGTGCCCAACGACGAGCCGGGCATGAGTCCGCTGGAGATCTGGTGCAACGAGTCCCAGGAGCGCTACGTGCTCTCCGTGGACGCCGAGAACTTCGAGACCTTCAAGGCCATCTGCGAACGCGAGCGCTGCCCCTTCGCCGTGGTCGGCGAGGCCACCGAGGAGCGCCAGCTGACCGTGGCCGACAGCCACTTCGGCAACAACGCCGTGGACATGCCGCTGGACGTCCTGCTCGGCAAGCCGCCGCGCATGCACCGCAGCGCGACCCGTGAAGCCGAACTGGGCGACGCCTTCGATGGCGCCGGCCTGGACCTGACCGAGTCGGTGGAGCGCGTCCTGCGTCACCCGGCCGTGGCCAGCAAGAGCTTCCTGATCACCATCGGCGACCGCACCATCACCGGCCTGGTCGCCCGCGACCAGATGGTCGGCCCCTGGCAGGTGCCGGTGGCCGACTGCGCCGTGACCGCCACCAGCTTCGACGTCCACACCGGCGAAGCCATGGCCATGGGCGAGCGCACCCCGCTGGCGCTGCTCGACGCGCCCGCTTCCGGCCGCATGGCCATCGGCGAGACCATCACCAACCTGGCCGCCGCGCGGATCGATAAGCTCGGCGACATCAAGCTCTCTGCCAACTGGATGGCCGCTGCCGGCCACCCGGGCGAAGACGCGCGCCTCTATGAAACCGTCAAGGCGGTGGGCATGGAGCTGTGCCCGCAGCTGGGCATCACCATCCCGGTCGGCAAGGACTCCATGTCCATGAAGACCCGCTGGCAGGACGGCGGCGAAGACAAGAGCGTCACCGCGCCGCTGTCGCTGGTGATCACCGGCTTCGCCCCGGTGCAGGACATCCGCCGCACCCTGACCCCGCAGCTGCGCCTGGACAAGGGCCAGACCGACCTGATCCTCATCGACCTGGGTCGCGGCCAGAATCGCCTGGGCGGCTCCATCCTCGCCCAGACCCACGGCAAGCTCGGCCAGCAGGCTCCCGACGTCGACGAAGCCGAAGACCTCAAGGCCTTCTTCGCCGTGATCCAGGGCCTCAACCAGGACGGCCTGCTGCTGGCCTACCACGACCGTTCCGACGGCGGCCTCATCACCACCCTGGTGGAAATGGCCTTCGCTGGTCACTGCGGCCTGGCCCTGCGCCTGGATGCCCTGGCCGCCGACCGTGACGAGCTGACCCGGGCGCTGTTCGCCGAAGAACTGGGCGCCGTCATCCAGGTGCCCCAGGACTTCACCCATGAAGTGCTGGCCCAGTTCAGCGCGGCCGGTCTGGAAGACTGCGTGGCGGTCATCGGCAACCCGGTCAACGGCTACGAGATCAACATCCACTACCACGACGAGCACCTCTACCGGGCCGAACGGCGCATGCTGCAGCGCGTCTGGAGCGAGACCAGCTTCCAGATCCAGCGCCTGCGCGACAACGCCGAGTGCGCCCAGCAGGAATTCGATGCCCTGCTGGAAGAGGATCATCCGGGGCTGTCGGCCAAGCTGGCCTATGACCCCAACGAAGACATCTGCGCCCCCTACATCAAGAAGGGCGTGCGGCCGCAGGTCGCCATCCTGCGCGAGCAGGGTGTCAACGGTCAGGTGGAGATGGGTGCGGCCTTCGATCGCGCCGGTTTCGCCGCCATCGACGTGCACATGAGCGACATCCTCTCCGGGCGCATCGACCTGGCGGACTTCAAGGGTGTGGTGGCCTGTGGCGGCTTCTCCTATGGCGACGTCCTCGGCGCCGGCGGTGGCTGGGCCAAGTCGATCCTGTTCAACGCCCGTGCCCGTGACGGCTTCCAGCAGTTCTTCGAACGCACCGATACCTTCACCCTGGGCGTGTGCAACGGCTGCCAGATGGTCGCCAACCTGCGCGAGCTGGTGCCCGGCAGCGAATTCTGGCCGCGCTTCGTGCGCAACCGCTCCGAGCAGTTCGAGGCGCGGGTGGCCATGGTCCAGGTGCAGGATTCGCCGTCGCTGTTCCTGGCCGGCATGGCCGGGTCGCGGCTGCCCATCGCCATCGCCCACGGCGAAGGCTTCGCCGAGTACCCGAACCAGCAGGCGCTGGTCGCGGCCGACGTCTCCGGCACCGTGGCGCTGCGCTATGTCGATGGTCACAGCAAGGTCACCGAGACCTATCCGGCCAACCCCAACGGCTCGCCGCTGGGTATTACCGGTCTGTCCAGCCAGGACGGTCGCGTGCTCTTGATGATGCCGCACCCCGAGCGCTGCTTCCGCGCCGTGCAGAACTCCTGGATCCCGGCCGACTGGCAGGGCGAGGACGGTGGCTGGATGCGCCTGTTCCGCAACGCGCGGGTCTGGGTGGACTAGGTCCTCACGCTTGTCCCTTTGACGAAACCCGCGCCCTGGCGCGGGTTTCGTCTTTCTGGGAAGGGCTTAAGCTGAAGGGGTCGTCCCCTGTCCCCGGAGGTCTCGATGTTCAAGCTGTGTTTCTACGTCCCGGACTCCCACCTCGAAGCCGTCAAGCAGGCGATCTTCGCCGCAGGCGGCGGCCGCATCGGCCGCTATGACAGCTGCTGCTGGCAGGTCCGGGGCCTCGGCCAATTCCGTCCGCTAGCGGGCAGCCAGCCGCATCTGGGCGAGCAGGGCAGTCTCGAACGGGTGGAGGAATGGCGGGTGGAGCTGGTGCTGGCCGACGAACAGCTCGCCCGCCAGGCCGTGGCGGCGCTCAAGGCGGCGCATCCCTATGAGACGCCGGCCTATGACGTGGTGCAGGTGCTGGATTTCTAGGGTTCAGGGATAGCCCAGGACCGTCTTGATCCGCGCCAGCTCACGCTCGATCCAGCGCGGATCCACCGCGCCCCAGTCGCGAATCTCGTAGCCACCTGCGTTGTTGCGGGCGCCTTCGCCCTGCACGAACTGGCAGTCGATATCCAGATCGGCCAGGGCCAGCAGGGTGTCCTGGGCGGTGCGCCGCGGCATGCCGGTGGCCGCCATCAGGGCCGGCACGCTGGTGGCGGTACCGCTGGCCACCAGCCAGGCCACATAGAGCCGGCGATAGAAGCTGGTCTTGGTCTTGCTCACGTCCATGAGAATCGTCCTGGCAATAAAAAGCCCACCGCGAGGGTGGGCTTCAAGGGCATCAGAGGGTGGCGATGCGCTGCCGCTGGTCCACCAGCTTGGCCAGGGCCTGCTCGGCCTCGGCCAGTTTGGCGCGTTCCTTCTCCAGCACCTCAGCCGGGGCCTTGGCGACGAAGCCTTCGTTACTCAGCTTGCCACCGACGCGCTTGACCTCGCCTTCCAGGCGGCCGATCTCCTTGTCCAGACGCGCCAGTTCCGCGTCCTTGTCGATCAGGCCGGCCATGGGCACCAGCACTTCCATCTCGCCGACCAGGGTGGTGGCGGACATCGGCGCTTCCTCACCGGCGGCCAGCACGCGGACCGATTCCAGCTTGGCCAGCTTGTTCAGCAGCGGCTCGAAATCGGCCAGGCGGCGCTGGTCCTCGGCACTGGCGTTGGCGACGATGATGTCGATGCGCTTGGCCATGGAGATCTTCATCTCGCCGCGGATCTGCCGCACGCCCAGCATCAGCGCCTTGACCCACTCGATGTCGCCTTCGGCGGCGGCATCGATGCGCGCCTCGTTGGCCACCGGCCAGGGTTGCAGCATCAGGGTCTCGCCCTGGACGCCGGCCGGCGCCTTGAGGCGCTGCCAGATTTCTTCGGTGATGAAGGGCATGAAGGGGTGCGCCAGGCGCAGCACCACTTCCAGCACCCGCGCCAGGGTGCGGCGGGTGCCGCGCTGGCGCTCGAGGGAGGCGTTCTCGTCCCACAGCACCGGCTTGACCAGCTCCAGGTACCAGGCGCAGTACTCGTCCCAGACGAATTCGTAGAGCGCCTGGGTGGCCAGGTCGAAGCGGAAGGCGTCGAGCTGACGGGTCACCTCGGCCTCGGTGCGCTGCAGCTGGGAGATGATCCAGCGATCCACCGAGGACAGTTCGACGGGTTCGTCGTTGACGCCGGTGTCCTGGCCCTCGACGTTCTCCATGACGAAGTTCGCCGCGTTCCACAGCTTGTTGCAGAAGTTGCGATAGCCCTCGACGCGACCCATGTCGAACTTGATGTCGCGGCCGGTAGTGGCCAGGGAGCAGAAGGTGAATCTCAGGGCGTCGGTGCCGTAGCTGGCGATGCCGTCCGGGAATTCGGCGCGGGTCTGCTTGGCGATCTTCTCGGCCAGCTTGGGCTGCATCAGGCCGCTGGTGCGCTTCTGCAGCAGGGTGTCCAGGTCGATGCCGTCGACGATGTCCAGCGGATCGAGCACGTTGCCCTTGGACTTGGACATCTTCTGGCCCTGGCCGTCGCGCACCAGGCCGTGGACGTAGACGGTCTTGAACGGGATCTGCCCGGTCAGATGGGTGGACAGCATGATCATCCGGGCGACCCAGAAGAAGATGATGTCGAAGCCGGTGACCAGCACGTCGGTGGGGTGGAAGGTCTTCAGCGCCTCGGTCTGCTCGGGCCAGCCGAGTGTGGAGAAGGTCCACAGGCCGGAGCTGAACCAGGTGTCCAGGACGTCTTCGTCCTGGCGCAGGGCGATGTCACCCAGGTCGTGCTTGGCACGCACCTCGGCCTCGTCGCGACCGACATAGACGTTGCCGGCCTGGTCGTACCAGGCGGGAATGCGGTGGCCCCACCAGAGCTGGCGGCTGATGCACCAGTCCTGAATGTCGCGCATCCAGCTGAAGTACATGTTCTCGTACTGCTTGGGCACGAATTGCACCTCGCCGCTCTCGACCACGGCGATGGCCTTGTCGGCCAGGGGCTTGGTGGAGACGTACCACTGGTCGGTCAGCCAGGGCTCGATCACGGTGCCGGAGCGGTCGCCCTTGGGCACCTTGAGCGCGTGGTCCTCGATCTTTTCCAGGCGCCCGGCGGCGTCCAGGTCGGCGACGATGCGCTTGCGCGCCTCGAAGCGGTCCAGACCGGCGTAGGCGGCGGGGAGGGTGGCATCGAACATGCCGTTGACGCTGCCGTCCAGATTGAACACCTGGGCGCCGGGCAGCACCGCGGCGTCGGCGTCGAAGACATTGATCAGCGGCAGGTTGTGTCGCTTGCCGACTTCATAGTCGTTGAAGTCGTGGGCCGGGGTGATCTTGACGCAGCCGGTGCCGAATTCGGGGTCGCAGTAGTCGTCGCCGACGATGGGGATGCGACGGCCCACCAGGGGCAGCTCGACGTACTGGCCGATCAGATCCTTGTAGCGCGGATCTTCCGGGTGCACGGCCACGGCGGCGTCACCCAGCAGGGTCTCGGGACGGGTGGTGGCGACCACCAGATGGTCCATGCCCTCGGCGGTACGGGCGCCATCGGCCAGCGGATAGCGCAGGTGCCAGAGGTGGCCCTTTTCGTCATGGCTTTCCACTTCCAGGTCGGAAATGGCGGTGTGCAGCTTGGTGTCCCAGTTGACCAGGCGTTTGCCGCGGTAGATCAGGCCGTCCTCGTGCAGGCGCACGAAGGCTTCCTTGACCGCCTCGGAGAGGCCGTCGTCCATGGTGAAGCGCTCGCGCGACCAGTCCACCGAGGAACCCAGGCGGCGGATCTGCCGGCTGATGTTGCCCCCGGATTCGTTCTTCCATTCCCAGACCTTCTCCAGGAATT
Source organism: Pseudomonas sp. GM_Psu_1 (assembly GCF_026544185.1). Taxonomy (NCBI): domain Bacteria; kingdom Pseudomonadati; phylum Pseudomonadota; class Gammaproteobacteria; order Pseudomonadales; family Pseudomonadaceae; genus Pseudomonas; species Pseudomonas sp. GM_Psu_1. The sequence continues at coordinate 23,039 of NZ_JALNUX010000014.1, forward strand.
TCTCCCGGCCCAGGTCATGGCGCGACAGGCCCTCGGCGCCGATGCGGCGCTCCACCAGCATCTGGGTGGCGATGCCGGCATGGTCGGTGCCCGGCTGCCAGAGGGTGTTGCGACCCTGCATGCGGCGGAAGCGGATCAGGGCGTCCATGATGGCGTTGTTGAAGCCATGGCCCATGTGCAGGCTGCCGGTCACGTTCGGCGGCGGGATCATGATGGTGTAGGGCTCGCCCGACCCCTGGGGCGCGAAATAGCCCTGGCGTTCCCAGGTCTGGTACCAGGAGGTTTCGATGGCGTGCGGCTGGTAGGTCTTGTCCATGGAGGGGGCTTTTGTCGCTGGAAGAGGAAAGCCTCCGAGTATAGCGACTCCGGCCCGCCGACGGCAGGGCGCCTTGGCGCCCCGGGCTCAGGGACGCTGCAGCAATTCTTCCAGGCGCTGCTGCAGGCGGCGCTGCAGTTCGGCTTCCAGGCGCGGCAACTGTTCGTCGAGCAGTTCCTGGAGGATGGCCGGCACCTCCTGGCGCAGACGTACCTGGGCCAGGTCTTCGTGGGGCGCGCTGGGCGTCGCGTCTTCGATGACGTCCGGCACGATCTGGTCGAGCAGCGGTGGGATGGCCTTGAGCCGCTCGGCGCTGGGGGCGATGACGTCGGAGAGGATGGGGATGCCATCGACGCTGCTCGGATGGACCGCGCTGCGGCTCTTGTCGAGCACTTGGCGGATGGCTTCGAGGTCTTGCAGGACGTGCGCGGGAGGCTTGGTGCTGGTCATGAAATCAGACACGTGACAGCTGATGGTCCTGTAGAGCATAGCCAAGCTTGCGGTAGAAGCGAAAACCTTCGCGCATCGCCTGGCGCACTTCGGGGGCTTCGACGACCACCTCGGCGATGCGGGCGAAACCGGCATGGCAGGGCGGCGGGGCGAGGCTGAGGTTGATCAGCAGCTCGCCTTGCTGCTCGGCGGGCGTGGTCAGACCCAGCACCACGGGGCTGTCGCTGGCGTTCTCCGCCAGATCGTGGGGAACGAAGCTGTCGGGACGGAACGCCCACAGCTGCTCGTCCAGGCGCTGGCGCTGCTCGACGTCGGCGCAGTGCACATAGACCGGCATGCCCTGTTTCCAGGCCTTGTCCACCAGCCGGCAGGCAAAGGCCAGCCGCGCCGCGGGATCGGTGGAAGGCAGAACATAGAAGTCGACACGGGTCATGGCGGATCACGAAGAAGGGGAGGGAAGCGGCAAGGCCGCGACGCAGGGGCGTCGCGGCCTCTATAGGCGTTAGCACGTGTTCAAAGTCTCGCGAGCTAGAGCCAAACAAGGCGAAAAGACCTGAGGAAGCGGAGTTTACAAAACGTAAATGAGCATTCCGAAGGTCTTTTCAACGCCGTTTGGCCGACGCGCAGCAGACTTTGAACAGGTGCTTAGGCCTCGGCGGTGCGGTCGAGCAGATACTGCACCAGCAGCGGGACCGGGCGACCGGTGGCGGCCTTGTCCTTGCCGCCGCTGATCCAGGCGGTGCCGGCCACGTCCAGGTGGACCCAGGGATAGGCCTTGGCATAGCGCGCCAGGAAGCAGCCGGCGGTGATAGTGCCGGCCTTGGGGCCGCCGATGTTGGCCATGTCGGCGAAGGGGCTGTCCAACTGCTCCTGGTACTCGTCGTGCAACGGCAGTTGCCAGACGCGGTCGTCGGCGCGATCGCCGGCCTGCTTGACCTGGTCGATCAGGGCGTCGTCGTTGCCCATCAGGCCCGAGACCAGCGAACCCAGGGCGGTGATGCAGGCCCCGGTAAGGGTGGCGATGTCGATCACCGCCTTGGGCTGGAAGCGCTCGGCGTAGGTGAGGGTGTCGCACAGCACCAGCCGGCCTTCGGCGTCGGTGTTGAGGATCTCGATGGTCTGGCCGCTCATGCTGGTGACGATGTCACCCGGACGGGTGGCGGTGCCGCTGGGCATGTTCTCGGCCAGGGCCAGGAGGCCGACCACGTTGATCGCCGGCTTGAGTTCCATGAGGGCGCGGAAGGTGCCCAGGACGCTCGCGGCGCCGCACATGTCGTACTTCATCTCGTCCATGCCGGCGCTGGGCTTGATGCTGATGCCGCCGGTGTCGAAGGTGATGCCCTTGCCGACCAGGGTGTAGGGCTGGGCACTCTTGGCGCCGCCCTTGTACTGCAGCACCACCAGGCGCGGCGGCTGGGCGCTGCCCTGGGCCACGGCGAGGAAGGAGCCCATGCCCAGTTCGCGCATCTTCTTCTCGTCGAGCACCTCGACGGAGAGCCCGGCGTCCTTGAACTGCTTGCCCAGGGCCTTGGCCTGATCGGCCACATAGACCGGGTTGCAGACGTTCGGCGGCAGGTTGCCGAAGTCCTTGGCGTAGGCGGTGCCGTGGGTGATCGCCAGGGCATGGGCCAGGGCGCGTTCGGCTTCCGGCTGGGAGGCCTTGGTGGTGACCAGGGTCAGCTTCTTCAGCGGCCGCGGCTCGGCCTTCTTGCTCTTGAAGCGATCGAAGACGTAGTCGCCATCGGCCAGGGTCTCGGCCAGCAGGCGCAGACGGGCATAGCCGTCGCGATTCTTGACCGGCACATCGCCCAGGGCGATGGCGGCGTCGCTGCCGCCCAGGCTCTTGAGCACGCCCAGGGCGCCGCTGGCCAGCTTGCGGTACTGGCGGTCGGAAAGTCCTTCACTGGCGCCGCTACCCACCAGCAGCACGCGCTCGGCCTTGATGCCGGGCAGATTGGTCAGCAGCAGGGTCTGGCCGGCCTTGCCGGCGATGTCGCCGCGCTTGACCGCCGCGCTCAGGGCGCCGGAGGTGGCGGCGTCCACGGCGCTGGCCGCTGCGTCGAGCGCACCGCCTTCACCGACGGCCACGACCAGCGTGGCGGTTTTCAGGGTTTCCGGACGAGCGTTTTTGACGACGAATTCCATTAGGAGAAGCTCCCCAAGACAAACACATGAGTTCGCAGGATATAATGCGGGGCTTTCGCCAGGGCCTTTCCCGGCGATCGGCCTTCAACGGGTGGGCCTTGCAACGCAAGCCATGCAGCCGAGCTAGTGTGAGCGTTCGCGCCAGAGCCTGACAACCCTGGAGAATCCTGTTTGATCGTCTTCCGCTATCTGTCTCGAGAAGTTCTCACCACCCTCGGTGCGGTCAGTGCCGTGCTGCTGGTGATCATCATGAGCGGCCGCTTCATCAAGTACCTGGCCCAGGCGGCCCAGGGCCTGCTGGATCCGGGTGTGCTCCTGCTCATCATGGCCTATCGCATCCCCGGCTTCCTGCAGCTGATCCTGCCGCTGGGCCTGTTTCTCGGCTTCCTGCTGGCCTATGGTCGGCTGTACCTGGACAGCGAGATGACCGTGCTCACCGCCACCGGCATGAGTCCGCGCCGCCTGCTGGCCTACAGCATGGCCCCGGCCGCGGTGGTCGCCCTGATCGTCGCCTGGCTGAGTCTGTCGCTGGCGCCGCTGGGCGTGCAGAAGGTCACCACCATCCTCAACCAGCAGGATGCCATGACCGAGTTCGATACCCTCGAACCGGGTCGCTTCCAGTCCCTGAGGGACAACTCTCGCGTCACCTACACCGAGCGCCTGTCGGCGGATCGCAGCCAGCTGGGCGGGGTCTTCATCTCCGAGCGCAACACCTCCACCGCCGGCGGCAAGGACCGTGGCGTGGGCGTGCTGGTGGCCGACACCGGCCGGCAGGAAATCCACCCGGACGGCAGTCGCTACCTGATCCTGCAGAACGGCTTCCGCTACGACGGCGTGCCGGGCCAGGCCGACTACCGCGCGGTGCAGTACGACACCTACGGTGTGCTCCTGCCCAAGCCCGCGGTCAGCGAGGACATCAGCGAGCGTGATGCCGTGACCACCGGCGAGCTGATGCGCAGCAACGACCTGCAGTACCGCGGCGAGCTGCAGTGGCGGCTGTCGCTGCCGATCCTGGTCTTCATCGTCACCCTCATCGCCGTGCCCCTGGCCAAGGTCAATCCGCGCCAGGGCCGTTTCCTCAAGCTGCTGCCGGCGATCCTGCTGTACATGGCCTATCTGTCGCTGCTGATCGCCGCCCGTGGCGCCCTGGACAAGGGCCGCCTGCCGCCGGCCATCGGGCTGTGGGGCGTGCACCTGCTGTTCCTGGTACTCGGCCTGCTGCTGGCCTTCTGGGAACCGCTCAAGGCGCGTCTGCGCGGTCACAAGCCGGAGGTGGCGGCATGAACAAGCTCGACTGGTACATAGGTCGCACCGTCTTCGTCAGCATCCTCGCGGTACTGGGGGTGATCGTCGGTCTGGCCCTGCTGTTCGCCTTCATCGACCAGCTCGGCGACTTCGACGACAACTACGGCGTGGCCGAGGCGCTCAAGTTCGTCCTGCTCACCACGCCGCGCCGGGCCTACGAGATGCTGCCAATGGCCGCACTCATCGGCTGCCTGATCGGCCTGGGCACCCTGGCCAGCAGCAGCGAGCTGATCGTGATGCGTGCCGCCGGCGTCTCCCTGGGGCGCATCGTCTGGGCGGTGATGAAGCCGATGTTCGTGCTGCTCATCGCCGGCATCCTGATCGGCGAGTACGTGGCGCCCTGGTCGGAGAACCTGGCGCAGAGCGGCCGGGCCCTGGCCCAGAGCGCCGGCAAGGCGCAGAGTTCGCGCCACGGTCTGTGGCATCGTCAGGGACACGAATACACTCACGTCAACGCGGTGCAGCCCAATGGCCTGCTCCTGGGCGTGACGCGCTACGAATTCGACGATAATCGCCACCTGCTGCAATCCAGCTTCGCCCAGCGCGGCATCTATCGCGGCGATCACTGGGAGCTGGAAAACGTCAGCATCACCGACTTCGGCAATCGCCAGACCAGCGTGCGCCAGGAGCCCAAGGTCACCTGGAACGTCGAGCTGACCCCGCAGGTGCTCGACACCGTGATCATGGAGCCGGATGCGCTGTCGATCTCCGGGCTGTGGTGGTACATCCACTACCTGGCCGATCAGGGGCTGAGCAACAAAAGCTACTGGCTGGCGTTCTGGTCGAAGATCTTCCAGCCGCTGGTGACCGCCGCCCTGGTGCTGATGGCGATCTCCTTCATCTTCGGCCCGTTGCGCTCGGTGACCCTGGGACAGCGGATCTTCACCGGGGTGATCATCGGCTTTGCCCTGCGGATCTTCCAGGATCTGCTGGGGCCGTCCAGCCTGGTGTTCGGCTTCTCGCCGCTGCTGGCCGTGCTGGCACCGGCGCTGCTCTGCGCCGTGGCCGGGGTGCTGTTGCTGCGCCGGGCCGGCTAGGGCCCGGCGGCGCCGTCCGCTAGGCGGCGCCCTTGCTCACGACCGGTTGCGGCTGCAGCCAGCCGGCGTGGGCTTCGCAGAAGCTCAGGATTCGCTGCACGCGGCGGATCTGATCCCGATGGCGGCATTCGCCCACCACGGTACGCACCAGCAGATCGACGTTCTGCATGTGGATCAGGCGCAGATCCGCGCTCATGTCGGGGCAGGCTTCCATCTCGTCCATGCGCGTCTCGCAACGCGAGAGCAGGCGCTCGATGAAGGCGGTGGAGAAGCGGGCGGGGGTCTGGGCCGTTTCCAGGTCCTTGACCGCCACCTGGGAGAGGGGGGAGAGCGTTTCCATGCGCAAGATCTCGCGTCCGTATCGATGTCTTACTATTGCATGCTTTGCCCTCGGGTTTCAGCTGCCGGTTGTCAGCTGGCTATCCGGTCGTTTGCCGGGCTCGGCGCGGATGTCCGGGCGTTTTGACGCCACCTCGAGCAGCGCTGATCGCGCCTCAAGATAAGACTGCTTCTGCTGCAGATCGGCCGGATGATCGATGGTGAGTCCGGCCAGATAGCGCTGCCAGGCGATCAGGTAGGCCTTCTGCGCATTGCGCAGCAGGCGATCTTGGCCGGTGGGTAACTGGCCCGTAGCCTGCTTTTCTTCGGCAGCGGCCTGGGTCTGGCAGCTGTTCAGCCGCTGGCGAAAGTCCGCCAAGCGCCCCTGCTCGCCCGCCAGGCGGGCGTTGTTGCCGTGCAGCACCAGCAATTCGCATCCATAGAGCGCACTGTGCAACCGGGCCTGCAGGGTCCAACTAGGCGAGCGATCCAGGTCGACAGCTGCACCGGCTGGCTGGGCCGGTTGCTGTACGGCGCAGCCTTGCAGTCCAAGCAACAGGACGATCAGCAGTGGTGCGGTTCGCCTCATACCTAGCCCTCGCTAAACAGATCGAGAATGCGAGCCTACTGGTAGCGTTCCCATTCGTGATACTTGTCCATCAGGTAATTCCCGACCGGCTGCCGCTTCTGGCAGTCCTCACCGCTCAGCGGACTCGGCTCGCAGATCGGGCCGGCATCGCTGTAGTGACTGCAGCCGGACAGTAGCAGTGCGAGGCCAAGCAATATCCATTTCAACAGGCATCCTTCCTCATGATGAAAGCGGGAGTGGGGTGATCAAGAGCGTACCTGATCAACGGGGCGGCGCATTCGTAAAGGTACAGAAGGCGCAGCGAGTGGAGACCCTCCAAGGCTGCGTATCTCGCAAATTCGGCCAATCTGTATGAATTGACCGTCTTGCTGCCCGGGTACCATACCCCTCCTGTCCTGATAGAGGCCGTCATGCAACTGAGCGACATTCCATTCGGAATCACTGATTGGTCGACAATCGAACCTGTAGTCCATGCGGGAACGACCGGCTCGGCTGTTTGGCGTACCTGCCAGTTTGGGGCAATACGAGTCCGCATGGTCGAGTACAGTGAGAGTTACCTTGCCGATCACTGGTGCAGCAAGGGGCACATCCTGCTGTGCCTGGACGGTCGATTGGATACCGAGCTGGTCGATGGTCGCGTCTTCACCTTGACCGCTGGCATGAGCTACCAGGTGGCCGACAATGCCGAGGCCCACAGATCCTCTACCGCGATTGGCGCCAGATTATTCATCGTGGACTAAGGCTCGTCTCGAGGCCGCAACCCGGGCGCCCCAGGCACAAAAAAACCGCCTCAAGGGGCGGCTTCTTCGGCCTCCAGCCAACACGGAGAAGGCCTGGAAGGTACAGCTTGGTGCCCCGGGGGAGACTCGAACTCCCACTCCTTTCGGAAACGGATTTTGAATCCGCCGCGTCTACCGGTTCCGCCACCGGGGCAATGGCGGCGGAGTATAGGGACGCGGGCAGGCCCGGTCAATCCAAAGTGCGTTGGTGAAAAAGGCCGCTTCCGGTAAGCTGTGCGGCCTTTCGAGATCTACCTGCCATGCACGTCGCCGACTTCCATTTCGACCTCCCCGAATCCCTCATCGCCCGTCATCCGCTGGCCGAGCGCCGCGGCAGTCGATTGCTGGTGCTCGACGGCCCCAGCGGTGAGCTCAGTCATCGCCACTTCGCCGATCTGCTGGGCTATCTGCGGCCCGGCGACCTGATGGTGTTCAACGACACCCGGGTGATACCCGCGCGGCTGTTCGGCCAGAAGGCCAGTGGCGGCAAGCTGGAGATCCTGGTGGAGCGGGTGCTGGACGAGGAGCGGGTGCTGGCCCATGTGCGGTCCAGCAAGTCGCCCAAATCGGGCAGCCGCATCCTCATCGACGGCGGTGCCGAGGCCGAGATGGTGGCGCGCCACGAGGCGCTGTTCGAGCTGAAATTCGCCGAGCCGGTGCTGCCGCTGCTGGAGCGGGTCGGCCACATGCCGCTGCCGCCCTATATCGACCGGCCTGACGAAGCCGAGGATCGCGAGCGCTACCAGACCGTCTATGCGCGCAATGCCGGCGCCGTGGCCGCGCCCACTGCCGGACTGCACTTCGACGAGCCGCTGCTGGAGGCCATCCGCGCCAAGGGCGTGGCGACCGCCTTCGTCACCCTGCACGTCGGTGCCGGCACCTTCCAGCCGGTGCGGGTGGAAAGGATCGAAGACCACCACATGCACCGCGAGTGGCTGCAGGTCGACCAGGCCGTGGTGGACGCCGTGGCCGCCTGCCGCGCCCGTGGCGGCCGGGTGATCGCCGTCGGCACCACCAGCGTGCGTTCGCTGGAAAGCGCCGCCCGTGACGGCGAGCTCAAGGCCTTCGCCGGCGAGACGGACATCTTTCTCTATCCCGGTCGGCCCTTCCACGTGGTCGATGCGCTGGTGACCAACTTCCACCTGCCCGAGTCGACCCTGCTGATGCTGGTGTCGGCCTTTGCCGGTTACCGCGAGACCATGGCCGCCTATGCCACGGCCGTGGCCGAGGGCTATCGCTTCTTCAGTTATGGCGACGCCATGTTCATCACCCGCAATCCCGGGGCCCAGGGCCCGGAGAGCTGATATGAGTTTCATGAATTTCGAATTGCTGGCCACCGAGGGCAAGGCCCGTCGCGGTCGCCTGACCTTTCCCCGCGGCGTGGTCGAGACCCCGGCCTTCATGCCGGTCGGTACCTACGGCACGGTCAAGGGCATGCTGCCCGACAGCGTCGCCGACATCGGCGCCCAGATCATCCTCGGCAACACCTTCCACCTCTGGCTGCGCCCGGGGACCGAGGTGATCCAGCGCCACGGCGACCTGCACGACTTCATGCAGTGGCAGGGACCGATCCTCACCGATTCCGGCGGCTTCCAGGTGTTCAGCCTGGGCGCGCTGCGCAAGATCAAGGAGGAGGGCGTCTACTTCGCCTCGCCGGTGGACGGCGCCAAGGTCTTCATGGGGCCCGAGGAATCCATGGCGGTGCAACGCGCCCTGGGCTCGGACATCGTGATGATCTTCGACGAGTGCACCCCTTATCCAGCGGACTTCGACACCGCGCGCCGCTCCATGGAGCTGTCGCTGCGCTGGGCCAAGCGCTCCCGCGAAGCCCATGGCGACAACCCCTCGGCGCTGTTCGGCATCGTCCAGGGCGGCATGCACGAGGAACTGCGCCTGAGGTCCCTGGAGGGCCTGGAAGGCATCGGCTTCGACGGCTACGCCATCGGTGGCCTGTCGGTGGGCGAGCCCAAGGAAGAGATGATCCGGGTGCTGGACTTCCTGCCGCCGCACCTGCCGGCGGACAAGCCGCGCTACCTGATGGGCGTGGGCAAGCCGGAAGACCTGGTGGAAGGCGTGCGCCGTGGCGTCGACATGTTCGATTGCGTGATGCCCACCCGCAACGCGCGCAACGGCCATCTGTTCATCGACACCGGTGTCCTCAAGCTGCGCAATGCCGTGCACCGTCACGACGAGACGCCACTGGATCCTACCTGCGACTGTTACACCTGCAAACATTTCTCCCGGGCCTATCTGCACCATCTGGATAAATGCGGGGAAATGCTGGGGAGTATGCTGAATACGATCCACAACCTGCGGTATTACCAGCGCGTGATGGCCGGTTTGCGCCAGGCTATCCAAGAGGGTAAATTGGCCGACTTTGTGGACGCCTTCTATGCTCGGCGCGGCCTGCCTACGCCGCCGCTCGACAGCTGAAAGCCCCTGTCCGATCGCCCTGGCGAAACGGCGCTCGCGCGTCCTTCGTCGGGGGCGTGAGCAGGGTCTCGAGGCGGTCGGAACGGCGGCGAGCGACCCCCGGCATCTCTTCTTTTTCCGTCATCCAACTCTGCAAGGAGTAGTGCAATGAGTTTTCTGATTTCCACGGCCCAGGCCCAGGAAGCTGCCGCGCCGGCCGCCAACGCTGCACCGGGAGGTGAATACATTCAGTTCATCTTCCTGATCGGCTTCGTGGTGATCTTCTATTTCCTGATCTGGCGTCCCCAGGCCAAGCGCACCAAGGATCACAAGAACCTGATCGGCGGCCTGCAGAAGGGTGACGAAGTGGTGACCACCGGTGGCATCGCCGGTCGCATCAACAAGGTCACCGACGAGTTCGTGGTGCTGGAAGTGTCCGACAACGTCGAGCTCAAGTTCCAGAAGGGCGCCATTGCCGCGACCCTGCCGAAGGGCACCCTGAAGGCCCTCTGAGTCTTCCTCAATCTAGCTAATATCGGGGCGCGCAAGGCGCCCCGCCTTTATCTCGGGCGGTGTCATGCTCAACAAATATCCCCTCTGGAAGTACCTGCTGATCCTGGCCGTACTGGTCGTGGGCGTCATCTATTCGGTTCCTAATCTGTACCCCGACGATCCGGCCCTGCAGATCAGCGCTTCCAGCACCGAACGCACGGTGACCCCTGCCGATGTGCAGCGGGTGAACGCGGCTCTGGCGCAGGCGCAACTCGCCGTGAAATCCAGCGACGTCAACGAGAGCGGCAGCCGGGTGCTGATCCGCCTGATGCGCGCCGACGATCAGCTGCCGGCCCAGGAAGTGGTCCGCCGCACCCTTGGCGACGACTTCGTGGTCGCCCTGAACCTGGCGCCCACCACCCCGCAGTGGCTGCGCAAGCTCGGTGCCAGCCCCATGAAGCTGGGCCTGGACCTGTCCGGTGGTGTGCACTTCCTGCTGGCTGTGGACATGGACAAGGCCGTGGACGCGCGCCTGAAGGTCTATGACAACGAGGTCAAGACTCTGCTGCGTCGCGAGAAGGTGCGCTATCGCAGCATGCCCGACCAGAACGGCGCCCTGCAGCTGGGCTTCACCGATGCCGCCGATCTGCAGCAGGCGCAGAGCCTGATCCGCAAGAACTACACCGATTTCGAGCTGACCACCGACACCCGTGGTGACCTGCAGGTGCTGCGTCTGCAGCTGACCGAGGCCAAGCTGCGCGAGATCCGCAACTATGCCGTCACCCAGAACCTGACCACGGTGCGCAACCGGGTCAACGAACTGGGCGTGGCCGAGCCGCTGGTGCAGCGCCAGGGCGCCGACCGCATCGTGGTCGAGCTGCCGGGCGTGCAGGACACCGCCGAAGCCAAACGCATCCTCGGCAAGACCGCCAACCTGGAATTCCGCCTGGCCGCCACCGCGGACACCCCGCGCGCCTCCACCGAGAGCTTCGAATTCCGCGAGCCTGGTCGTCCGGCGGTACCGCTGGAGCGTAACGTCATCATCACCGGTGACCAGGTCACCGACGCCTCGGCCAGCTTCGACGAGAACGGCCGGCCCCAGGTCAACATCCGCCTGGATGGCCATGGCGGCGATCTGATCAACCGCGCCACCCGCAGCAACGTCGGCCGCAGCATGGCCGTGGTGTTCATCGAGCAGCGCCCGGTCACCCGCTACACCACCCAGACCGTGGACGGCGTACAGAAGGAAGTGGCGGTGCCCGGCTTCGAGGAGGAGCGGCGCATCATCAGCCTGGCGACCATTCAGTCGGCCCTGGGCAACAGCTTCCGCATCACCGGCCTGAACGGCTCGGGCGAGGCCTCGGAACTGGCGCTGCTGCTGCGTGCCGGTGGCCTGGCCGCACCCATGTACTTCGCCGAGGAGCGTACCCTCGGCCCGAGCCTGGGTGCCGACAACATCGAGAAGGGTATCGATGCCTCGCTGTGGGGCATGGTCTTCGTCTCGCTGTTCCTGATCGCCATCTACCGCTTCTTCGGCCTGCTGGCTACCATCGCCCTGGGCTTCAACATGGTGCTGCTGATGGCCTTGATGTCCATCCTGCATGCCACCCTGACCCTGCCGGGCATCGCCGGTATCGTCCTGACCATGGGTCAGGCGGTGGACGCCAACGTGCTGATCTTCTCGCGGATCCGCGAAGAGATCGCCAACGGCATGCCGATCCAGCGCGCCATCCATGAGGGCTTCAGTCGCGCCTTCACGGCGATCCTGGACTCCAACCTGACGACCCTGCTGGTGGGCGCCATCCTGTTCGCCATGGGCACCGGGCCGGTCAAGGGCTTCGCCGTGACCATGTCGCTGGGTATCTTCACCTCCCTGTTCACCGCCATCTTCGTGACCCGTGCCATGGTCAACCTGATTTATGGCGGCCGGAACGTCAAGAAGCTGTGGATTTGAGGACGCGGCGATGAAAAAGACCATCAACTTCATGGGCGTACGCAATATCGCGTTCGCCATCACCGCGCTCCTGACCGTTCTGGCGCTGTTCAGCTGGTTCTACAAGGGGCTGAACTTCGGCCTGGATTTCACCGGCGGTACCCTGATCGAGCTGCGCTACGAGCAGCCCGCCGACCTCGGCAAGATCCGTCAGGAGTTGCAGGGCGCCGGCTTCGAGGAGGCGGTGGTGCAGAGCTTCGGCGCCACCACCGATGTCCTGGTCCGGATGCCGGGTGACAACCCGCAGCTGGGCCAGCAGGTGACCAGCGCGTTGCAGAAGGCGAGCACCGAGCGCTTCTCCCTGACCCGTACCGAGTTCGTCGGTCCGCAGGTGGGCGAGGAACTGCGTGACCAGGGCGGCCTGGGCATGCTGCTGGCCCTGGGTAGCGTGCTGGTCTACGTGGCCTTCCGCTTCCAGTGGAAGTTCGCCGTGGGCGCGATCATTTCGCTGGTGCACGACGTGGTGGTGACCCTGGGCCTGCTGTCGTTCTTCCAGATCACCTTCGACCTGACGGTGCTGGCGGCGGTCCTGGCCATCATCGGCTACTCGCTCAACGACACCATCGTGGTGTTCGACCGGGTGCGGGAGAACTTCCGGGTACTGCGCAAGGCCAGTCTGATCGAGAACATCAACGTCTCGACCACCCAGACCCTGCTGCGCACCCTGGCCACCTCGATCTCGACCCTGCTGGCCGTGGCGGCGCTGCTGTTCTTTGGCGGCGACAACCTGTTCGGCTTCTCCCTGGCGCTGTTCATCGGCGTGCTGGCCGGTACCTACTCGTCGATCTATATCGCCAACGTGGTGCTGATCTGGCTGGACCTGAAGAGCGAGGACCTGATTCCCCCGCAAGCCAAGGAACTCGACGACCGTCCCTGATGTCCCAGGCATGGCAAAGGGCCAGGTGCCCGCTATGACAGAGTAGTCAGGAGGTTGTAGTGAACAAGTCGATGCTCGTAGGTACGGTTCTGGGAGCCATCGTCGCCACCGCTGGTGGCGCCGTGGCGTACAGTTTCGTCGACCGCGGGCCTCAGTACGCCGAGGTCGTCGCCGTCCAGCCGGTCAAGGAAACGGTCAAGACCCCGCGCGAGGTCTGCAAGGAGGTCGCGGTGACGCATCGGCGGCCTGTTCAGGACCAACACCAGATCGCCGGGACCGCCGTAGGCGCGGTCGTCGGCGGTCTGCTGGGCAACCAGGTCGGCAACGGCAGCGGCAAGACCCTGGCGACCATCGCCGGTGCCGTGGGCGGTGGTTACGCCGGCAACAAGGGTCAGGAATACATGCAGAACCGCGACACCTACACCACCACCCAGACCCGCTGCAGCACGGTCAACGACAGCAGCGACAAGGTGGTCGGCTATGACGTCAAATACCTGCTGGATGGCAAGATCGGCCAGGTCCGCATGGACCACGAGCCGGGCAAGCAACTGGAAGTGAAGAACGGCCAGGTACTGGCCAGCCAGTGATTCGCGTGACCGGCTGAAGCCCCAGGGCTGCAGCCAACAAAAAACCCGCTGCCAGGTGACTGGCAGCGGGTTTTTTTATTGGCTCTTGCGCGGTGATCCGAAAGCTCTGCCGCGCCGGCCAGGGCGCGCAGGGCGCCCTGGCCGGTGTCGTCATTTAGACGGCGGGGCGGGGGGTTTCTGCTTTGGGCCGAAGCCACCGCCGGGCGGAGATCCACGCCGGCGCCTCGAACAGACCGTTGATGCCGCGGGCTTCCAGCAGCTTGGCGATGGCCACCGGCACCAGGATGCCGAAGGCGCAACCGGCGACGATGTGCAGCAGGCCGTCGTTGATGTGCAGGCCCTTGCTCAGGACGATGCGGGCGCCACTGCCGCTGAGCACGTGCATCACGTAGATGGGCATCGACAGCGCGCCCAGGGTCAGCACCCATTGCAGCGGCCGCTGCGCCAGCACCATGCAGAGGCTGCTGACGAAGACGATGCCGTTCAGCGCCAGCACCAGGGTGGCCAGGCCACGATCGGTGTAGACCAGGCCCAGCAGGCCGTGGAACCAGTATTCGAGCACCACGAACAGCAGACCCGAACCCAGCATCACGCGACCGGCCTGTTCCTCGATGGCCTGCTTGAAGTTGTTGAACCAGACGCCGAAGGCGAAGAACACGAAGTTCTGCGCGGTAAAGGTGAAGAAGAAGTCTTCCGGGCCGGCGTTCTGGAACAGATAGACCAGGGCGCCAAAGGCGAACACGGCGAAGAAGGCCAGCGGCTTGGCCCAGCGATAGGCGAGCATGGCCAGGCAGAACACCAGGAACAGCGCATAGAGGAACCAGAACTGCTGGCGTGGCTCCCAGACCGTCAGGACTTCGCTGAAGCTGACGCCGCCATTGGTGTAGCGCGACATCAGCGCCTCCACCGAGCCCTGCAGCAGCGACCAGACCAGGAAGGGATAGACGATGGTGTCGATCTTGTTCACCAGCAGGCCGCCGGTGCCGCGCTTGATGAAGGAGCTGTAGAAGAACAGGCCGGACAGGAAGAAGAACAGCGGCATGTGGAAGCTGTAGATGACGCTGTCCACCAGGCCGTGGAATTCGGCGTCCTGCAGGATGCCGGCGTTGAGCAGGCCGCGGACGACATGGCCGTAGACGACCAGCACGATGCCTATGGCCTTGGCATAGTCGACCCAGAGATTGCGAGTGTTCATTGAATGATCCTTTTCAAAAGAGAACCTGTGCAGCTGAAGCCAAAGCACTGGGGCAAACGAAAGCGGGAACGCTGCGGCGCCAGGGCGCGCGTTGCGACAGGTTCGGTCATGGTAGGACTCCCGAAGGAACGACGTCCGTAAGTAGCCGGTTACAGGAAGGGGCTCCTTGCCCGCGTTCTGACCGTGGCTATCTGCCATTGTTCATGGCTTGTTTCCGGCCATACGTGAACGGGGCAACACTTTGATGGCCAAAGGCCCAATTGTCCGACGAGCTGTAACCGGATGTTTAGAGAGAGTCTTTGACGAACTGCAGCTGCTTCTCCTTGAGCAGGGGCTCGTAGCGCGGCGAGGTATAGATCAGCAGGACCTGCTTCTTGCGTGCCGCCTGGGCGCTGAACTTGTAGACGACGGTGTCGTGGTCGAAGGCCAGATAGGCCTGGGCGTCGTCGTCCTGGGTCAGGCGCTCGAAGGCGGCGGCCGACGACTGGGAAGAGGGCTTGCCGTATTTCTGGGTGAGGCCTTCGGCGATCAGGAAGGACTGCGCCAGGGGCGTGACGATGGACAGGCGCAGGAAGCGGCCATCGATGAAGAAGGCGCCGGCCTCGACCTTTTCACCGGCGAAGGTCAGGTCGGTGCATTCGAAATACTCGACGCCAACGACGTCGATCTTGCGCGGCTGGAAGGTGCAGAGCTTTCTCGCCAGAAAGGCTTTCTGCTCGGTGCCGAAGGCGATCCCGGCGTAGCCGTCGACGGCCTGAGCCAGCGCCGGGACAAGCGCCAGTAGCGCCAACAGGGGCGCGCGCAGAGGCGACAGGTAGGACCTGGCGGTCATGGTGATCCGGATTCCCTTCACGAAGGCCCTTGGGCCCACTCAACCCGACGGATGCTAAGAGCTCCGCCGGGGCTTTGCCACCGCTGTCGACGGCTTTTGTCGAGAGGTTCAGGGTTGGCGTCAGGCGATGCCGGGCGGAATCTGGTCCTTGCCGTAATCCTTGAGCTTTTCCAGATTTTCCGGCTTCTGGTGCTCGGGGACGTCGTCGCCGTCGGCGGGGGTGTCCAGGGGTTCCTGATCGCGGGTGTCTTCGCTCATGGCAGCGCTCTCGGCAGGGGATGTCCGACTTTGAGGGGGGCGCCGACCCGGCGGTTCCGCAGCGTCAGGCGCTGCCGTCGTCGCTGAGCCAGCCTTCGCGGTGGGCCAGGCGCCAGGCGAGCAGGGCGGAGATCAGGCCGCGCAGCGCCATGAAGGCAAGAAAGGCCAGCCACAGGCCGTGGTTACCGAGGCCGCGCAGCAGCCAGCCGAGCGGCAGCGCCAGCAACAGGGCCAGCAGCATCGAGTTGCGCATCTCCCGGGCGCGGGTGGCGCCGATGAAGAGGCCATCCAGCAGGTAGCTGACCATGGCGATCAGCGGCAGCACGGCCAGATAGGGCAGGTAGGCGTGAGCCGCCTCGCGTACCGCGACGATGTCGCTCTGCAGGGCGATGAACAGATCGCCGCCGAGGGCGAAGGCCAGGGCGAAGCCGAGGCTGGCCAGCAGTGACCAGCCACCGGCGATCACCAGCACCCGGCGCAGGGTGGCGCCCTCGTGGGCGCCCAGGGCATGGCCGGCCAGGGCCTCCACCGCATGGGCGAGGCCGTCGAGGGCGAAGGCGGTGACCAGCAGGCCATTGAGCAGCAGGGCGTTGACCGCCACCGTGGTCTCGCCCAGCTGGGCGCCCTGGGCGGCGAACAGCAGGAACACCGCCTGCAGCGCCAGGGAGCGGATGAAGATGTCGCGATTGACCGCCAGCAGCGGCCGCCAGCTGGCGAGGCGGCGCAGCGCCGGGCGATCGATCCGGCCGGGCCACAGCCGCAGGCGGCGCAGCACCAGCCAGAGGCCGAGCAGCATGCCGCTCCATTCCGCCAGCACCGAGGCCAGGGCGATGCCTTGCACCCCGGCGCCGAGACCCAGCACGAAGCCGGTTACCAGCAGCAGGTTCAGGGCATTGGTGGTGAGCAGCAGCACCAGCGGCGTGCGCGCATCCTGGGTGCCGAGCAGCCAGCCGATTACCGCGTAGCTGAGCAGCGCCGCGGGCAGGCCGAGCAGGCGCAGGTGCAGGAAGCGCGCGGCCAGGTCGGCGAAGGCGGGATCCAGGCCGAGCCAGGCAAGCAGCGGTTCCAGCGCCAGGCTGGCGGCCAGCAGCAGGAGCAGCGACAGACCCAGCCCGAGCAGGCCGGCCTGCAGGAGGATCTGGCGCAGAGCGGCGCCGTCGCGGCGGCCGCTGGCCTGGGCGGCGAAGCCGGTGGTGCCCATGCGCAGGAAGCCGAGGATGCCCAGCAGGGCGGTGTAGAAGGCGCCGCCCATGGCCACCGCGGCGAGCTGACGGGCTTCGGGCAGATGACCGGCGATGGCGCTGTCGACCAGGGTCACCAGCGGCACGCTGAGATTGGACAGGATCATCGGCGCGGCCAGGGCCCAGACGCGGCGGTGCAGCAGGGGGTGACGCCAGTCGGCAAGCAGGGTGGACATGGGCTAATCGCAGCGGCGGCGGAGGGGGCATTGTAGGCCAGCCGGCCCGGGTGGTCCTCCGCCGCAGCGCCTGCGGGGATCAGTCCAGTTGGCCGCCGCCTTCGCGCAGGTCCGCCCGGGTGGTCGCCGCGCAGGTGAGCGCCAGGCGCAGACCGGCGATCAGGGTCTCCAGGGCCATGGACGGCGCGCCGGGCTGAGCGGCGGCCTGGGCCGGCAGATAGGGGATATGGATGAAGCCGCCGCGTACCCCGCTGCCCTGCAGGCGATGCTGCAGGCCGTAGAAGACGTGGTTGCAGACGAAGGTACCGGCGGTCTGGGACACCGCCGCGGGAATGCCGGCGTCGCGCAGGACCCGGGTCATGGCCTTGATCGGCAGGGTGCTGAAATAGGCCGCCGGGCCATCGGCCACCACCGGCTCGTCGATGGGCTGGCGTCCGGCGTTGTCGGGGATGCGGGCGTCGTCGACGTTGATGGCGATGCGCTCCAGCGACAGCTCGGCCCGCCCGCCGGCCTGGCCGACCGCCACCACCAGGGTCGGGCGATGGCGCTCGAGCAGCTCATCCAGCACCCGGAGCGCGGTGCCGAATTCGGTCGGCAGCTGCGCCGCGACCACCGGCAGATCGCCGAGGCACTCGCCATCCAGCCGGCGCACGGCTTCCCAGGAGGGGTTGAGGGTCTCGCCGCCAAAGGGCGCGAAGCCGGTGAGCAACAGGGTCATGGGATACCTCACATCAGCAGATAGAGCAGCACCACGTTGCAGGCCAGCACCGCCAGGGCGGTGGGGACCTGGGCCTTGATCACGGCATTCTTGTCGTCCAGCTCCAGCAGGGCCGCCGGCACGATGTTGAAGTTGGCCGCCATGGGCGTCATCAGGGTGCCGCAGTAGCCGGAGAACATGCCGATGGCGGCCATCACCGCCGGATCGGCGTGGTAGACGCCCACCAGCACCGGCACGCCGATGCCGCCGGTCATCACCGGGAAGGCGGCGAAGCCGTTGCCCATGATGACGGTGAAGGCGGCCATGCCCACCACATAGACCACCACCGCCACCAGGCGCAGGTCGAGGGCCACGTAGGCGGTGGCCAGGTGCGCCACCGCCTTGCCGACGCCGGCGTCGGTAAAGACCAGGCCGAGCATGGCCAGGGCCTGGGGCAGCACCAGCGACCAGCCCAGGGCATCGGTCAGGCGCCGCGATTCGCGCATCGCCTGGATCGGGGTGTCGCGGGTCAGCCAGCAGGCCAGCGCCAGGGCCACCAGGGCGCCCAGGCCGAGGGAGACGAAGGTGACGTTCTTCGGGTCGAGCAGCGGCAGGCCGGCGATCTGCACATCCTTAAGCAGGACGCTGCCGATCACCGTCACCACGGGAATGGCCAGTGCCGGAATGAACAGGCGATTGCCCAGGCGGCCGGCGCTGGCACGGGTCTCGCGTTCAGGACGACTGGCGTGATGACCGCTGCCCACCGCACCGCAGCCGGCGAGCACCGCCATCAGCAGCACCCCGGCGCCCACCCAGGCGGGTGGCAGGCGATCGCCGATCAGGAAGACCAGGCTGAACAGGCCCCAGAACAGGCCGCTGGTCCAGCGCTTGGGGTGCTGACGATCGGCCAGAGTCATGACCGCGGTCAGCGCCAGGATGGCGCCGGCCAGCCAGAACAGGTACTGGATCGACAGGATCATGGCCGCACCTCCCGGTTCGCGGTCAGCTCGCGATAGAGCTGGCGATCGAAGCGGTGCAGGCGCAGGGCGTGGATGAAGAAGGCGCAGAGCGCCGTGGGAATGCCCCAGAGGGCGATGTGCAGGGGTTCGACATCGAGTCCGGCACCGAGCAGGAAGGTGTGCATCAGGGCGATGGCGCCAAAGGCGACGAAGATGTCCTCGCCAAAGAACAGGCCGACATTGTCGGTGGCAGCGCAAAAGGCCAGCAGCCGCTGGCGCAGGGCCTCGGGCAGGCGGCCATGGAGTTTTTCGGCGGTGCCTTCGGCCATGGGCGCCAGTAGCGGACGGACCATCTGCGGATGGCCGCCGAGGCTGGTCAGCCCCAGGGCGGCGGTGGTCTCGCGGACGAAGAGGTAGAAGATCAGCAGGCGGCCGACGGTGGCGTTGCGAAAGCGGGCGATCCAGTTCTGCGCATGCAGGCGCAGGCCGTGGCGTTCGAGCAGGCCGATCACCGCCAGCGGCAGCAGGATGATCAGCGGCAGGGCGCGCGCCTTGATGAAGCCGGTGCCGATGGCGGCGAGCAGCGCCTCGGGGCTGAACTGGGCGGCGATCCCGGTGGCCACGGCGGCCAGGGCGACGACCAGCAGCGGATTGAACCTCAGCACGAAGCCGACCACGATGACCAGCACGCCCAGCAGCGGCCAGAGGTTGACGGTGGTTTGCATAGGTGGATGTCTCCAGCGGGTCCACCGCGCTCCGGGCAGACGGTGCGGCGGACGGTAGGAAGCCGCGGGCGGCTTCGGCTGATCCAGGCAGTGCCCGCGGCACCGCTCGTTATTGTTGTCAGACGTCACTTGGCATAACGCCGGCTGGCATCTTTCGCCGCCGGCGGAGCTGGCGTCCAGCAAATAAAACTGTTCGCCGCCGATAGGGAAAAGCGGGGCAGACAAGCTCGCCGGTGGGGGTAAAGTGGCGGGGTAGCCTTGTCGAGGTCCCCATGAATCTGCGCTTTCTCGATACCTTCGTCTGGGTCGCCCGCCTGGGCAGTTTCCGCCTGACGGCGGAAAAGCTGTCCACCACCCAGGCGGCCATTTCCAGTCGCATCGCCGTGCTGGAGAGCGAACTGGGCGTGCAACTGTTCCTGCGCGACTCCCGCGGCGTGAGCCTGACCGCCGAGGGCCATCGGGTACTGGGCTACGCCGAACGGATGCTGGCCACCCAGCGCGAGCTGCACGAGGCCCTGGGCCATGGCCAGACCCTGGAGGGCCGCCTGCGCATCGGGGTGATGGATACGGTGATCCACAGCTGGCTGGACCAACTGATCGCCGCGGTCACCCAGACCTATCCGGCCATCGAGCTGGAATTGACCGCGGACACGGCGCTGAATCTGGCCGAGCAGCTGGCGCGGGGGCAGCTCGACCTGATCTTCCAGACCGATCTCCTGCGCGCCGAGGGCATCCGCAATCTGCACCTGGCCAGCTATCCGGTGCGCTGGCTGGTGGCCAGCGACAGCCACCTGGCGCGGCCCTACGCAAATCTGGCCGAACTGGCGGGCGAACGGCTGATCACCTTTTCCCGCCATTCCCGCCCGCACCAGGACATCCTCGGCCTGCTCCAGCGCGAGGGCATCGCCGAACCGCGGGTCTGTTGCATCAACTCGGTGGCGGCCATCATCAAGCTGATGGGCGAGGGCTTCGGTATCGGCGCCCTGCCGCCGGCCCTGGTGATCGAGGAATTGGCCCGCGGCAGTCTCATGCCCCTGCCGCTGGCCGGCCCGCCGCCCTTCGATGTCCAGGCCAGCTGGCATGGCGGCGCCGGCCTGGCGCTGAGCGAGGCGGTGGTGGCCCTGAGCCAGACGGTGGTGGCCGACTGGTGCACGCGGCTGGGGCCGGAGCGCGCCTTGCCGGTGCTGGTCTAGCCAAGGTGTTTCAACAGCTTCTTATCGCCAGCGCCCGGAATCTTTTGTTGGACAGCGGCGCTCCGGCTTTCCGACACTCGAGCTACCTTCTCAGAGGATCCTGTCATGCCCGCTCGCCTGCTGCTCAATTGCGATTCCGGTGAAAGCTACGGTGCCTGGTCCATGGGTGACGACGCCCATGCCATTCCCCTGGTCGATCAGGCCAACCTGGCCTGCGGCTTCCATGCCGCCGATCCCCTGACCATGCAGCAAGCCGTGACCCTGGCGGTGGCCAACGGCGTGCAGATCGGCGCCCATCCGGCCTATCCCGATCTGGTGGGCTTCGGTCGGCGACCCATGGCCTGCACCCCGCCTGAGGTGGAAGCCATGATCCTCTACCAGATCGGCGCCCTAGACGCCTTCTGCCGCGCCGCAGGCGTGCGCGTCGAGTACGTGAAGCCCCATGGCGCCCTCTACAACGCCCTGGTCAAGGACGATGCCCTGTTGAGCGCCGCGCTCTCCGCCTGCGCCCGCTATCGCCAGGGACTGCCGCTGATGGTGCTGGCCAGGGCCGACAATGATCGCGAGCGCCGGCTGGCCGAAGCCGCCGGGGTGCCGCTGCTGCTGGAAGCCTTCGCCGATCGCGCCTATCTGGCCGACGGCTCCCTGGCTCCGCGTGGCCAGGTCGGGGCTGTCCATCACGACCCCGAACGCATCCTCGCCCAGGCCGTCGCCATCGCCCGCGGCGAAGACTTTCCCGGTTTCGATGGCCAGCCCATGCGGCTGCAGGCCGACAGCCTCTGCGTGCATGGTGATAACGCCGAATCCCTGGCGGTACTACGGCGGCTGCGCGCCGCCCTGGACGCCCTATGATCGTCTGCAAGCCTTTTGGCGTTGCGGCGCTGCTGCTCGAACTGGCCGAGCATCCCGATGCCGAGCTGCCGCCGCGCATCGCCCGCCTGGGCGAGCGGATTCGCCAGCGCTTCGGCCCGGCGGTGACCGATCTGGTGGCGGGCTGGACCAGCCTGCTGGTGCACTACGATCCCCTGCGCTTGACCCTGGCCGAGCTGCAGGCCGGCCTCGACCCCCTGCTGGCCGACTGGCCGGGCGCCGCGCCAGCGGGCGAGGGCGGGCGCCTGCACCAGGTGCCGACGCTCTATGCCGGCCCCGATCTGGCCGAGGTGGCCGAGCGCTGTGGCCTGAGCGAGGGCGAGGTCATCACTCTGCACAGCGGTCGTGACTATCAGGTGGGCGCCATCGGCTTCATGCCGGGCTTCGCCTTTCTCGGCGAACTGGACGAACGCCTGGCGCTGCCCCGGCGCAGCACGCCGCGGACCCACGTACCCGCCGGCAGCCTGGCCATCGCCGAGCGCCAGACCGCCGTCTATCCCCAGGCTTCGCCGGGCGGCTGGAATCTCATCGGTCGCTGCCTGTGGACGGTCTTCGATGCCCGGGCCGAGCCGCCGTGCCTGCTGGCACCCGGTGATCGGGTGCGCTTCGTACCCGTCGACGAAGCGGCCTTTCGCGCCCAGGGAGGTCAGCCATGAGCGGACTGCAGGTCATCAAACCCGGTCCCCTGACCCTGCTGCAGGATCTGGGGCGCCAGGGCTGGCAACACCTGGGGGTAGCGCCCTCGGGGCCCATGGACGGCCATGCCGCGCGCTGGGCCAATCGCCTGGTGGGCAATCCGGTCGCGGCGCCGCTGCTGGAGATCGCCCTGGGCGGCGCCGAATTCGAGATCGAGACCGATACCTGGCTGGCGCTGACCGGTGCGCCGCTGGATGCCCGCCTGGATGGCGAGCCCCTGCCGGCCTGGTCGTGTTTTCCGGTAAGGGCTGGCGCGCGCTTGCGCCTGGGCTTCGCCCAGTCCGGGCAGCGCGCCTACCTGGCCGCCGCCGGTGGCGGCTTCCAGGCGCCGGCGACGCTGGGGAGCGTGGCCAGCAACCGGCGCGAAGGCCTGGGCGGGCTGGAGGGCCAGGGCGCGCCGCTGGCGGCCGGCCAGCGGCTGGGCTGCGCGGCGGTGAGCGCGCTGCATGCCCACGGCTGCGGCCCGGCCGCGCGTTTCGTGCCGGACTATCGCGAGGTGCCGACCCTGCGGGTGATCCTCGGTGGCGACGCCGAGGCCTTCGGCCCGGCGCAGCAGCAGGCGCTCTGCACGCAGTCCTGGCGCATCAGCCCGCAGTCCGATCGCATGGGCATCCGCCTGGCCGGCGAGGTGCCCCTGGCGCCCCCGCGTCGCCAGTGGTCGCTGGGCGTGGTGACCGGTGCCATCCAGGTGCCGCCCGATGGCCAGCCCATCGTGCTCATGGCCGATCGCCAGACCATGGGCGGCTATCCGCTGCTGGGCTTCATCCACCCGCTGGACCTGGCGCGCCTGGCCCAGTGCCCGGCCCATCACGAGGTGCGCTTCGCCCCGGTGGAGCTGGCCGAGGCCCAGGCCGAGTGGCGGCGGTTCCTGGCCTTCTTCGGCGGCTGACGATGCAACCGGTCACGGCTGAGGAATCTTGTCCGCTTCGATGAGTCGCACGCTCAGGGGCGACGCCGACTTCCCTTTCTCGGCGTCTGGCTTGAAACTTGCCTCACACGTCCCCCTGAGACGACCGACAAGAAGGAGCTGGAACCGGCGATGAAAACTCCCAAACGCATCGAGCCGCTGATCGAGGACGGCTTGGTCGATGAGGTGATACGGCCCCTGATGAGTGGCAAGGAAGCGGCGGTCTACGTGGTTCGCTGCGGCAGCCAGGTACGTTGCGCCAAGGTCTACAAGGAGGCCGACAAGCGCAGCTTCCGCCAGGCCGCCGAGTATCAGGAGGGGCGCAAGGTGCGTGGCAGTCGGGAAAACCGCGCCATGGCCAAGGGCTCTAAGTTCGGTCGCCGCGAGCGCGAGGACAACTGGCAGAACGCCGAGGTGACGGCGCTCTATCGCCTGGCCGATGCTGGGGTGCGGGTGCCCAAGCCCCACGACTTCCTCGATGGCGTGCTGCTGATGGACCTGGTCACCGACGGTAATGGCGAGGCCGCGCCGCGGCTCAACGACGTGACCCTCACCGCCGAGGAAGCGCTGCGCTACCACGAGCTGATGATCGGCCAGATCGTGCGCATGCTCTGCGCTGGCCTGGTCCACGGCGACCTTTCCGAATTCAACGTGCTGCTGGCCGAGGACGGCCCGGTGATCATCGACCTGCCTCAGGCGGTGGACGCCGCCGGCAACAACCACGCCTTCCGCCTGCTGGCGCGGGACGTGGAGAACATGGCGCTGTATTTCGGTCGCTTCGCCCCGGAATTGCGCAAGACCCGCTATGCGCCGGAGATGTGGGCGCTGTTCGAGAAGGGCGAGCTGTTCGCCAATACCCGCCTGACCGGCGAATTCGTCGAACGCGAAGGCCAGGCCGACGTCCATGCGGTGATGCGCGAGATCGAGGCCGCCCGGCGCGACGAGGAGCGTCGCCAGGCCGCGCGGCGCGAGCAGGACGAGCCCAGCGTGCGCGAAGAACCGCCGCCGCCCTGGCTAAGCTGATCGTTAAGTAGAACGATTAGCGCTGCGATGAGACGAACGGCCCCAGTGGTCGGGCGATGAACGGCGTCCTCCGGGCGCCAGCGCGCTAAACTGGGCACTGAACAGCACAGGACTCTTTTCATGCAAGGCCATCCGGACGTCATCAACTACCTCAACCAGCTGCTGCGCGGCGAGCTGGCGGCGCGCGACCAGTACTTCATCCACTCGCGGATGTACGAGGACTGGGGCCTGATGCGCCTGTACGAGCGGATCGGCCACGAGATGGAAGAGGAAACCCAGCACGCCGATGCCCTGCTGCGCCGCATCCTCTTCCTCGAGGGCACGCCGGACATGCGTCCCAACGCCATCACCGTCGGCCAGACCGTACCGGAGATGCTGCGCGCGGACCTGGCGCTGGAGTACGAGGTACGCGAAGCCCTGGCCCAGGGCGTGGCCCTGTGCAACCAGCACAAGGATTTCGTGACCCGCGAGATCCTGGTGGTGCAGCTGGAAGACACCGAGGAAGACCACGCCTACTGGCTGGAGCAGCAGCTGGGCCTGATCGACAAGATCGGTCTGCAGAACTACCTGCAATCGCAGATGAAGGGCGGCACCACGCCCCATGGCGCCGGCCTCTGAGGTCGGCCGAGCGGCGCCGCTGGGCGTCGCTCAGGACGTGCGGGCGTCGTCCTCCGGCGCCCGTGGCAGATAAATTGAGATGCAGGTCCCCACGCCCGGCGTGGTGTCGATCTGGATCTGGCCACCCGACTGGTGCACGAAGCCGTGCACCATCGACAGGCCCAGTCCGGTGCCCTGACCCGGCGGCTTGGTGGTAAAGAAGGGATCGAAGATCCGCTCCAGGATCTCCGGCGCGATGCCGGTCCCGGTGTCGCTCACCTTGACTCTCACGTAATCGCCTGCTGGCAGGTCCTCCGGCCGCTCCGGCGCATCCTCCGGCAGATTGGCCGTGGACAGCCGCAGCTGGCCGCCCTGGGGCATGGCGTCCCGGGCGTTGATCGCCAGGTTGAGCAGGGCGCTTTCCAGTTGCACGGCATCGATCACCGTCGACCAGAGCGGCTCCGCCGGCTCGGCCTGCACCTCGATCGCCGGGCCGACGCTGCGGCGGATCAGCTCTTCCATGGCCAGCATCAGCTCGTTGACGTCGGTGGGCTTGGGTTCCAGGGTCTGCCGCCGGGAAAAGGCCAGCAGCCGCTGGGTCAGGGAGGCCGCGCGTGCGGCGTAGGCCTGGGCGCCACCGAGCAGCCGGTCGAGCTGGTCGGTCCGGTGCTGCTGCAGGCGGCGCTCGATCAGCTCCAGGCTGCCGATGATGCCGGCCAGCAGGTTGTTGAAGTCGTGGGCGATGCCGCCGGTCAACTGGCCGATGGCCTCCATCTTCTGCGCCTGGTGCAGCGCCTGCTGCGCCTGGGTCAGTTCGGCGGTGCGCTCGATGACACGCTGTTCGAGGGTCTCGTTGGCGGTCCGCACCGCCTGGAACAGCTGGGCCTGCTCGATGGCGATGGCCGCGCGAGCGGCCAGGGCGACCATCAGGCGTTCGTGGCGGGCGTTGAAGCGCCCCGGCTCCGGATGGCCGAAGCCCAGCCCGCCCAGCACTGCGCCACTGCGGGCCACCACCGCGACGGCCAGATAGCTGCGCACCGGCAGCCGACTCGCGCGGCCTTGCGGCGCCAGGACGTGGCCGAGCTGTGGGTCGCTCGCCAGGTCGTCACTGCGGACCACGCCCGCGCTGCCCAGGGTGGTGACGAACAGGGTGGTGGCAGCGGATTCTCCGATCTGCTCGAAAAGGTCCCGCTCGACGCCGGACAGGGTGAAGCGCTGCAGACGTCCGCCACCTTCTTCATGGCGTTGATGAAAGTAGGCGCCGAATTCCGCGCCCGTCAACTCCACTCCGGCATCGGTCACGGTCTGCACCAGGTGCGCCAGATCCAGCTGGCTGGCCAACTCCGTGTCGATGCGCTTGAGGGCTTCGAGGGTGCGGGTTTCCTCGCGCAACTCGGCCTCGGCCTGCTTGCGGTCGCTGATGTCGACCAGGAATTCGAAGGCGCTGCCATCGGGCAGGCGCTTGGCGGCCACCAGCGCCCAGCCGGTCGAGCCGTCGCGGCGCCGATAGCTGCGCTCCTCGGGCGGCACCTGAGCGTCGGCATGGGGCAGTAGCGGTGCGGGCCAGGCGATGCGCCCGGCGGCCAGGTCCTCGCGGTCATGGCCGCTCATGCGCAGGAAGGCGTCATTGGCATCGATCAGCCGCCCCTCGGCATCGAAGCAGAGGGCGCCCACCGTCTCGATTTCCAGGGCGGTGCGGAAGCGTCGTTCGCTGGCCTCCAGCGCGGCGCGCGCCAGATGGGCTTCGGTGACGTCCTGCCCCTGGCAGAAGATGCCGATCACCTGGCCGGTTTCGTCGGTCAGGGGTTCGTAGATGAAATCCAGGTACAGGGTGCGGACCGGTTCGCCCGCGGTTTCCAGGCGCAGGGGCTGGTGCTCGGCGACGAAGCGGCGACCGCTGCGATAGACCTGTTCGAGCCACTCGAAGTAGCCCTGATTGTGCAATTCGGGAAAGACCTCGCGCACCGTCAGGCCTTCGCGGGGCCGGCCATCGAACAGGCGGCTGTAGGCGACGTTGACGAAGTCGAAGACGTGATCCGGGCCGCGCACGATGGCGACGAAGCCGGGCGCCTGCTCGAACATCCGCCGCTGGCGGGCGGCATCCGCGGCCCGACGGCGCTCGTCGAGGATGCGCTGGGTGGTCTCGTGGCCCTGGTTGAAGATCCCGGCGATCTCGCCGCCTTCGCCACGGATCGGGGTGAAGCTGTAGTTCCAGTAGGTCTCGGTGACCACCCCCTGGCGCAGCATCGGCAGCAGCTGGTCGAATACCGAAAAGCCCTGGCCGCTGCTCAGGACCTGCCCGAACTGCGGCCCCACCACCGGCCAGATGTCCTGCCAGACCTCCTGCGCCGGGCGACCCAGGGCCCAGGGATGCCGCTCGGCGGGAATCGGCGCCCAGGCATCGTTATAGAGCAGCAGCAGGTCGGGGCCCCAGTAGATGGCGGTGGGAAAGCTGGAATTCAGGCAGATGCTCAGTGCGGACCTGAGAGATTGCGGCCACTGAGAAGGCGGGCCCAGAGGGGATTCCGACCAGTCGTGACTGCGCAGCCGGGCGCCCATCTCGCCACCGCCGGCGAGAAAGTCCAGTTCGTTCCAGTCGGCAAGCTGCGCTGCCATCTATCGTGTCTCCCCACCCACCGCCGTAGTTCCAGCCGTTCAGACCACAATCGAACCGGAACTGCAGGACCAGGCGCGGATTTTTTCGGCCGCGGCCTTACAACCGGGGCGCATAGCGCTCGATGGCTTCGGGCAGGGCCCAGCCGGCGGCGAAGGCCAGCACCAGTACGACCAGGGGCAGCAGCACCCACCAGGTCCGCGGCGGGATCGGCTCCAGGCGATTGCCGCCGGTCCTCTGCAACAGCGCCAGGCTCAGGCCGCAGAAACCGCCGGCGAGCAGGGCGCCGGCCAGGATGTCGGTGGGCCAGTGCACGCCCAGGTAGACGCGGCTGAGGGCGATGAGCACCGCCGGCAGGGCAGCGATCACCAGCCAGGCGAGGCGCCCGCGCGGACCATAGCGGCGGCCGACGAGGATGCCCAGGGTCAGGAAGAAGGCGAAGGAGGCCGAGCTGTGGCCGCTGGGCAGGCTGTAGGTGGTCAGGGGTTCGGCGAGCACATCGGGGCGCGCGCGGGCCAGCAGATTCTTCAACTGGCCATTGGCCAGAGCGGTCCCCAGAGTGGTGCCCAGGGCGAACAGCAGCGGGCGCCACTGGCGGAAGGCGGCCAGCACCAGGATCAGCACGGCGGCCAGGATCAGCTGGGTACGGAAATCGCCCATGCGGGTGATGACCACGGCAACCAGGTTGAGCCAGCCCTCGCGATGCTCCTGCACCAGCGCCATCAGGCCTTCGTCGAAGGCGCGCAGGTGGTGCCAGCCGAACAGCAGGGCCAGCAGCCCGGCCAGGCAGAGGGCGCCGCTGATCAGGGTGGTGCCGGCGCGCTCGCGCCAGGCACCATGGGCGATGACCGCCACCAGCGCCGCGATGCCGCCGAGGATGATGCCGGCCTGCTGCCAGAAGCCTTCCGGCAAGGGTAGGCGGAAGGCCGCGCCAGTCACCCAGCCCGGGCCGAGGTAGGCGATGGACCAGCCGGCGGCGGCCACCAGGCTGACACTGACGAATTTGACCAGGGGCATGTCCAGCATGCCGGCGATCAGCGGCAGCAGCGGGCGCAGCGGACCGATGAAGCGACCCACCAGCAGACTGGCCACGCCGTATCTGTGGATGAAGCCCTCGGCCGAGCCGATCCATTCCGGATGGGTGCGCAAGCCGGGAAGGCGGCGGATGCCCTCGTGGAAGCGGCGGCCGATGAAGTAGGACACCGCATCGCCAAGGATGCCGCCCAGAAAGCCCAGCAGCAGGGTATCGAAGAGATTAAGCGCGCCATTGCCGGCGGCGACGGCCACGGCGAACAGGATCACCGTGCCCGGTACCACCAGCCCGGCCAGGGCCAGGCACTCGAGAAAGGAGATGATGAAGATGGCCACGCCCAGCCACTGGTGGTGCTGGTTGATCCACTGGGTCAGGCCGTCTAGCAGTTCCGTCATCGAAAGGCTTCCTGGGGGCTGGGGGTTGCGTCCTCAGACCCATGGGGAAAGCCTTGGTTGCCTCAAGGACGCGGATCGAGACGCAACGCCTCGGGGCTGGGGGATTGTAAGTCGCGCTCGGGAATTTCCCAGACCAATAACTGTGGCGGGGTTTGTCGGAAGGCAGGACTGGCGAAATAGTCCCGTGCCGCACCGGCGAAATGCCCGCCGTCCTTGGCGAAACGCCCGACGCTGGCGCCCAGGGCCTGTTCCAGGAAGGGCAGGAAATTGGAATTGCGCGAGAAGGAGGTGCCGATGAGCGCCATATTGGGCAGGTCCCCATCGCCGAACAGGTCATCGCTGGCGCCGGCCGCGGCGCGGCTGTCCACCTGGGTCAGGCGCAGCACCTCGGGGGTCGGCTGCAAGCGCGGCGGCAGCCAGTCCAGGCCGGCCAGGCGCACCAGGTCACCGGGTCGCGGTGCCGGCGCCAGCAGCGTGCGAGTGAAGGCCCGTGCCGGGCTGGCCTGGAAGGGGAGCGCCTGGATGCGCAGCGCCAGGGCGCGGGCCGCGGCCTCGGCACCGGCCTCGTTCCAGTGGGTATCGGTGCGCAGGAAGGCGGCGCTGCCCAGGGGCGTGAGCGCCGTGGTCAGGTCGAGCACCGGTACCCGCGCGGCACTCAGCATCCGCGTCCAGTCGGCGACCCGATTGGCGAAGGCGGCCGGGCGTCGCAGTCCGCACAGCTGGTCGGCGGCGATGCGACTCTTGTCCGGCACCACGGCGACCAGCAACTGGATGTGCCGGGCGGCCAGCTGCTGGCGCAGTTCGATCACCGTCTGGGCGCGGGCCCGGGCATTGGCGGCGGCCTGGCGCGAGACCTCGAGTTCTTCGGCGAGAAACAGCCAGCCGGGGCAGCCCTGGCGCACCCGGGGTCCGCTGTCGCCCAGCAGCAGCCAGCTGGCGCCGCGTTCCAGGCGGGCGGCCGCTTCCGGCAACGGCGCCTTGGCCAGTTCCTTGGCGATGTGGTGGGTGATCTCGCCTTCGAGCAGGGCATGGCGATCCACCCTTTCCGGCCAGAGCGAAAGGCGATCGGTGAGCAGCGCCCAGGCGCAGGACAGCAGGCCGATCGCCAGGAACAGGGCGAAGACCACTCCGGCGAGCGGGGCCAGCCGCACGCTGCTGGCGCTGGGCGGTTGCGGTGCGGGTGAGGGCGGCAGGGCGGGAGCGCTCATGACGGCGGCCTCAGAACTGGAAGTAGAGGAAGGGCACGGCTTCGCGACTGGCGATCAGCGCGAAGCAGAGCAGGAAGCCGGCCACCGGCCAGGCGGCGCCGAGGACGCGCAGCAGGGCGCTGTCGGGCAGGCGCGCCTCGATGCGCGCCTGCCACAACGGGGCCAGGATGCAGGCCACGCCCAGGGCGGCGGCCAGGCCGTGCACGGGCCTCAGGGTCACGGCCAGGGCATCGCCGAGGGCGAAGCCGTGCAGACCGAACTGGCCGGCGTACAGCGACAGCGCCGTGGCGAAGTCCGGCGCGCGGAACAGCGTCCAGGCCAGGGCCACGAACAGCAGCGTCAGGCCATGGGCCAGGGGCCGCGGCAGCGGCCGGCCGCCGAGTTCGTCCCAGAGCCGGTCCAGGCACAGCGCCAGGCCGTGCAGCATGCCCCAGAGCAGGTAGTTCCAGCTGTCGCCACCGTGCCAGAGACCGGCGATGGCCATGGTCAGGAAGAGGTTGCGATAGGTGCGCCAGCGACCGCCGCGATTGCCGCCCAGGGAGATGTAGAGGTAGTCGCGCAGCCAGCTGGACAGCGACAGGTGCCAGCGCCGCCAGAAATCCTGGATGCTGCGGGCGAGATAGGGCCGGTTGAAGTTTTCCGGAAAGTGGAAGCCCAGCATCAGGCCCAGGCCGATGGCCATGGCGCTGTAGCCGGCGAAGTCGAAGAACAGTTGCAGCGAATAGGCCAGGCAACCGATCCAGGCGTCGACGAAGGAGGGCTGGTCGAGGTGGAAGGCCACGTCCACCAGCGGCGACAGGGTGTCGGCCACCAGCACCTTCATGCACAGGCCGATCATGAAGCGGCGCGCGCCGAGGGCGAAGTTCTCGCGATTGAACCAGCGCTGGTTGAGTTCGCGGCGCACCCAGTCGTAGCGGATGATCGGGCCGGCGATGGAATGGCCGAACATGGAGATGTAGGTGGCGTAGTTGACGAAGCTGCGCTCCACCGGCACCACGTGGCGATGGACGTCCACCAGGTAGGAGATGGCCTGCAGCACGATGAAGGATAGCCCGGCCGGCAAGGCCACCTTCTGCCAGTCCAGCGGCAGGGCGCCGGCGGTCACCAGCACCTGGCTCCAGGTGGCAGCGACGATGTTGGCGTACTTGTACCAGCAGAGCACCGCCAGGTTGATCACGATCAGCCCGGCGAGCAGTTGCAGCCGGGTCCTCGAGCCTTCGCGCGCGCGATCCACCAGCAACCCGCCGACCCAGGCCAGCAAGGCCAGGGCCATGTGCAGCAGCAGGAACAGCGGACTCAGCCAGCCATAGAACAGCCAGCTGCCCACCAGCAGCACCCCGTTGCGCCCGCCGGGCCGCGCCAGGGCGTAGACCAGCAGGAACAGCGGCAGGAAGAGGGTGAGGAATTCCAGCGAGGCGAAGACCATCGAGCGGCTGTCCTTAGTGGGCGATAGCGTCCTGGGTGGCGAGCAGCCGCGGACCGCTGGCGCCAGGCAGCAGCAGCACGCTGTAGCGCTCGCCGGCCTTGAGTTCGCCCAGGTCCAGCGCTGCGCCCGTGGCCTGGCCGGCGCAGGTCAGCTGCACCTTGAGCGCCACGGCGTTGAGACTGCGGCGCTGCAGGGTGCCGTCGGCCACGTCCTTGAAGATCTCGGCATTGCGCCCGGCCGCCTGCAGGCCCGGGGTCGCGCACTGCGGATCCAGGCTGTAGAAGGCCAGCGAGGCCTTGAGCGCATTGAAGTCGTCGGGTTGCTCGCGTACCAGGCGCTGGACCAGCGGGGTGCCGGGCAGGACCACCAGGGTGGCGAATTCACCGGCGGCCACAGTCAGCTCCAGCGGGGCCTTGGCCGCGCCCTGGACCAGTTCGCCCTTGATCGCCTTGGTCGCCGGCACGGTCAGGTAGTCGGAGACCGGCTTGGCGGCCTCCAGCTGCAGCCGCGCGGCGGAGCCGGAGGCCTGCAGCGCCAGGGGCTGGCTGCCGGCGTTGACGAAGCGGAGGAAGGCCGAGTCTTCGCTGGGGCCGGTGGGGTAGAGGGACACCTCGGCCTGGGCGACCCCGCCCACCAGCAGGCCGAGCAGCAGCAGGGCCTTCACTGGGCGGCTCCCTTGAGCTTGTCGGCAGGCAGCTTGTTCAGGGCGTCGACGATGGCCGAACTCCAGGACTTGTAGCCCGGACCGGTCAGGTGCTGGCCGTCGATGGTGGCCCACTGGCCGGGCTTGGCGAAGCTCAGGGAGTCGATGTAGCTGCAGGGCGCGACGTTGCTGGCGAGGAAGCCGGACATCAGCTTGACCCGCTCGAAGGTCTTGCCGTACTTGCCGCCCTCGGTGCCCCAGGTCGGACCGACCCAGGCGCAGTGGGTCTTGGTGGCGGCGATGGCCTTGGTCAGGCTGGTGGTCTGCTGCCAGACCCAGGTCTTGGGAAAGCTGGGGTTGGTGTAGCTGGCCATGGTGTCGCCCATGACGATCAGCACCAGATCGGGCTTGTCGGCGGCGATGAGCTCGTTGATCGGCTGGGTCGCCGCCTTGCCGCCGAGCACCACGGCCTTGTCGCCGTTGCGCCGCTCGGCGCCACCGCAGGTGCCGGGGGTGACCTTGAGCCAGTCGCCGGCGTTGGTCCCGCAGATACCCAGGGTGTGCACCTTGGCGCCCTGTTGCACCAGGCTGTCCTGCAGGGTGCCGATCAGGTAGTCGGGGGTGGCCAGATGGCTGTCGCCGATCATGAGAATGGTGAGGCCGGTGAGGAGGCTGGCTGCCATGGG
This sequence comes from Pseudomonas sp. GM_Psu_1, assembly GCF_026544185.1. Classification (NCBI taxonomy): domain Bacteria; kingdom Pseudomonadati; phylum Pseudomonadota; class Gammaproteobacteria; order Pseudomonadales; family Pseudomonadaceae; genus Pseudomonas; species Pseudomonas sp. GM_Psu_1. Next base: position 55,713 of record NZ_JALNUX010000014.1, read on the forward strand.
AGCTCCGTGAATCAGTTGTCGTAGGGGGAACGATAGGGACTGACCGGCAGGGCGAGTGCACGGTCCTGGGGTTCCAGCGCATAGCGCAGATAGACGCCGCCATTGAGCTGTTGGAAATCGCGACCGTTGTCGACGCCGAGGTTGCCGCCGACGAACAGCTGGCGACCGAGCTGGTATTCGGTGGCGCCGTAGAGGCTGTAGCCGAGACTGGTCTTGCTCTGGCCGCCATAGACCGCCGGGGCGCCGAGCGCCTGGCTCGCCGCAGCCTGCAGGCGGGCGTCGGTCGGGTAGAAGTCGGCGCCGTCCTGCTCGATGCGTTGCAGGCCCACCGCGCCGCGCAGCTGCCAGGTCCAGCGATCGGTGCGCTGCGACCAGGTCAGGGGGACGCCCAGGGCATAGAAGCGCTGCGGACTGAAGTAGCCGCCATGGCCATAGGTGAAGAAGGCCTGGTTGTTGTCGTAGGCGATGCCGGTGAACGACAGGCCCAGGGTCAGGCGACTGTCTTCGCTGTTGATCAGGTAGCGGTACAGCCCGGTGCCCAGCTCGGTACGGCTGTTGTCGGCGACATGGTTGCCCAGCAGTCGGTACCAGGAGGCATAGGCATAGGCACCGAACTGGCTGTCGTCGTAGCCGAGCTGGCCGCGCACGCCATTGGCGGTCACGCCACCCCATTGCTGGCCGGTGCGGGCGTCTTCGCTGCCGGCAAAGGAGGTCAGGCTGTCGATCACCGCCCGGCGCGAGGCCGAGAGGCTGTAGCGGCTGTGGTCGGTCAGCGGTCGCTCCAGGCTCACCCCGCCCACCGGGGTGGCATAGAGAAAGCCCAGGGGCGTGGTGCCGGCGTCGGCCTTGAGGCCGAGCTGGGGATCGCTGTAGGCCACCGCCAGGCCCACGCCGCTGTCGCTCTGGCTGCCCGGCGAAGCGTCCGGCGCGGCCTGGGTAGCGGCCGGGCCGCCACCGAAGCGACTGCGGGCGTCGCTGCCGACACTGCCGGCAGTCAGGCTGACCGGGGTGACCCGCACGGCCAGGCGCACATCGCCCAGCGGGAAGTCGATCTCCAGCGGCGCTTCCACGTCGGTGAGCTTGCCGAGGCCGCGTTCGTTGTCGTTGCTGCGCACCGTCAGGCCCTGGGTGATCCGCGCGCTGCGGGTCTGCAGCAGGTCGTCGAGGGCGCGCTCGGCGGCGCTGTCCTGCGGAGCGACTGGCGCATCCGCCAGCGGGGCGGCCTTGGCCGCCGCCAGCAACTGGTCGGCGGTCGGCGGAATGGCCTGGCTGGCCAGGGTGGCGCTGCCGCGGCGCGGGCCGAAGGGATTGGCCGGGGCGCTGGCCAGGGGCCGCGCGGTCTCTGCGTCGCGGCGCTCCACCGCCACCACCTGGCGCAGCAGCTCGGTAGCCCGACCGTCGCGACCCAGGGCGCGATAGAGGCGCGCGGCCTCGGTCAACACCCCGACGTCGTCGGCGCCCAGGGTTACGGCGCGTTCGAGGGCGCGCTCGGCATAGGCGTTGTCCCGGGCACGCACGGCGGCATCGGCCGCACCCAGTTGCAGCCGGGGGTTGTCGGGGGCGCGGCGCAGCAGGGGTTCATAGAGGCGCAGCGCCTTGTCGGCCTCGCCATTGGCCAGGTACAGCCGCGCCAGGGCGGCGTTGGCCAGGTCATCGTCCGGACGCTGGGCCAGGGCCGGCGACAGGGTGTCGTAGGCGGTGACCAGATCGCCGCGCTCGCGCAACTGGTCGGCCTGACGCACCCGGTAGCGATAGAGCAGGTCGTCATAACCCTGGCGCTGCGCGGCGGTCAGGCGCTGTCCCTGCAGATCGTGCAGCAGGGCATTGACCTCGTCGTCGGCGCCACTGCGCAGCAGCACCTCGCCGTATTGCAGGCGCAGGGCGGGATCGGGCGTGCGTTCGCGGGCCAGGACATCGCGCAGCAGGCGCAGCCCGCGTTCCGGGTCACCGGCCTCGGCATAGGCCGCCGCCAGGCCACCCAGGGCGGCGGGGCGCTCGCCGGCTTGCGGCTCCAGGGCCGCCAGCTGGCGCCGCGCGGCCTGCTGCTGGCCGCGGCGGGCCAGGTCACGGGCGGCGCTTACCCGGGCATCGAAGTCGAGATCAGCAGCCAGCCCTGTCATGGCCGGGATGCGCTGGGCCGGCGGGATGCGCCCGAGCAGCGCGCGCGCCGCGGCGGGATCCCGCTGCTCCAGGGCGAACAGGGCGCGGACATAGAGCGCTTCCGGGCGCTGGGGGTCCTTGGCCAGACCGCTGTCCAGGGTCTGGCGGGCGGCCGCCTCCTGACCCTGGCGCAGCTGCAGGCGGGCCAGGGCCAGCAGTGTCCAGACATCGTCCGGATCGGCGCGTCGGGCGTCTTCCAGGGCGCGACGGGCCCCCTGGAGATCGCCACGGCCCTCGGCCAGCTTGGCTTCCTGCAAGGCCTGGGTGGCCTTGAGCCGATCCAGGTTGCCGAGCCTGGCACGTTCGGCCGGGGTCAGGGTGTCGAGCAGGCGCAGGGCCTCGGCCGGACGCTCGCTCTCGGCGAGCAGATCGATCAGGCCCCGACGGGCTTCGAGATTGCGCGGATCCTGCTGCAGGATCCGTCGATAAGCAGCCTCGGCGGCGTCCAGCTGACCGGTCTGGGCCTGCAGTCCGGCCAGGGCCAGCGGTGCTTCCGGGCGCTTGGCGTCCAGCCGCAACGCCTGTTCCACGCGGGCACGGGCGGTGCTGAAGTCGTTGGCCTGCTGGGCCTTGCGGGCCTGGGCGAGCAGCGCCCAGTAGCGTACCTCGGCCAGCGGCGCCTGCCAGCGCGCCCCGCCCGGCTGACGGGTGGCGCGGTTCAGCAGCGCTTCGGCTTCGTCGAAGCGTTCCTGGCGCTGACGGACGATGCCCAGGCCGCCCAGGGCGTTGGCATCCTCCGGCGCCACCTTGAGGCGCGCCTGGAAGGCGCTTTCGGCAGCGCCCAGCTCATTGCGGCGCAAGGCTTCGATACCGCGGGCCAGTTGCGGATCCAGACCGCCGCTGCGACTCAGGGTACGGCCCTTTTCCAGCTGGGCGCGCAACTCGGCGTCATCCGGGTGCTGGCGCAGATAGGCCTCGAACAGCGGTGCCTCGGCCGGACCGGGCGGACCGCTCCAGACCAGGGCCTGGCGCCAGTATTCGGCGGCTTCGCCACCGATGTCCTTGCGCGTGCTCAGCTCCGCCAGGGCCTGGATACCGCGGCTGCGACTGGCCGGAAAGCGCGCCAGGTGCTTGGCCTGGATCAGCATCAGCGCCGGGTCGCTGGGCTGCAGCTTGCGCAGACGCTCGATGCCCGGACCGGCTTCCTGCCAGCCATTGGGGGTGTAGGCGAGGATGTCGTAGTACTCCCGCGCCAGATCACCCTGGGGCAGGCGGCCACCAAACAGCTGACGATAGAGCGCCAGTGCCTGCACCGGCTTTTCTTCGCTGACCAGCTGGCGGGCATCCACCAGGCGCTGCGGATTGTCGCCACTGGCCAGGGCGATGTCCTGCTCCAGCTGCAGGGCCTGCTGGGGCACGGGCTTGAGCGCCTGCAGGCGGCGCAGATAGGCCTGGGCGGCCGGCAGCCGGTTGGCCTGCACCTCGATCAGTCCCAGGCCGTACAGCGCCTCGGGCTGCTGCGCATCCAGTTCGAGCAACTTGTTCCAGGTCTCCTGGGCGCGGGGCGCATTCTTGCGCGCCTGCCAGAAGTGACCCTGCTCGAGGAGCAGCGCTTCGGGGGTACCGGCCGCCTGGGCCAGCGGCGGCAGCAGCAGACCGGTCAGCAGGGTAGCCAGCAGCGGTGCACGGGTCATGGTCTAGCGCTCCAGCCGCTGACGGGCGCGGGCGCGCAGCGCCGCATGGAGCAGGCCGGCCAGCAGGGCCACGCCCAGGGCGCTCAGGCCCAGCATCAGCAGCGGATGGCGAGCCAGTTGCCAGCGAACATAGAGCAGCGGCCCGAGGCTGCCGACGTGATAGGTCTCGTCGGCCACCAGGCTTTCCACCTGCTGGCCACGCACCGTCGCCAGGCTGCCCTGCAATGCCTGGGCATAGTCTTCCCGGGTGGTCAGGGCGCGGCTGATGTCGGCCAGGCCCTCCGGGCGGGCGGCGACCAGGGCCACCACGCTGCGACCGCTCCTGAGCGGCGATTCGAAGCCGGTGACGAAGGCCGTACCGGCACCGCCACTGGCACTCAGGGCCGCGCGACTGCGCTCCAGGCTGGCCGCGTTGTCGCTGCCGAACCACTGGCGCACCTTGAACGCCAGGTCGGATACCTCGAAGCGCTGGCCGTTGCCGGTGAAGCCGGCGGGCAACTGGGCGGCCCAGCGTTGCAACAGCGGCTGGTCGGCGCCGCTGGCGATCAGCAGTAGATCCTTGTCGGCCAGGCCGTCGACCTCGCCGGCACGGGCCACGGTGACCGCGGTGGCGGGATAGCCGGTGGAGCTGCCGAAGCGGCCGAGCACGTTGAGGTAGGTTTCGATCTCCGCCGCGCTGGGCGCATCGGGCAGGATCACCGCGGTTTCGCTCAGGTCCGCCAGGCGAGTGAAGGGAAAGCCGCTGTCCTTGAACACGCCCAGGTTGGGCAGGGCGATGAAGTGCCGATAGCCGGAGAGATCCAGGGTCGAATCCGGTTCCAGGGTGCCGCGCATGTTGTCGATGATGACGTCGCGGCATTCGCCCTGCTTGAGGTAGTCGTACATGAAGCGGAATTGCAGGCGGGCCTGCAGCGCCTCGCCCTCCAGCGGCAGCCGCACCTCGGCTTCGCGCGGCAGTTCCTCGTCCTTGATCAGCCCCAGCAGGCCCTGGTCCAGGTGTTCCTGGGACGGCAGGGCGATGGACTGCACGAAGCGGTCGTTGAAACTCACCAGCAGCGAGGAATTGGTCGCCACCGGCTGTGGGGTGTAGCGGTACCTGAGGTGCAGCGGCAGCCCCTGGTTGCGCCAGAGGAACAGATCCGGCGGCAGCCGTAGCGGCACGCTCATGGTACCCGAGTCATAGCCGGAGACCGCCAGTTGCCTGGGCGTGGCCAGTTCGCCCAGGCGTACCGGTCGGTCGCTGGGCAGCCAGTTGGGCGCATCGTAGGGCTTGCGCGGTTGCAGCGCCTGCAGGGTGTCGAAGGTCATGCTCTGGCCGGAGAGGGTCTGGTGACCCAGGGCCACGGCGCTCGCGGCGCGCTTGAGTTCGTTGGCATCGCGGCCGGAGATCACCAGCAGCTGACCCTGGGGATCGAAGGGGTTGGCCAGGATGTCGACCCGCGCCGTCGCCGGTGCCGGCAGACTCAGGCCAAGGGTCTTGGCGCGCTCTTCGCTGGTGACCAGCACCACCGCATTGCCCTTGGCCGGCAGGGCGTTCTGGCTGCTGGGAAAGCGGGCGCCGCGATAGCTGGCCAGGGCGCTGAACCAGGACGACAGGGTGCCGGCGGCCTCCAGGGTGCCGTTGTCGGCCGCACCGGCGATGACGAAGGGCAGCTCCAGCTGCCGGGCATCGCGGCGATCGAAGAACGGCTGCGGCAGGCGCGCCAGGTCCGGGGCCAGGTCCAGGCGACTGACCTGGACGTCCAGGCGGCTGCCATTGCTCACCTTGGCCCAGAGGCTGGAGTGCAGCGGGTCTTCGCACTGCATGGTGTAGTGGCCGATCAGCTGGATGCTCAGCCGGTTGAATTCGGTGATCAGCCGCGGCGGGATGTCCACCACCCGGGTCTGGGGCGTGCCGGCGCCTTCCTTGGGCAGCGGAATGCTGGCGGCGACCTCGTCGTTGACCAGCACATTGAGCTGGGACAACTCCGGCAGCAGCGCCGGGGAATAGGTGTAGTTCAGCGTCACCTTGGCGGCGCTGACGATCTCGTCGGCGCGAATGTCGAAGCCGACTCCGTCCCGGCTGTCGATGCCGCGCAGATTGAAGGGATAGACCGCGCCGAGCTGCTTGAAGCTGTTGTCGTAGCCGCTGCCGGCCACCGCCACCGGCGGCGCATTCTGGGCCAGGGCGAAGGCGGGCGCGGCACCCAGGGTGGCGAGCAGCAGGGGGGCGAGACGTAGCGACACGGTCATGGGCGGTCCAGGGAGGCGGAGGAGGAGGGCGCCGTGCGCCGGGAAGGTCGGCTCAGGCGCCAGACGTTGCGATTGAGATCGGCGATGCCGCGCAGGCCGATCTGACTGACCTCGCGCAGCGAGCCCAGCAGGGAATCCGGACGGTGATTGCCCCAGGCCTCGGCCCAGAGATCGGCGCGGGAAAAGGTCATGCGCACCAGCTCGCGCTGTTCGGTCACGCTGAGTTCGGCGAAGCGGGTGCCCACGGCGCCGGCGCGGCTGAAGGCCACGGTGGCCGGGAAGCGACGGCTGCGACCGTTGCGGCTGAGTTCGACCTCTACCGCGCTGCCCTCGGGCAGATGCAGGCCCGCGGGCAACTTCAGGCCGATGCCGCTCTGGGAAAAGTCCAGGGTGCTGCATTCCAGGCGGCTGCCATCGGCGAGCACGAGTCCGGCCGGCAGCGTGGCGGCCACCCGGGGTTCGGCGCGCACCTGGCGCGTCTCGCTGGCCACGGCCACCGCGGCACTGGCGATCACCAGGTTGTAGAGGGTCCAGACCAGGTTGATGGCGACCGTGGTCACCGCCTCGGGATCGCCTAGGAACAGCCGACCGATACCCACGCCCAGGCCGAGCAGATTGAGCGCCAGCAGCACGATGTAGGGACGCGCCAGCTCCCAGTCGAAGTAGTCGCTGGCGATGATGCCGCCCTTGTCGGTGACGTTGAACTTGCCCAGCCGCGGGTTGATCAGCGCCAGCAGCGTGGGCCTGAGGATGTACCAGGCCAGTACCGTCTCGTAGACCTCGTTCCAGAAGGAGTGGCGGAATTCGCCCTGGATGCGCGAGTTGGTGAGGTTCGAGTGCAGCACATGGGGCAGCACATAGCAGGTGATCAGCAGTGCCGAGGCATGGAAGATCTGCGCGCTGAACAGCAGATAGGCCAGCGGCGCGGTGAGGAACACCAGCCGCGGCAGGCCATAGAAGAAGTGCAGCATGGCGTTGAGGTAGCAGAGCCGCTGACCGAGGGCGAGGCCCTTGCCCAGCAGCGGATTGTCCATGCGGAAGATCTGCGCCATGCCTCGGGCCCAGCGGATGCGCTGGGCGATATGACGCGACAGGCTCTCGGTGGCCAGGCCGGCGGCCTGGGGAATGCCCAGGTAGGCGGTGTTGTAGCCGAGCCGGTTGAGCTTGAGCGCGGTGTGGGCGTCCTCGGTCACCGTCTCGGTGGCCACGCCGCCGACCTCTTCCAGCATGGTGCGCCGGATCACCGCGCAGGAGCCGCAGAAGAAGGTGGCGTTCCACAGGTCGTTGCCATCCTGCACCAGGCCGTAGAACAGCTCGCCCTCGTTGGGCACGGTGCGAAAGGTCTTGAGGTTCTTCTCGAAGGGATCCGGGGAAAAGAAGAAGTGAGGGGTCTGCAGCATGGCCAGCTGCGGGTCCTTGAGGAACCAGCCCAGGCAGACCTGCAGGAAGGAGCGGGTCGGCACGTGGTCGGCATCGAAGATGGCGATGTACTCGCCGTCGGTCACCTTGAGCGCCGCATTGAGATTGCCGGCCTTGGCGTGCTCGTTGTTCTCGCGCACCAGGTAGGAGACGCCGGCGGTCGCGCAGAAGTGGCGGAAGTCCTCGCGACGACCGTCATCGAGTACGTGCACACGCAGCTTGTCGCGTGGCCAGTCGATGGCCTGGGCCGCCAGGATCGACAGCTTCACGATGCTCAGGGCTTCGTTGTAGGTGGGGATGAAGACGTCCACGGTGGGCCAGGCGGCCGGGTCGGCGGGCAGCGGGACCGGCGTGCGGCGTAGCGGCCAGATGGTCTGCAGGTAGCCGAACACCAGCACCGCCAGGGCATAGAGTTCGGCGGCCACCAGCCCGTAGCCGAGCACCATTTCCAGCGGCGTCTCGAAGCCCAGGGTGCTGGTCAGGCGCCAGTAGAGATAGCGCAGCGACGCCAGCAGCGACAGCAGGACCAGTGCGATCACCGGCAGCCGTCCGGGCAGCCGACGCAGCATCAGGGCCGCGCCGAAGCAGCCGACGGCGAACGCCGCCTGTTCTTCCAGCGCCAGGGGCACGCTCACCAGCAGGGCGCCCAGCAACGCGGCGGCCGTCCAGGCGAACAGCTGCAGCCACAGCGGCGCCGCGGGCGGCACCGGCGGGGCGTCGGCAGCGCGCGCCGCGCGGCGCTGGCGAACCTGTTCCAGGCGGTCGAGAAAGCTCATGGCTAGGCGCGCGCGGCGTGCTGCACGGGCGAGCGAAGATCGCCGAGCAAGGCCTCGCCCAGCTCGGCCAGGCCACGCGCCCAGGCGTCCTGGACGCTGGCCAGACCCTGGCCCAGGGCTAGGGCCTGCTCCAGATCGGGGCTTTCCGGCAGTACGCCCAGCAGGCGTTCGCCCCAGGATTGCGCCACGATGGCGGCGATGTCCTGGCTCAGGGGGCGGGCGGGATCGACCCGGTTGAGCAGGTGCAGCGGAGTGACCTGGCCGCTGCAGCGCTGCCACTGGCGTTCGAGGCGCGGCAGACTGGCGTAACCGGTCGCATCCGCGGTTGTCACCCCCAGAATCCGGGTGGCCAGGGCCAGGGCCTGACGACTCAGGGGCGTCGAGCCCGTGGGGCAGTCGAGGATCACCAGGGTATCGGCCGGGACGTCCAGCGCCTGCAGGCGGCGGGTCAGCCACTGGGTGTCGGTGGCCAGGGCCTGCTCCAGAGCCTGCAGATCCAGCTCGTCGGGGGCGCCAAAGGGCACCAGGCGCAGGCGCTCGTCTACCGCCAGGCAGACGGAAAGCGGCGCCCTGACCGAGCCGGTGGTGGACGACGCTTCCTGCAGTAACAGCGAAGACAGCACGTTCTGACTGTCCAGCTCCACCAGCAGCACCGGCTGGCCGCTGCGGCTCAACGCCTGGGCCAGGCCCGCGGCGATGACCGTCTTGCCGGTGCCGCCCCGGGCCGACATCAGTGCCAGCACCGGACCGGCCAACCGCGGCAGCGTGCGACTCAGCGCCTGGTCCAGGGCGGCGACCGCCTGGTTGGCCTGGCGGCTGCTGTGCAGCTGCGCCAGCTGCCGCGACAGCGGGGGCAGGGCGTCCGGTTCAGCCTGAGCGGCCGCCTCGGCCACCGCGACGACCGCTTCGACCTGGGCGCTCGGCGCAGGCTGCGGCTGAGCTGCGGCTGGCAAGAGGGCTTCGTGGGGCACCGGCTCGGGGGCTTCGAACTCATGGTAGCGCTGGGGATCACCGCCGAAGGAGCGGAACAGATTGGCAATATCCAGCGAACGGACCATGGCGACTTCCGAAAAGGTGAAGGGTCTGCGTGAATGCTTGACGTCAAAATTATGGCTAAAGGCCATCAGGTGTCATTTTTTGTGGATACTGTCACGCGGAGTTCGTGACGCACCAATTGAAAATGCGTATGCGGGCATCGAAGCGGAGCGAACGGATCGTCTCGCTTTTCAGCGCCGGCTCGCTTCAATGTTTAGATCACCTCGGGCACCCGTCAACGTCACGCCTGGCGCCGTGCGGACGAAAGGCATGACGCGGGGACGGGGCGGTCGCGGTGGCGACGAACGCGGGGACGAGCGGTCGTTTCGGCGGCGCTGGGCAGGGTGCGCCGGCAAGAAAAAAGGCCCGCAGGTGCGGGCCTTTTGCTTATTCCTCGTTGCGCGAGCGGTAGGGCTGCGGCCGCGAGAGTTGCGGTCGGCCTTCCTGCTCTTCGAAGAAGTAGCGCAGATAGAGGTTGCCGTTGACGTCGCGCTCGTCCTGGGCGTTGTCCAGGCCCAGGCGACCGCCCAGGGCGAATTGCCCGCTGAGGCGGTATTCGCCATTGGCGGAAAGGCTATATGCCACGCCGGTCTTGCTCTTGCTGCCGTACTGGCCTTCGCCGGCGGCTTCCGCGGCGGCCTGCAGGGCGGCGTCGTCCGGATAGCGATCCGCGGCGTCCTGGCGAATGGTCTGCACGCCCAGCATGCCCTGCACCTGGTAGGCCCAGAGATCGCCGCGCTGCGCCCACACCAGGGGCACGCCGATGGCGAAGTAGCGCTGCGGGCTGAAGTAGCCGCCATGGCCGTAGGTCAGGTGGTTCTGGTTGTTGTCGTAGCCGATCGCGGTGGCGGAGAGGCCCACGGTGAACAGGCTGTCCGGGCCATTGCGCAGGTAGTAGTAGACACCGGTGCCGATCTCGAAGCGGTCGTTGTCCTTGACGTCGTGGCCGGTCAGGCGATGGGCCGCGCCATAGATGTAGGAGCCGTAACGGCCGTCGTCGTATCTCAGTCTCGCCAGGCCGCCGTTGGCGGTGACGCCGCCCCACTCCTGGCCGGTGCGCGGATCGCGGATGCCGCCATAGGACGCCAGGGAATCGGTCACCGAACGGCGCGATACGCTCAGGGCATAGAGCAGGTTCTCGCTGAGGCTGCTCAGCGGGCGCTCCAGGGTCGCGCCGCCAACCACGGTGCTGTATCTCAGGCCCACCGGCGAGACGCCGATGTCGCCCTTGAGCCCGCGGCCCGCGTCTTCCACGGCGATGGACGCCGCCACGCCGTTTTCCTTCTGGCTGCCGTCGCTGCTGCTGTCGTTGATGCGCGTCGGGGTGACGCGCACGGCCAGGCGCTGGTCGCCGGCGGGGAAGGAGATCTCCAGCGGCGCGCTGACGGTGGTCTGGCGCGAACTGCCACTGGGGTCGTAGCTGCGTACGCTGAGGCCCTGGGTGATGCGGATGCTGCGCTCGCGCTGCAGCTGGCCGAGGATCTGCTCGGTGGCCAGGCTGCTCGACAGGCTGCTGGTGGGCACCACGGACAGGTCGCTGAAGGGGTTGTTGGCAGCCTTCTGCGCCTGCAGCGGATCGCTCCAGGCGTAGTCGGCGCTGCCGGCGTTGCCACCCGCGGCGGCCGGAACGGCGGCCAGGGCGTCATCGCTGCGGGTCTGGCCGGGCAGGGCGGCGAAGGGGTTGTCGCTGGCGCCGGCGGCGCGGGCCGCGGATTCGCGATCCTTGCGCTCCACCTGGACCACCTGCTCCAGCAGGCCGGTGGCGGTACCGGCCATGCCGATGTCGCGGTAGAGCAGGGCGGCGCGGCGCAGCACCAGGGGATCGCTCTGGCCCAGCTTGACCGCCTGGTCCAGGTACTGGCGGGCGGTGACGCTGTCCTGGGACTTGGCGGCGATCTCGGCGGCGCCCAAATAGAGCTCGGCGTCCTTCGGCTGGTCGCTGAGCACGTCGCGATAGAGCTGGCGCGCCTTCTGGGTGTCGCCGCTGGCCAGGTACATGCGCGCCAGGGCGGCCTGGGCGGCCTTGTCGTCGGGACGGGCCTTGAGCGCCGGGGCCAGGGTGTCGTAGGCGGCGGCCAGCTTGCCCTGGTCGGTGAGGCGGTCGGCCTGACGGATGCGATAGCGGGCGAGGAGGTCGTCGTACTGCTGCTTCTCGCCGCTGTCGAGCACCACGCCCTGCAGGTCGCGCAGGACGTTGCCCACGGTCTGGTCCTGGTTCAGCTGCAGCTGGATGCTGGCGTAGTGCAGCTGCATGGCGGGCGCCGGGCGGGTATCGCCGGTGATCATCGGCTTGAGCAGGGCCAGGCCGTGCTCGGGATCGCCGGCGATGGCGAAGGCCTCGGCCAGGTCGCCGATCAGATCCGGATTGCGACCGGCGCGGGCTTCCAGGCGCTGCATCAGGCTGCGCGCTTCCTCGCGGCGACCCTGCTTGGCCAGGGCCACGGTCTCGGCCAGTTGTTCGTTGAAGGTGATGCGCGCGGCCAGGGCGTTCATGTCCGGCGAACGCTGCGCCTGGGGAATACGCATCAGGGTCTGCATGGCGCGCGGGTATTCGCCCAGCTCGTTGGACAGCAGGGCGCTGGCATAGAGCACCTCGGGACGCTGGGCGCCATCCTTGACCAGACTGTCCACCAGGTCGCGGGCGGCGCGCGGCCGGCCCTGGCGGACCTCCAGGCGAGCCTGGGCCAGGCGCAGCCAGGGATCCTCCGGGGACTCCTGGCGCGCCTGTTCCAGCAGGCGCGAGGCACCCTGCAGATCGCCCCGCGCCTCGGCGGCTTCGGCTTCCTGCATGGCCTGGCCGGCGCGCAGGCGATCCAGGCCCTTGACCTGATTCTTGGCGCTCGGCTGCAGATTCTTGGTGAGTTGCAGGGCTTCCTCGGTGCGGCCCAGCTCGTTGAGCGCGGCGATGCGTCCGTAGTAGGCGTCGACGTTGGCCGGCTCGCGCATCAGCACCTGGCGGTAGGTGGCCTCGGCCAGTTCCCATTGGCGCTTCTGGCTCTGGATACCGGCCAGGAACAGCTGCGCCTCGACCGCTTCGGGCTTCAGGCGGATGGCTTCCACGCTGAGATCCCGCGCCTGGTCCAGCTCGCGCTTGTTCTCGGCGGCATGGGCGCGTTCCAGCAGGTGGTGGTAGCGCGCCTCGTCCAGCGCCGGCTGCCAGGTCTTGCCGCCTTTCTGCACGGCCTGGGTCAGCAACTGCTCGGCATCGGTCCAGCGCTGCTGCGCCAGGCGGGCACTGCCCAGCTTGCCCAGGGCGTCCGGATCCTGGGGCGTCTTCTTCAGCTGGGCTTCCAGGGCCTGGACGGCGGCCGCGCTCGGCGCGGCGTCGGCAGCGGCGGCCCAGGTCGCGTCGGCATGAATCAGCAGGGCGAGCAGACCAAGGGACAAGGTGAGGTGCTTGGGCATGGTTCTTTCCGTGAAGACTGGTAGGCGTCGCTGCAGCACCTGGCGCAGAGCTGGGGACGATTTCGGCTATAAGTGAATAGCTGAACGCAAGCTGAACGGCAAATACAGCCGCGGATGATTCCCGACAGGTCGTGGCGAGTCAACCAAATCGAGCAGGCGAATGCCATCGCCAGGCCCCTCGGCGCTGGCCGCGCAGGGCCCGGCGACGCTATACTCTGCGGCTTTCCCACCGTCTTTCGCAGGCCGCCGACCATGACCGAGTCCGTCTCCGCCTACATGACCCGTCTTGGCCAGGCTGCCCGTGCCGCGTCGCGGGTCCTCGCGCGTACGTCCACTGGCCAGAAGAACCTGGCGCTGACCGCCATTGCCGACGCCTTGGGCGCCGATCGTGAAGGGTTGATCGCGGCCAACGCCGAGGATGTCGCGGCCGCCACGGCTGCGGGGCTCGAATCGGCGTTGCTGGATCGACTGACGCTGACGCCGGCGCGTATCGACGCGATGATCAACGGCCTCAAGCAGGTCGCCGCCTTGCCCGATCCGGTGGGTGCCGTTCGAGACCTGAGTGCCCGGCCGTCCGGGATCCAGATCGGCAAGATGCGCGTGCCGCTCGGGGTCATCGGCATCATCTATGAATCCCGGCCCAACGTGACGATCGACGCGGCCAGTCTCTGCCTGAAGTCGGGCAATGCCACCATTCTGCGCGGTGGTTCAGAAGCCATTCGCTCCAATCGCGCCATCGCCGCCTGCATTCAGCAAGGCTTGGCCAAGGTCGGCTTGCCCGCCGCTGCGGTCCAGGTGGTGGAAACCACCGACCGGGCTGCCGTCGGCGCCCTGATTACCATGCCCGAGTTCGTCGACGTCATCGTGCCGCGCGGTGGCAAGAATCTGATCGAACGTATCAGCAGCGATGCCCGCGTCCCGGTGATCAAGCACCTCGACGGTATCTGCCATGTCTATGTCGACGCGGCTGCGGATCTCGCCAAGGCTGAGTCCATCGCCTTCAACGCCAAGTGCTACCGCTATGGCATCTGTGGTGCCATGGAAACGCTGCTGGTCGATGCCCAGGTGGCCGAGGCCTTCCTGCCGGCTATGGCGCGCCGCTTCGAGGAAAAGGGCGTGGAACTTAGGGGCTGCGAGCGTACGCGCGATCTGATCCAGGCCGTGCCCGCCACCGAGGCCGACTGGTCTACCGAGTATCTCGCGCCCATTCTGTCGATTCGCATCGTCGAGGGTCTGGACCAGGCCATCGAGCACATCAACCACTACGGTTCCCATCACACCGATGCGATCGTGACGGAGAGCCTCGGTCGCTCGCGCCGCTTCCTGGCCGAAGTGGATTCCAGTTCGGTCATGGTCAACGCCCCGACCTGCTTCGCCGACGGCTTCGAATACGGTCTGGGCGCCGAAATCGGCATCTCCACCGACAAGCTGCACGCCCGCGGGCCGGTGGGCCTGGAAGGACTGACCAGCGAGAAATACGTGGTCTTCGGCGACGGTCACGTCCGCAGCTGATGAGCAGCCTGCCCACCCGCATCGGCTTGTTCGGCGGTACCTTCGATCCCGTGCACATCGGTCACCTGCGCGCGGCGCTCGAGGTGGCCGAGGCCCTGGCGCTGGACGAACTGCGGCTGATCCCCAGCGCCCGGCCGCCCCATCGCGAGGCGCCCAGCGTCTCCGCCGAGGATCGCCTGGCGATGGTGCGCCTGGCGGTGGCCGACGTCGCGACCCTGGTGGTCGATGACCGGGAACTGCGCCGGACGCGCCACTCCTATACCATAGAGACCCTGGAAAGCCTGCGCGCCGAACTCGGCGATGAGGTGCAGCTGTTGCTCATGCTGGGCTGGGACGCCTTCTGCGGCCTGCCGAGTTGGCACCGCTGGCGCGAGTTGCTGGAGCTGTGCCACATCCTGGTCCTGCAACGACCCGACGCCGACAGCGAGCCCTGCCAGGAATTGCGCGATTTCCTGGCGGCGCGCAGTCAGCCCGATCCCCAGGCCCTCAAGGGGCCGGGCGGGCAGATCACCTTTATCTGGCAGAACCCGCTCGCGGTGTCCGCCACCCAGATCCGCGGCCTCTTGGCCACCGGGAAGTCCATCCGCTTCCTGGTGCCCGATGCCGTGCTTGACTACATCCGGACGCACGGCCTCTATCCGGCGTCCTCCGAACCGAGGTAAGAGCTACACCATGCAAAGCGAACAACTCGTCCAGGTGGCCATCGCCGCCCTGGAAGACATGAAGGCCCAGGACATCATCTCCCTGGACGTGCGGGAAAAGACCAGCGTGACCGACATCATGGTCATCGCCAGCGGCACCTCCAGCCGCCACGTCAAGTCGCTGGCCGACAACGTGCTGGAAAAGGTCAAGCAGCAGGGCGTGCGCCCGCTGGGCAGCGAAGGCCTGGAAGGCGGCGAATGGGCGCTGCTCGACCTGGGCGACGTGGTCGTCCACGTGATGCTGCCGACCACCCGCGAGTTCTATGACCTCGAGCGCCTCTGGCGCGGTGCCGAGCAGAGCCGCGCCGCCCACGGCGAATAAGCCCGGTGCGCCTGCGTCTCATCGCCGTCGGCTCGCGCATGCCGCGCTGGGTCGAAGAGGGCTGGCACGAGTACGTCAAGCGTCTGCCGCCGGAACTGCCGCTGGAACTCGTCGAGATCCCGCTGCAGACCCGTGGCAAGAACGCCGACGTCGCCCGGCTGATCCGCCAGGAGGGTGAGGCCATGCTGGCCAAGGTGCAGCCGGGCGAGCGCGTGGTGACCCTGGAGGTCACCGGCAAGCCCTGGAGCACCGAGCAACTGGCTGAAACACTCCAGCAGTGGCGCCTGGAAGCCCGGACCGTCAACCTCATGGTCGGCGGTCCCGAGGGTCTCGCTCCCGAGGTGCAGGCGCGCAGCGAACAGCGCTGGTCGCTCTCGCCGCTGACCCTGCCGCATCCGCTGGTGCGCATCCTCGTCGGTGAGCAGCTCTATCGCGCCTGGACCGTACTGGCCGGCCATCCGTATCACAAGTAGTCCGTACCTGCGATGTCGCAACCCATACGCCTCAAGGACCACGAGAAAGACGCCCAGCTCGTCCGCGCCCGCGTGACCGTCGGGGCGGTGCTCTTTCTCGTGCTCGCCTGCGTACTGGTGGCGCGCATGTACTACCTGCAGGTCATCCAGCACGACTACCACTCGACCCTGTCGGAAAACAACCGGGTCCATGTCCAGCCGATCCCGCCCACCCGCGGCCTGATCTACGACCGCAACGGCATCATCGTCGCCGACAACCGCCCCAGCTTCAGCCTGACCATCACCCGGGAGCGGGCCGACAACTGGCGGCAGACCCTTGATACCCTGGTGCAGGTGCTGGGGCTGACCGAGGAAGACCGCGAACTCTTCGAGAAGCGCATGAAGCAGGGGCGGCGGCCGTTCGAGCCGGTGCCGGTGCTGTTCGAGCTGACCGAGGAGCAGATCGCCAAGATCGCCGTCAACCAGTTCCGCCTGCCCGGGGTCGAGGTGACGGCGCAGCTGGTGCGGCACTATCCCATGGGCGAGCACTTCGCCCATTCGGTGGGCTATGTCGGGCGGATCAACGAACAGGAGCTCAAGCGCCTGGATCCGGTCAACTACAGCGGCACCCACCACATCGGCAAGACCGGCGTGGAGCGCTTCTACGAGCCCGAACTGCACGGCGAGGTGGGCTACGAAGAGGTGGAGACCAACGCCCGTGGCCGGGTCCTGCGGGTGCTCAATCGCACCGACCCCAAGCCGGGCAAGGACATCGTCCTGACCATCGACTCGCGGCTGCAGGCCGCCGCCGAAGCCGCCCTGGGCGGACGTCGCGGGGCCATCGTCGCCATCCAGCCCAAGACCGGCGAGGTGCTGGCCATGGTCAGCCAGCCGAGCTACGACCCCAATCCCTTCGTCACCGGGATCAGCTTCAAGGAATATTCCGAGCTGCGCGACTCCATCGATCGCCCGCTCTACAACCGGGTGCTGCGCGGCCTCTATCCGCCCGGTTCGACCATCAAGCCGGCGGTGGCCATCGCCGGTCTCGACACCGGCGCCACCACGCCCCAGGCCAGGGTCTTCGACCCGGGCTACTACGAGCTGCCCAACTACGATCACAAGTACCGCAACTGGAACCACGGCGGCGACGGCTACGTGGACATGGATACGGCGCTGATGAGGTCCAACGACACCTACTTCTACGACCTCGCCCACAAGATCGGCATCGATCGCCTCTCCGAGTACATGGGCAAGTTCGGCCTCGGCCAGAAGGTCGCCCTGGACATGTTCGAGGAAGCGCCGGGGCTGATGCCGTCGCGCCAGTGGAAGCGCGCGACCCGCCGCCAGGCCTGGTTCCCCGGCGAGACGCTGATCCTCGGGATCGGCCAGGGCTACATGCAGGTGACTCCGCTGCAACTGGCTCAGGTCACCTCGCTGATCGCCAGCCATGGCCAGTGGATCCGGCCGCACCTGGCCAAGACCCTCGACGGCCAGCCGCCGGCGGACCCCAACCCCATGCCCGACATCGACCTCAAGGATCCGAGCTACTGGGACAGGGCCATCCACGGCATGGAAATGGTGGTACAGAATCCGCGCGGCACCGCCCACAAGCTCAACGTCGGTGCCCAGTACCGCATCGCCGGCAAGAGCGGTACCGCCCAGGTGGTCGCCATTCGCCAGAACGAGAAGTACAACTCGGCGGCGCTCAAGGAACGCCACCGCGACCACGCCCTGTTCGTCGCCTTCGCCCCGGTGGACAATCCGCAGATCGCCGTGGCGGTGATGGTCGAGAACGGTGAGTCGGGTGGCGCCGTGGCCGGCCCGGTCGCGCGTCAGGTGCTCGACGCCTGGCTGCTCGATGACCAGGGCCATCTCAAGGCCGAGTACGCCAAGCCGACTACCGCCGGGGCGACCGCCGCCGCGACCAAGGTGCAGCCATGAGTCTTGCTCCCAACTTCGATCGCACCATCCCCGAAGGGGACGTGATGAAGCGGCGCGCCACCCTGCTGCAGCGCCTGCACATCGACGGCCCCTTGCTGATCCTGCTGCTGATGCTGGGGGCGACCGGCCTGTTCGTTCTCTATTCCGCGGGCGGCCGCAATCTCGACCTGCTGTTCAAGCAGGCCAGTTCCTTCGGCCTCGGCCTGGTGGCCATGGCCGTCGTCGCCCAGCTCGAACCGCGCTTCATGGCGCGCTGGGTGCCCCTGGGCTACGTGATCGGCGTGGCCCTGCTGGTGGTGGTGGACGTCATGGGCCACAACGCCATGGGCGCCACCCGCTGGATCAACATTCCCGGGGTCATCCGCTTCCAGCCGTCGGAATTCATGAAGCTCCTGATGCCCATGATGATGGCCTGGTACCTGTCCAAGCGCAGCCTGCCGCCCAACTTCAAGCACAGCGTCATCAGCCTGTCGCTGGTGGTGGTGCCCTTCGTGCTGATCCTCGACCAGCCCGATCTCGGCACCGCCATGCTGGTACTGGCCTCGGGCGGCTTCGTGCTGTTCGTCGGCGGCCTGCAGTGGCGCTGGCTGATCGGCGCGGTGAGCGCCGCGGTGCCCCTGGCGGTGGCCATGTGGTTCTTTGTCCTGCACGACTACCAGAAGCGCCGGATCCTGACCTTCCTCGACCCGGAGATGGACCCCCTGGGCGCCGGCTGGAACATCATCCAGTCCAAGGCCGCCATCGGCTCGGGCGGGGTGTTCGGCAAGGGCTGGCTGCTGGGTACCCAGTCTCATCTGGATTTTTTGCCGGAAAGTCACACGGACTTTATCATTGCCGTCCTCGGCGAAGAGTTCGGCATGGTCGGCGTCTGCCTGCTGCTGGTGCTCTATCTGCTGCTCATCGGTCGCGGCCTGACCATCACGGTGCAGGCCCAGACGTTGTTCGGCAAGTTGCTCGCCGGCGGCGTGACCATGACCTTCTTCGTCTATGTCTTCGTCAACATCGGCATGGTCAGCGGCCTGCTCCCCGTGGTGGGCGTACCGCTGCCATTCATCAGCTATGGCGGCACCTCGGTGGTCACCTTGTTCACCGGGTTCGGAGTTTTGATGTCGATCCACACGCACCGCAAGTGGATCGCCCAGGTTTAACACGCAACAAAGAAGGGTTAGATGCCGACAATGGGATGGATGCGTCGCTGCCTGCTGAGCCTCGGGCTCGCGGGTGCGATGGGCGTGACGACCGGCGTCGTCGCGGGTGACTACGACGCGGCACCGCTGACGCGCGACTTCATCGCCGAGATGAGTCAGAGCTATGGCTTCGCCCCGGAACAGCTGCAGGCGCTGTTCGGCGAGGTCGAGCGCAAGCAGGCCATCCTCGACGCCATCTCGCGACCGGCCGAGCGGGTCAAGCCCTGGAGCGAATATCGCCCCATCTTCATCACCGATCGGCGCATTGCCCAGGGCGTCGATTTCTGGAAGGCCCACGAAGAGGCCCTGGCCCGCGCCGAGCGCGAATACGACGTGCCGGCCCAGTTCATCGTCGCCATCATCGGCGTGGAAACCTTCTACGGCCGCAACACCGGCAACTACCGGGTGCTGGATGCGCTCTCGACCCTGGCCTTCGACTATCCGCCGCGCGCGCCCTTCTTCCGTAGCCAGCTGCGCGAATTCCTGCTGCTGGCCCGCGAGCAGCAGGTCGATCCGCTCAGCCTGACCGGTTCCTATGCCGGCGCCATGGGCCTGCCGCAATTCATGCCGGGCAGCTTCCGCGCCTATGCGGTGGACTTCGACGGCGACGGCCACATCAACATCTGGTCCGATCCCACCGACGCCATCGGCAGCGTGGCCAACTACTTCAAGCGCCACGGCTGGTCCGGACGCGGTCCCACCGCCATTCGCGCCCAGGTCAGCGGCGAGCGGGTGGAGGAGGGCGTGGTGGCCGGCATCGAGCCGGTCAAGAGCGTCGCCGAGTTGCGCGCCCTGGGCTGGAACGCCCAAGACCCTGCCCTGCGTGACGATTTGCGTGTAACCTCGTTCCGCCTCGACGGAGACAAGGGACCGGAGTACTGGATGGGCCTGCCCAATTTCTACGCCATTACCCGATACAATCGCAGCGTCATGTACGCCATGGCGGTGACCGATCTGGCCAATGCCATCGCCGAGCGCCATGCCGCCGAGGGTGCCAAGCCGTGATGCGCCTGACTGCCCTGGCGCGCCTGGCCGGTTGCCTGGGCCTCGGCCTGCTGCTGGTGAGCTGTTCCAGCCAGGCGCCCAAGCCGACCAGCAAGGGCGTGGCCGGACCGGGTGGCTACCTGCGTCCGCACCGTGACGGCGCCCCCTGGTGGGACGTGGACGTCAGCCGCATTCCCGACGCCGTGCCCATGCCCTACAACGGGCCGCTGAAGAACAATCCCTACACCGTGCTGGGCAAGACCTATTTCCCGCTGACCGATTCGCGCAACTACCGCGTGACCGGCACCGCGTCCTGGTACGGCACCAAGTTCCATGGTCAGGCCACCGCCAACGGCGAGACCTACGACCTCTATGGCATGACCGCGGCGCACAAGACCCTGCCGCTACCCAGCTACGTGCGGGTCACCAACCTGGACAACGGCCGCAGTGTGATCCTGCGCGTCAACGACCGCGGCCCCTTCTATTCCGACCGGGTCATCGACCTGTCCTTTGCCGCGGCCAAGAAGCTCGGCTACGCCGAGATCGGCACCGCCCGGGTCAGCGTCGAAGGCATAGATCCGCAGCAGTACTGGGCCCAGCGCGGCCAGGCGGTGCCCATGGTACTGGCCCAGCCGCGCCAGGCGCCGGTGGCCCAGAAGACCACCGAGACCCAGACCTTCGGCGCCATCGAGACCTATACGCCACCGGTCAACCAGCACGCCGAGCCGGTGACGCCCGCGGCCGTCGACGCAAAAAAAAACGTTTCTGTCCCAGCCGCTGGGCTCTATCTGCAGGTGGCGGCCTTCGCCAATCCGGACGCTGCGGAATTGCTCAAGGACAAGCTCAGCGACCTGACCGGTGCCCCGGTGTTCATCAGTTCGACGGTGCGCAACCAGCAGACCTTGCATCGGGTCCGCCTCGGACCGGTCCAGCCGGCTGAGGTCTCCCAGCTCCAGAACAGCGTACGCGTGGCCCGTCTGGGTCAGGCGTCTCTCGTGCAACCGGATTGAAGCAGGGATGCTTCATGACGCCCAGTCGCCGGCCCCAGCCGTCGTGATCCGCCTCGCGCGGGTCGCCGTGGACCGTGCGGTCTGGGTCCGCTGCTCCTGCCATACCCCAACCTTTCAGAGATTCGGATGACAATCGCAAAACTCGCTCGACGCCTGCTCCTCCTAGTAACGATCGCCTGTGTCCCGGCCGTCTGGGCGGCCGAGACAATGGTTCCGGCGGCGCCCCAGCTGGCCGCCAAGGCCTGGATTCTCATGGATGCCAACAGCGGCGCCGTGCTCACCGAATCCAACTCCGACCAGCGCCTGCCGCCGGCCAGCCTGACCAAGCTGATGACCGCCTACATCGCCACCCTGGAAATCAACCGGGGTCGCATCAAGGAATCGGACATGGTCACCGTCAGCGAGCACGCCTGGCGTACCGGCGGTTCGCGGATGTTCATCAAGGTCGGCACCCAGGTGTCGGTCGGTGACCTGCTGCACGGCATCATCATCCAGTCCGGCAACGACGCCAGCGTCGCCCTGGCCGAGCACATCGCCGGCAGCGAAGACGCCTTCGCCGACATGATGAACACCACCGCGCAGAAGCTGGGCATGCAGAACACCCACTTCATGGACGCCACCGGCCTGCCGGATCCGAATCACTATTCCTCGGCCCACGACATGGCGATCCTGGCGCGCGCCATCATCAACGCCGATGCCCAGCACTACGCCATCTACTCCCAGAAGGAATTCTTCTGGAACAACATCAAGCAGCCCAACCGCAACCTCTTGCTGTGGCGCGACAAGACCGTCGACGGCCTGAAGACCGGCCACACCGACGAAGCCGGCTACTGCCTGGTGGCCTCGGCCGTGCGCGACGGCATGCGTCTGGTCGCCGTGGTCTTCGGCACCAACAGCGAACAGGCCCGCGCCGCCGAGACCCAGAAGCTGCTGACCTACGGTTTCCGCTTCTTCGAGACCCAGTCCTTCTACAAGAAGGGCACCGAGCTGGCCAAGGCGCCGGTATGGAAGGGTGACAGCCGCGAAGTCCAGGCCGGTCTGGCCAACGACCTGACCATGACCCTGCCGCGCGGTCAGGCCAAGAAGCTGCACGCCGAGATGGTGCTCAACCCGCAGCTGATCGCGCCCATCGCCCAGGGCCAGGTGATCGGCAAGGTCGAGGTGAAGCTGGATGACAAGGTGGTGCACACCGCCGACCTGGTCGCGCTGCAGCCGGTCGAGGAGGGTGGCCTCTTCCGTCGCCTGTGGGATAGCATTCGCCTGTTCTTCTACGGATTGTTCAACTGATCCGTCACCCTGGAAAGGCCCGCATCTGCGGGCCTTTCACCCCCTGCCGACAGAGCTCGGCCTGGAAGTCCGCATGACCGAAGACGTTAAACCCCCCAAGATCGAATTTCCCTGCCCGCGCTATCCGATCAAGGTGATCGGCGATGCCGGTGCCGATTTCGCCGAGCTGGTGCTCGACACCGTCCAGCGCCATGCCCCAGATCTGGATCGCGGCACCCTGGTGACCCGCGACAGTCGCAACGGCCGCTTCCTCTCCGTGCAGGTGCTCATCACCGCCACCGGCGTGGACCAGCTGCAGGCCATCCACCAGGACCTGCGCGCCACCGGCCGCGTGCACATGGTGATCTGATGACCACTCCCGCCCCGGCCAGCCTGGGCGTGCGCCGCTGGGGCCTGAGGCCCTACGAGGCGACCCTGGAGGCCATGCGCCGCTTCACCGATGAACGCGGCCCGGCCACTCCCGACGAACTCTGGCTGCTGCAGCACCCTGCGGTCTTCACCCAGGGCCAGGCCGGCAAGCCCGAGCACCTGCTCGCCGTGGGCGACATTCCGGTGGTGCAGGTCGATCGCGGCGGCCAGGTCACGTACCATGGTCCCGGTCAGCTCATCGCCTATGTGCTGCTGGATGTTCGCCGCAAGGGCCTGGGCGTGCGAGAATTGGTCAGCGCCATGGAAGACAGCCTGATCGCGCTGCTCGCCGACTGGGGCGTGCAGGCCGCGGCCCGAGCCGATGCGCCGGGTGTCTACGTGGACGGCGCCAAGATCGCCTCCCTCGGGCTGCGCATCCGCAATGGCCGGTCCTTCCACGGCCTGGCGCTCAACGTTGACATGGATCTGGCACCCTTCCGCCGGATCAACCCCTGCGGTTATGCCGGCCTGGCCATGACCCAGCTCCGCGATCTGGTGACCGGGCCACTAGCTTTCGACGAGGTCCGCGAGTCTCTGGTGCGTCACCTGAGTCTGCGCCTGGGCTACCCCGAACCGATCACCCTGGAATCGGATTGACATGACCACTACAGTACAAGACAGCGTCCAGACCCTTACCCCGCCCGCCAGCCCCAACAAGGTGGAAGCCGGCGTCAAGTTGCGCGGCGCCGAAAAGGTCGCGCGCATCCCGGTAAAGATCATTCCCACCGAAGAGCTGCCGCGCAAGCCGGACTGGATCCGCGTGCGCATCCCGGTCACCCCCGAGGTCGAGCGCATCAAGCAGCTGCTGCGCAAGCACAAGCTGCACAGTGTCTGCGAAGAGGCGTCCTGCCCCAACCTGGGCGAGTGCTTCTCCGGTGGCACCGCCACCTTCATGATCATGGGTGACATCTGCACCCGTCGCTGCCCCTTCTGCGACGTCGGCCACGGTCGGCCGAAGCCGCTGGACGTGGACGAGCCGAAGAACCTGGCGGTGGCCATCGCCGACCTGGGTCTGAAGTACGTGGTGATCACCTCGGTGGACCGCGACGACCTGCGTGACGGCGGTGCCCAGCACTTCGTCGACTGCCTGCGCGAGATCCGCAAGCTGACCCCCGGCATCCAGCTGGAGACCCTGGTGCCGGACTATCGCGGTCGCATGGATGTCGCTCTGGCCATCACCGAGCAGGAGCCGCCGGATGTCTTCAACCACAACCTGGAGACCGTCCCGCGCCTGTACAAGGCCGCGCGCCCGGGTTCGGACTTCGAGTGGTCGCTGGACCTGCTGCAGAACTTCAAGAAGCGCGTGCCCCATGTGCCGACCAAGTCCGGTCTGATGCTGGGCCTGGGCGAGACCGACGAGGAAGTCATCGAGGTCATGCAGCGCATGCGCGAGCACGAGATCGACATGCTGACCCTCGGCCAGTACCTGCAGCCCTCGCGCAACCACCTGCCGGTGCAGCGCTTCGTCCACCCGGATACCTTCGCCTGGTACGCCGAGGAAGGCGCCAAGATGGGCTTCAAGAACGTCGCCTCCGGTCCCCTGGTACGTTCGTCCTACCACGCCGACCAGCAGGCGCACGGCACCAAGATCAACTGATCCTGGCGTCGTCATGAAAAAGGGCAGCCCAGTGGCTGCCCTTTTTCATGTTGGAGGCGGAATCTCTAGCCCCACTCCGATCCGCGTCTAGCCCCCTCTCCCTTCGGGAGAGGGTTGGGGTGAGGGGAGCGCCGTTACCCGCGCAGCACGCCGTCCACCAGCGCCTTGGCTTCTTCCTGGATACGCCCCAGGTGGGCTTCGCCCTCGAAGCTCTCGGCGTAGATCTTGTAGACGTCCTCGGTACCGGAGGGGCGAGCGGCGAACCAACCGTTCTCGGTGACTACCTTGAGGCCACCGATGGCGGCGCCGTTGCCGGGGGCCTCGGTGAGAATGGCGGTGATCGGCTGGCCGGCCAGCTCCTTGGCGGTAACCTGGGCGGCGGAGAGCTTGCTCAGCCGAGCCTTCTGCTCGCGGTCGGCGGCGGCGTCGATGCGCTGGTAGACCGGAGCGCCGAAGCGCTCGGTCAGGGCCTGGTAGCGCTCACCCGGGTCCTTGCCGGTCACGGCGGTGATTTCCGCGGCCAGCAGGCCGAGGATGATGCCGTCCTTGTCGGTGGACCAGGCGCCACCGGCCTTGCGCAGGAAGGAGGCCCCGGCGGATTCCTCGCCACCGAAGCCCAGGCTGCCGTCCAGCAGGCCGTCGACGAACCACTTGAAGCCTACCGGCACTTCCACCACCTGGCGGCCGATGCCCTGGGCCACGCGGTCGATCATCGAGGAGGACACCAGGGTCTTGCCGATGCCGGCCTGCTGGCTCCACTGCGGGCGGTGGGTGAAGAGGTATTCGATGGCCACCGCCAGGTAGTGGTTGGGATTGAGCAGGCCCATCGAGCGGGCGACGATGCCGTGGCGGTCATGGTCGGTATCGCAGGCGAAGGACACGTCGAATCTGTCCTTGTTCTCGATCAGGCCGGCCATGGCGTGGGGCGAGCTGCAGTCCATGCGGATCTTGCCGTCCCAGTCCAGGCGCATGAAGCGGAAGGTCTGGTCGACGCGGGTGGACAGCACCTCCAGCGGCAGGCCATAGCGCTCGGCGATGCGCGGCCAGTAGTGCACCCCGGCGCCGCCCAGGGGATCGACGCCAAAGGTCAGGCCGGAGCCGCGGATGGCGTCCAGGTCGATGACCTGGCCCAGGCCGCTCACGTAGCTGTCGAGGAAATCGAATTTGTGGGTGGTGGCGGCCTTGAGCGCCTGGCGGTAGTCCATCCGCTTGACGCCGTCGAGACCGGCCACCAGCAGGGCATTGGCGCGGTCCTGGATACTCTTGGTGACGTTGGTGTCGGCCGGGCCGCCATTGGTGGGGTTGTACTTGAAGCCGCCATCGGCCGGCGGATTGTGCGACGGGGTGATGACGATGCCGTCGGCCAGGCCCGAGCTGCGGCCGGCGTTGTATTCGAGGATGGCGTTGGACAGCGCCGGGGTGGGGGTATAGCCCGGTTCGCCGTGGGTTTCGGCGCAGCCGGCGTCGATACGGACCTCCACGCCGTTGGCGGCGAGCACTTCCAGGGCGGAGATGAAGGCCGGTTCGGACAGCGCGTGGGTGTCCATGCCCATGAACAGCGGGCCGTCGACGCCCTGGGCCTTGCGGTATTCGCAGATGGCCTGGGTGATGGCGAGGATGTGCCACTCGTTGAAGCTGCCCTTGAGCGAGGAACCGCGGTGCCCGGAGGTGCCAAAGGCGACCTGCTGACCTGGATCGCTGGGGTCGGGGCGATCGCTGTAGTAGCGCGCCACCAGGCGCGGCAGGTGGGTCAGGGTGTTCTCGTCGGGAAGGCGTCCTGCATTGGCGGCAATACTCATCTCGGGTTCCTTGGCTTGAATGGAGCCCGGGCGTTTCGAGTACCCCGGGCGACGCGACTCGCGTTCGACCTTGGCGATCGCAGTTTGCTCAGTTCGCCCGAGGGGCGATCCTCAGAATGCCGATCCGTGCACGCTGAGACCGCCGATCGGAACGGGATATCAACCGCGCAGCTTGTCCAGCAGCTGATGGTTGGGATAGCCGTCGGCAGGCCAGCCCTGGGACTGCTGGTAGGCGCGGATGGCCTTGCGGGTGTTGGCGCCGATGATGCCGTCGGCGCTGCCCGGGTCGAGCCCCAGGGCGGCCAGGCGCTGTTGCAGCTCCACACGCTCGCTGCGGCTCAGCGGCAGGTCGTCGGTGGGCCAGCTGCCGGCGATCTGGCCGGCGTCGCGATAGCGCTCCGAGAGCAACGCCACGCCCAGGGCATAGGAGCTGGAGTTGTTGTACTTGAGGATGGTGCGGAAGTTGTTGAACACCAGGAAGGCCGGACCGCGATGGCCGGCGGGCAGCAGCAGCGAGGCGCTGTCGCTCGGCTGGGCGGCCGGTTGCGGCAGGCCGAGGCCCTGGATGCCCAGGGCGTTCCACTCGGCCAGGCTCTTGCGCACGCCCATGTCGGCCAGGCTGTAGTCGAAATTAGCCGGTACCCGCACCTCGTAGCCCCAGGGCTTGCCGTCCTGCCAGCCGGAGGCCTTGAGGTAGTTGGCGGTGGAGGCCAGGGCATCGGCGGTGGAGCCCCAGATGTCGCGGCGACCGTCGCCGTCGAAGTCCACCGCGTACTGGTCGTAGGTGGTGGGGATGAACTGGGTCTGGCCCATGGCGCCGGCCCAGGAGCCGATCATGCGGTCGGCGGTGACGTCGCCGTGCTGCAGGATGCCGAGGGCGGCGATGAGCTGGTCCTGGGCGAAGTCCGGGCGGCGACCTTCGTAGGCGAGGGTGGCCAGGGAGCGGATGACGCCCTTGTTGCCCATGTTGTTGCCGTAGTTGCTCTCCATGCCCCAGAAGGCCACCAGGCGCGCCGGCTCGATGCCATAGCGGGCCTCCAGGGAGGCCAGCAGCCCGGCCTGCTGGATCAGCAGGCTCTTGCCGTTGCGCACCCGCAGCGGCGACACGGCGGATTCCAGGTATTCCCAGACCGGCTTGGTGAATTCCGGCTGGCTGCGGTCGGCGGCGATCACTGCCGGATCGGGTTGCACGCCGGCAAAGGCCTGGTCGAAGGTGGCGGCCGAGATGCCCCGGCCCAGGGCCAGGGTGCGAAAGCGACTGCGCCATTGCTCGAAGCTTTCATCCGGCTGCGGCATGGCCTCGGCCGCCGAGGCGGGGGCATTGGCCGCGGGCGCGGGTTTGGACGAGGAGGGTGAAGAGGGCGCCGCGGAGGGCGTCGTCTGAGTCTGGGCGCAGGCGGCCAGGGCGGCGGTCAGCAGGGTGACCAGGGTTCCGGCGAGGAGGCCGCCGGTCTTGAATCCGCGGGTTTTCCCGAATTGCATCTGTCTCCACCGGACGTCTAGGCAGGAAGACTCACCTTAGCACGGCCCGGGTGCTGGCGTCTGGACGCGGGTTTCAGGCGGCCAGAAAGACCGAAGCCTTCTCGTCTTGCAACGAGAAGGCTTCGCGGCGGTAGCTGCCTTTGCCCTTGGCAGGCTTTTCCTGGCGGGCGCGATATCGGGGATCGCTGACGAGGACCTTGGCCTTGTTGGGGCCGCGGCTGTATTTCTTGGCCATGGTGCGTGCTCCGAGGGTTGGGGACTCCCCCTTGATGGGGGCGCGCCAGTCTATTGCAAGGGCCGTGGATTGCAAGGCGCGGCCAGCGTCAGGACCTGGGCAGGGCCAGCCGCTTGCCGGCGAGCGTCAGCGCCAGGCTGGCCAGGGTCAGCCAGACCTCGCCGGGTGCCTGGCCCTTGATCTGTTCGTCGGCGACCTGGGCTTCGCGCAGCAGGGCTTCCAGGCGGCGCGCACCCTGGCGCTGCAGGGCCCTACTAACCAGCGGCCGCCGCTTGTCCCACACCGGCGGTTTGACCTGGGTGAAGGCGCGCTCCAGCGGCGTGCCGCTTTCCTGCAGATGGGCGAGGTTGGCCAGCAGGCGCAGTTCCCGGGCCAGGGCCCAGAGCACCACGGCGGCTTCCACGCCTTCGCCGCGCAGGCCTTCGAGGATGCGCAGGGCATGTTCCGCATCGCCGGCCAGGGCGGCGTCCAGCAGGCCGAAGACGTCATAGCGGGCACTGTCGGCCACCGAGGCGCGCACGGTCTCGGCATCCACCTGGGAGCCTTCGATGAGCAGGCGGAGCTTTTCGATCTCCTGGGCCGCGGCCAGCAGATTGCCTTCCACCCGCTCGGCGATCAGTTCGACCGCCTCGGGGGTGGCGGCCAGTCCTAGGCGCGACAGACGCTGGTTGATCCACTGCGGCAGCTGCGCCAGCTCCACCGGCCAGATCTGCACGAATTGCGCCTGCGGGTGCTCCAGCAGGGCCTTGGCCCACTTGGTCTTCTGGGCGGCGGCATCCAGGCGCGGCAGGCTGATCAGCAGCAGGGTGTCTTCGGCGGGGCGGGCCAGGTAGTCGAGCAGGGCGGCCGTGCCCTTGTCGCCCGGCTTGCCGGTGGGCAGGCGCAATTCGAGGATGCGCTTCTGGGCGAACAGCGAGAGGCTGGCACCGGCCTCATAGAGACGACCCCAGTCGAAACCGGCATCGACGTCGAAGACCTCGCGCTCGTCGAAGCCCTGGGCGCGGGCCGCGCCGCGAATGGCATCGCTGGCTTCCTGACAGAGGAGGGGCTCGTCGCCGCTGACGGCATAGACGGCGGCCAGCGAGCCCTGGAGCTGCTTGCCGAGCTGGTTGGCGTTGAGTTTCATGCTGAACCGGAAGGGCAAACCGGAGCCTTGCGGCTCCGGATGCGGCGCTTAGCGCGCGGGGGTGGGGATGTCGATCGGCGACTGCTGCGGCGGGGCGGACTCGCGGGCGCGGCGGTCGGCTTCGGCCTTGGCGGCGGCACGGGCATCGGCGTCGCGCTGCAGCTTCTCCAGGCGCTCCGGCGTCACGGCCTGCAGGCGGGCGGCCAGCTGTTGCACCAGCTCGCGACGCATTTCGCGGCGCAACTGGTCCTTCTGCTGTTCGGAACCGACGATGTTGTTCTGGTCGGTCACGTAGTAGCGCTGGGTTTCCAGGTAGTCGCTGACCAGCACCGCCTGGTTCTTGCCAATGATGCTGTAGGGCTGACGGGTGGTCAGCTCGACCTCGGCACTGCGGGCGCCACTGGTGTAGCTGGCGGTGCGCTCGCTCTGGGCTTCGCCGCCCAGATCCAGGGTGTAGGGCGCGCCCGAGGTGACCCGCACATGGGCGTCGTCCAGCATGTCGCGGACGTCCTTGACGGTCTGACCATAGGCGTCGCGCGCCGTCAGGTTCAGCTCGGTGAGGCTCAGGCGGGTTTCGCCGGTGCCACGCAGCTGGAAGCCGCAGGCGGTCAGCAGTGTCGCCAGGCCGACTACCGCAAGGCCGGGGAGAATCCGTTTCTTCATCTGTTGTCTGCTCCGTTCGCGTGTCTTAGTTGGCGACGATGTTGACCAGTTTACCCGGGACCACGACGACCTTGCGGATGGTCAGACCCTCGGTGAAGCGTGCCACGTTCTCGTTGGCGCGGGCGGCGGCCTCGATGGCCTCGCGACTGGCATCGGCCGGTACTTCGATCTGGCCGCGCAGCTTGCCGTTCACCTGGATGACGATCTGCAGGCTGTCCTGCACCAGGGCGCTCTCGTCCACCTGCGGCCAGCGGGCGTCGATGACCGCGTCGCTGTGGCCCAGTTGCTGCCAGAGACCGTGGGCGATGTGCGGGGTGATGGGCGCCAGCAGCAGGGTGACGGCCTCCAGGCCTTCCTGCAGCAGACGGCGATCGGTGTCGCTGTCCTGGGCGGCCTTTTCCAGCACGTTCATCAGGGTCATGACCGCGGCGATGGCGGTGTTGAACTTGTGATGCTGACCGATATCCTGGCTGGCCTGGCGGATGGCCAGGTGGATGGCACGGCGGACGTCCTTCTGGGCGGGCGACAGCTCGCCGAGGGCGCCGGCAGTCGGCAGGCCCTGGCTCACGTGGGCCTGGGCCAGACGCCAGACGCGGCGCAGGAAGCGGCTCGCACCCTCGACGCCGGAATCGGACCACTCCAGGCTCATGTCCGGCGGCGAGGCGAACATCATGAACAGGCGGCAGGTGTCGGCGCCGTACTGGTCGATCATCGCCTGGGGATCGACGCCGTTGTTCTTCGACTTGGACATCTTCTCGACGCCACCGATTTCCACCGGCTGGCCGTCGCTCTTCAGGCGCGCCCCGATCACCTTGGCCTTGGCGTCGCGTTCCACCTCGACATCGGCCGGGTTGAACCAGTCCTTGCTGCCGTTGGGATTGGTGCGGTAGTAGGTCTCGGCCACCACCATGCCCTGGGTCAGCAGATTCTCGAAGGGCTCGTCGGAATCGATCAGGCCCTGGTCGCGCATCAGCTTGTGGAAGAAGCGCGAGTAGAGCAGGTGCAGGATGGCGTGCTCGATGCCGCCGATGTACTGGTCGACGGGCAGCCAGTAGTTGGCTTCTTCCTTGTCCAGCATGCCGCCGGTGAAATTCGGCGAGGCATAGCGGGCGAAGTACCAGGAGCTTTCGACGAAGGTGTCCATGGTGTCGGTTTCGCGACGGGCCGGCTGGCCGTTGCGCGGATCGACGGTCTCGTAGAATTCCGGCATGCGCGCCAGCGGCGAGCCGGCGCCGTCCGGCACCACGTCCTCGGGCAGCACCACCGGCAGCAGGTCGGCCGGCACCGGAATATCGACGCCATCGTCGCCGTGGATGATGGGGATCGGGCAGCCCCAGTAGCGCTGGCGGCTGATGCCCCAGTCGCGCAGGCGGAACTGGGTGCGCGGCTGGCCCAGGCCCTTGGCCTGCAGATCGGCGCCGATGGCGTCGAAGGCGGCGTCGTAGGCGAGGTTGTCGTAGGCACCGGAATTGATCAGGAAGCCTTCCTTGCTGCCGTACCAGTCCTTCCACTGCACCGGGTCGAACTGGTAGCGCTCGTATTCCTCGGGGCTGTAGTCGTCCGGATTGGCCAGCACCTGGGTGGCCTCGGCGGTATCCACCACCTGGACGATGGGCAACTGGTACTTGTTGGCGAATTCGAAGTCACGCTCGTCGTGACCGGGCACGGCCATGACCGCGCCGTCGCCGTAGTGCATCAGCACATAGTTGGCGACCCATACCGGCAGGCGGGCGTCGGTCAGCGGATGACGGACGAACAGGCCGGTGTCCAGGCCCTTCTTCTCCTGGGTGGCGATGTCGGCTTCGGCGACGCCGCCGCGCTTGCACTCGTCGATGAAGGCCTGCAGCTCGGCATTGCCCTGGGCGGCCTGGGTGGCCAGCGGGTGTTCCGCGGCCACGGCGACATAGGTGGCGCCGAGCAGGGTGTCGGGGCGGGTGGTGAAGACCTTCAGGGTACCTTCGGCGCCGATGCTGTCCTGGTCATAGGGGAATTGCACCTCCATGCCGCGGGACTTGCCGATCCAGTTGCGCTGCATGGTCTTGACCTGCTCTGGCCAGCCGGGCAGGCCGTCGAGGGAGGTCAGCAGCTCTTCCGCATAGTCGGTGATGCGGAAGTAGTACATGGGGATCTCGCGCTTCTCGATCAGCGCACCGCTGCGCCAGCCGCGGCCGTCGATGACCTGCTCGTTGGCCAGGACGGTCTGGTCCACCGGGTCCCAGTTCACCGTGCCGTTCTTGCGGTAGATGATGCCCTTCTCGAACAACTGGGTGAACAGCCACTGCTCCCAGCGATAGTAGTCGGGCTTGCAGGTGGTGACCTCGCGGGACCAGTCGATCGCCAGACCCAGGCTCTGCAGCTGGGACTTCATGTAGGCGATGTTCTCGTAGGTCCACTTGGCGGGGGCCACGCCGTTCTTCATGGCGGCGTTTTC
Organism: Pseudomonas sp. GM_Psu_1; assembly: GCF_026544185.1. NCBI lineage: Bacteria > Pseudomonadati > Pseudomonadota > Gammaproteobacteria > Pseudomonadales > Pseudomonadaceae > Pseudomonas > Pseudomonas sp. GM_Psu_1. The sequence continues at coordinate 87,511 of NZ_JALNUX010000014.1, forward strand.
CGCGGGCATGCCGAAGGCGTCCCAGCCCATGGGCTGCAGGACGTTCTTGCCCAGCATCCGCTGGTAGCGGGCGATGACGTCGCCGATGGTGTAGTTGCGCACGTGCCCCATGTGCAGCTTGCCGCTGGGGTAGGGGAACATCGACAGGCAGTAGAACTTCTCCTGGCCCGGGCGCATGGTGGCCTTGAAGGACAGATTCTGGTCCCAGAAGGACTGGGCGGCGGCTTCTATTTCGCGGGGCTGATAGTGTTCGTGCATGGGCGTGTCGAGGGCTGCAGAGGCGTTTGATCGAGCCGCCAAGCATACATGACCCCCCGAGCGCGGGGAAATGTCCCGGTCCGCCGCTTGTTTCGCACTCCGGGGGAGGCAGGGTTGGAAGGGCCGTACTAGGCTGTTCAAACGTCCGTTCAATTATTCGGGAGGATGATCGCCATCATGGGAAAGTTTCGACGCGAGTCCGAAAAGCTGCCCGTCGACGTGCGCCTGCAACGGCGCCTGGCGCTGGCGCTGGATGAGGCGGCTACCCAGGAGCGCCTCTATGACAAAGCCGATGAGGAAGTCGAGGTGCAGGGCCTGAGTCCGGCCGAATATGCCCTGGTCAAGCGCTGGCTGGCGCGCCATCAGGCGACCGACGCCGCCATGGCCTGCTGCCTGGGCTGTGGCCGGGTCCAGCCGGCGGGTGCCTTCTGCCCGCGGTGTCAGGGCCGACGACTGCTGGTCGAGAGTCCTTCTGCCCCGGTCGGCGCTCCCCTACACTAGGCGCCGCCGCGACCCGGAGGTCGCCCCCGACCGGAGGGACCATGGGTCTGCGCTATTTCTTCAAGCAACTGCTGCTGCCACCGGGCGGCCTGCTGCTGCTCCTGTTGCTGGGCTGGTGGTTGCGTCGTCGCTATCCGCGCCTGGGGCTGGTCTGCTTCCTGGGCGGGCTGCTGGGGCTCTGGGCCAGCACCCTGCCGGTCGTGGTGGAAACGGGTGGGCGCCTGCTGGAGCGCGATGCCGCGCTGCCCGAGGTGCGCTGGGCGGACCTTGCGCAGCAGGCCGACGCCATCGTGGTGCTGGGCGCCGGTCGCGAAGTGGACGATCCGGGCTGGGCGGGCGATGCCGCCAGCCACCTGGCGGTGGAGCGGCTGCGCTATGCGGCGCGACTGGCCAAGGCCAGCGGCCTGCCGGTGCTGATCACCGGGGGCTCGCCCCATGACCGTCCACTGAGCGAGGCGGCGCTGATGACCGAGGTGATGGAACGCGACCTGGGGGTGCCGGTGCGCTGGCAGGAAGGGGGCAGTCGCACCACCTGGGAAAACGCCACCCTGAGTGCGCCGCTGCTGCGCGAGGCCGGGGTCAAGCGGGTGGTGCTGGTGACCCAGGCCTATCACATGGCTCGTTCGCGCTGGTGTTTCGAACGGCAGGGCTTCGCCGTGGTGGCCGCGCCCATGGGCTTCATCGGCGTCGTCAATGCCCGGCCCTTCGGTGGCTGGCTACCGGAAGCCAAGGCGGTCGAGCAGACCGCCCAGTTGCTCAACGAGGCTGCCGGACTACTTCTCTATCCGCTCGCCTATCGCTGACGCGCGCCTAGCTCTGGGTGACCACCAGCGGCGTCTCTTCCGGGCGATCCTGCCGACGCATTAGCAGACCCCAGAGCAGCACCAGGGCGGAAAAGATCCCCAGCGGCCAGAGGCGGTAGTGCAGATAGGGCGTCAGGCCGTCCATGGGCACCACGGTGCCCTGCAGCACGCCGACCTCGAAGGCCGGGATCTGCCGGCTGATGCGACCGAAGGGATCGACCAGGGCGGTAATGCCGTCGTTGGTGACCCGTACCAGCCAGCGCCCGCTTTCCAGGGCGCGCATCTGCGCCATCTGCAGGTGCTGTTGCGGTCCGATGGACTTGCCGAACCAGGTGTCGTTGCTGATGGTGAGCAGCAGCTGACTCTGGGCCGCCATGCTGGCGACGAATTCCGGATAGACCACCTCGTAGCAGATGTAGGGCGCCACGCGATAGCCCTTCACCAGCAGCGGTTCCTGCTGCTCGGGACCACGGACGAAGTCGGACATGGGCAGGTCGAAGAAGCCGATCAGGCCGCGCAAGTAGTCCTGCAGCGGCACGTATTCGCCAAAGGGCACCAGCTTCTGCTTGTAGTAGGTGCCCGAGCCGTTGCCGACCGCGGTGATGCTGTTGAAATAGCGCGAATCGCCGTCGGCGTCGCGTTCCCGCGCCGGCAGGCCGGTCACCAGGGCGCCGCCATGGGCCGCCACCTGGGCGCCTTCGGCGGCGAGGAAGTCACTGACGTATTCGCGCAGCACGGGAATGGCGTTTTCTGGCCAGACCACGAGGTCGGCATCGGTCTGCTCGGCGGTGCGGTCACGATAGAGCGCCAGGGTGGCGCGGGCGTGGTCGGGATTCCACTTGAGTTCCTGGGCGATGTTGCCCTGGACCCCGGCGACCTTGAGCGGCGCGCCGGCGGGTTGCGTCCAGACCTGGCCCTTGAAGACGTCGCCGGCCACCCAGGGCAGGGCCACCAGCACCAGGCCCGCGACCAGGGCGAGCGGCCGCATGATCAGGCGCGGGGCGTTGACCAGCAGCGCCGCGGTAAAGGCCAGCGCGGCGGAGATCAGCCAGACGCCACCCAGCGGCGCCAGGCCCTGCAGGGGGCCGTTGAGCTGGCTGTAGCCGAGCAGCAGCCAGGGAAAGCCGGTCAGCGCCCAGCTGCGGAACAGTTCCAGGGCGAACCAGAGGCCGGCAAAGGTGAGGGCGTCGCCCAGGGGCGCCTGGTTGCGTCTCAGGCACAGCGCCCAGAGCGCGGCCGGCAGGGCGAAGAACAGCGCGATACCGGCGCAGAAGCCCACGGTGAGAAACAGCGCCAGGGGTACCGGCGCGGCGCCATAGGTGTGGATGCTGACGTAGATCCAGCTGGTGCCGGCGAGAAAGGCGCCGAAGCCGTAGCACCAGCCACGCAGCAGGGCGCGCCAGACACCGAGACCCTTGAGGCCCAGGTAGAAGAGGGCGGCGGACAGCAGCGCCAGCGGCCAGATGTTGAAGGGGGCCAGCGCCAGGGGCGTGAGGGCACCAGCGAAGAGCGCCAGAAGGTTGCCCTTCCAGCCGGGTTGAGAGATCCAGCGCATCGAAAATCCTTGGTCCGATCGAGGCTGCGCAAGCTTACTCGCCGCCGCGGGGGAGTGCCAAAGGCGTGTGCGGGGGAGAGCGAGGCAGGTCGCAGTCGGGAGAGGGGAGAAGCTATCGCGGCCATGGGCCGCTCCTACGGGATGGTAGGAGCGTCTGCATCGGCGGACCGCCATGGCCGCGATTGAATGGATAGAGCGCTTGGCCCTCATCCCAGCCCTCTCCCAGAGGGAAAGGGGGTAAGGGCGCTATCGATTGACCGGGGTCACGCGCAGCAGGTGGATGCGGCGGCCGTCGGCGTTGAGCACGCGGAAGCGGAAGTCGTCGATCACCGTTTCCTCGTTGCGCTTGGGCAGGTGGCCCAGGCGATTCATCACCAGGCCACCGGCGGTGTCGGCCTCGGCATCGGCGAAACGGGTTTCCAGGGTTTCGTTGAGGGTCTCGATGGGGGTGAGCGCCTTGACCACGAAGTCGCCATTGGGCAGCGACTTGATGAAGCTCTCTTCCTCCACGTCGTGCTCGTCCTCGATCTCGCCGACGATCTGCTCGAGCACGTCCTCGATGGTGACCAGGCCGGCGACGCCACCGTATTCGTCCACCACGATGGCCATGTGGCTGTGGGTCGAACGGAATTCCCGCAGCAGCACGTTGAGCCGCTTGGACTCGGGCACGAAGGTGGCCGGGCGCAGCACCGCCTTGAGGTCGAAGGTGCGCTCGTGGTCGAGCAGCAGCGGCAGCAGGTCCTTGGCCAGCAGCAGGCCGAGGACGTCGTCGGGGCCATCGCCGATCACCGGGTAGCGGGAGTGGGCGGCCTCGATCACCGCCGGCAGGAATTCCGCCGGGGTCTGGTGGGCGCGGATGCTGATGATCTGCGAGCGCGGCACCATGATGTCGCGTACCTGCAGGTCGGCCACCGAGATGGCGCCCTCGACGATGGACAGGGCTTCGCTGTCGAGCACCTTGTTCTCATGCGCCTCGCGCAGCAGTTCCAGCAGTTCCTGGCGACTCTTGGGTTCATGGGCAAAGGCCTGGACGATGCGTTCCAGCCAGGAACGATGCCCAGTGCCTGATCGATCTTCGTTCATGTGTGTGTCATTCACCGTAGGGATCGGGGTAGCCCAGTTCAGCGAGCAATTGGCGTTCCAGTTCTTCCATCTCCTCGGCTTCGTCATCCTCCAGATGATCGTAGCCGAGCAGGTGCAGGCAGCCATGGATGACCAGATGCGCCCAGTGCGCCTTGGCGGGCTTGCCTTGCTCGGCGGCTTCGCGCGCCACCACGGGGGCGCAGATCACCAGATCGCCGAGCAGGGGGATATCGAGGAATTCGTCCGGCACGTCGGCCGGAAAGGACAGCACGTTGGTGGCGTAGTCCTTGTGCCGCCAGGTGCGGTTGAGCTCGCGGCCTTCGTCTTCGTCCACCAGGCGGATGGTGAGTTCCGAATCGCCCTGGCGGGCGCGCAGGGCCAGTTCACACCAGCGACGTAAGTCCGGCTCCTCGGGGAGGTCGGCCGCCTCGCTGGCGACCTGGACGTCCAGCTCAATCGCCATGGCGATCCTCTCCGTGAGCGCGCGGCTTGTCCTGCAGCGCCTCGAAGCGGTCGTAGGCCTCGACGATGCGCTGCACCAGCGGGTGGCGCACCACGTCCTTGGACTCGAAGTGGGTGAAGCCGATGCCGGGCACGTCGCGCAGGACCTCGATGACGTGCTTGAGACCCGACTTGGTGCCGCGCGGCAGGTCGACCTGGGTGACGTCACCGGTGATCACCGCGGTGGAACCGAAACCGATCCGGGTCAGGAACATCTTCATCTGCTCGAGGGTGGTGTTCTGACTTTCGTCGAGAATGATGAAGCTATTGTTGAGGGTGCGGCCACGCATGTAGGCCAGCGGCGCGACCTCGATGACCTGGCGCTCGATGAGCTTGGCCACCTGCTCGAAGCCGAGCATCTCGTAGAGGGCGTCGTACAGCGGGCGCAGATAGGGGTCGATCTTCTGCGCCAGGTCGCCGGGCAGGAAGCCGAGCTTCTCGCCGGCTTCCACCGCCGGGCGCACCAGCAGGATGCGGCGGATCTGCTCGCGCTCCAGGGCGTCCACGGCGCAGGCCACGGCCAGATAGGTCTTGCCGGTACCGGCCGGGCCTATGCCGAAGTTGATGTCGTGATCGAGGATCGACTTGACGTAGCGCTGCTGGTTGGCGCCGCGCGGGCGGATCATGCCCTTCTTGGTGCGCAGGGCCACGCTGGTGTCGCCGCCGCCGCGGTGCTCTTGCTGCAGGGCTTCCAGACCGGATTCCTGCAGATAGAGGTGCACCAGTTCCGGGGCCACCGCGGTGCCGCTGGCGGTCTCGCGGTAGAGGCGCTGCAGGAGGTTCTGGGCCGCGCGGGTGCGCTCGGGATCGCCGACCAGTTCGAACTGGTTGCCGCGATTGCGGATCTCGATGCCGAGACGGCCTTCGATCTGGCGCAGATTTTCATCGAGCTGGCCGCACAGGTTGGCGAAACGGTCGGCATCGAAGGGTTCGAGGGTGAAATGCTGGAGCGTCTGGGGGGTATTCAAGGTGTGCTGGGAAACCCTTTGGATTGGCTTTACGAAAACTTGACGTAGCTTGAGAGTAACCTGCGTCGCGCCCTTGGCAAAGGGCGCGTGCGACCATCCATCAGGCCAGCGCGACGGCGACGGGCGGGCGCGCACCGCTGGCGACGGGGGCCAGCAGGGTGCCGCGCAGGGAGTGCGGCAGGGCCTCGTCGATGTGCACCTGGACGAACTGGCCGATCAGGCTGGCGTCGCTGCAGCGGAAGTTGACGATTCGATTGTTCTCGGTGCGGCCCTGCAGCATGCCGGGATCGCGCTTGGAGAAGTCGCTCACCAGGATGGTCTGGACGCTGCCAGCCATGCGCCGGCTGATCTCGAAGCCCTGCTGGTGGATGCGCGTCTGCAGGATCTGCAGGCGCTGCTTCTTGAGTTCGTCGGGGGTGTCGTCGACCAGGTCCGCCGCCGGGGTGCCGGGGCGGGCGCTGTAGATGAAGGAGAAGGAGAAGTCGAAACCGACGTCCTCGATCAGTTTCATGGTCTGCTCGAAGTCCTTCTCGGTCTCGCCGGGGAAGCCGACGATGAAGTCCGAGCTGATGCAGATGTCGGGCACCGCCGCCTTGAGCTTGCGGATGCGCGACTTGTACTCCAGCGCCGTGTGGTTGCGCTTCATGGCCGCCAGGATGCGATCGGAACCGGCCTGCACCGGCAGGTGGACGAATTTCACCAGTTCCGGGATCTCGGCGTGGGCCTGGATCAGGGCGTCGGAGAATTCCAGCGGGTGCGAGGTGGTGTAGCGGATGCGGTCGATGCCGTCCACCGCCGCCACCACATAGAGCAGCTCGGCGAAGTCGGCGATGCGGCCGTCGCCGGTAGCGCCGCGATAGCCGTTGACGTTCTGGCCCAGCAGGGTCACCTCGCGCACGCCGTGTTCGGCGAGGTGGATGATCTCGGCAAGGACGTCGTCCAGCGGCCGGCTGACCTCTTCACCGCGGGTATAGGGGACCACGCAGAAGGTGCAGTACTTGCTGCAGCCTTCCATGATGGAGACGAAGGCGCTGGGGCCGTCGATGCGCGGCTCGGGCAGGCGGTCGAACTTCTCGATCTCGGGGAAGGAGATGTCCACCTGGGGCGCCCGGGTGGTGCGTGCGGCGTCGATCATTTCCGGCAGGCGATGCAGGGTCTGCGGCCCGAAGACCACGTCGACATAGGGCGCGCGATCACGGATGGCGGCGCCTTCCTGGCTGGCCACGCAACCGCCGACGCCGATCACCAGGTCGGGATTCTCCAGCTTGAGTTCGCGCCAGCGACCGAGCTGGGAAAACACCTTTTCCTGCGCCTTCTCGCGGATCGAGCAGGTGTTGAGCAGGATGACGTCGGCCTCGGCCGGATTCTGGGTGACTTCCAGCGGCTCCCGTTCGCCGAGCAGGTCGACCATGCGCGACGAATCGTATTCGTTCATCTGGCAGCCATGGGTTTCGATATAGAGCTTCTTGGACATGCGCGGCAGGGAGTCGGTGGCGAGTGGACCGCGCATTATAATGATGGCCTTCCGGACGGGGAAGAGCCGCCCGGAAGGCGGTCGGTCTAGGCCTGGGCAGCGCCCTCCGGCAACCGGGCGATGACCTTGATCTCGAAGCGAAAGCCGGCCAGCCAGGTGGCGCCGACCGCGGTCACCGTGGGGTAGGGCGCCGTGCCCCAGTGCTCCAGCAGTACCGGCCAGATGCGTGCGAAGCTGGCTTCGGCATCGACCATGAACAGGGTGACGTCCACCACGTCGGCAAAGGAAGCGCCGGCCGCGGCGAGGACGGCGTCGAGATTGGCGAAGGCCAGGCGGACCTGATCTTCCAGCTCCGGCTCGGGCGAGCCATCGGCGCGGCTGCCGACCTGCCCGGACACGAAGAGAAAGCCGTTGGAACGGATGGCCGGCGAATAGCGGTGCTGTTCGTAGAGGGCGTGGCGCTGGGCGGGAAAGACGACGTCGCGGGTCATGGTGGGGCTCCGGTGGGGATGGGTGGGGCCACCTTAGGCGTCGTCCGCCAGGGGATAAACCCGGCCCGGCGGTCAGCATTGTTTGTACAATCCAAACAATCTCCTGGTGAGGAATCGGCATGGATCTGTTCGCCGCGATGCAGACCTTCGTGCGGGTGGTGGAAGCCGGCAGCTTCACCCGCGCGGCCGAGACCCTCGGCAGCAGCCGCACCCGCGTCACCCAGCAGGTGCAGCAGCTGGAAGCGCACCTGCAGGTGCGCCTGCTCAATCGCACCACCCGGCAGGTGCAGGTCACCGCCGACGGCGCCGCCTACTACGACCGCTGCCTGGGCGTGCTGGCGGCGGTGGACGATGCCGAGACGGGGCTTTCGGTGGCCACCCGCACGCCCCGTGGCCGCCTGCGGGTAGACGTGCCCAGTCCGTTGGCGCGGCTGATCCTGATCCCGGCCCTGCCGGACTTCTTCCAGCGCTATCCGGACATCCAGCTCGAACTGGGCGTCAGCGATCGCCAGGTGGATCTGATCGGCGACAACGTCGATTGCGTGATCCGCGGCGGGCGCATCCGCGAGCAGTATCTGGTGGCCCGACCGCTCGGGGCGCTGCAACTGGGGTGCTATGCCGCGCCGGCCTATCTCGCCGCCCAGGGTGTGCCGCTTCATCCCGCCGAACTGGCCGAGGCGCCGCACCGGGTGGTGCGGTTCCTCTGGGGGGCGGGCAAGGGCTTTCCCTATGCCCTGCGGCGCGGGGACGAGCGCCTGGAATTGCAGAGCCGGCACCGTCTGGAAGTGGACGACGGCAATGCCTGCCTGGCCGCGGGGCAGGCCGGGCTCGGCGTGGTCTGCCTGCCGCACTATCTGGCGGCGGAGTCTGTCGCCCGCGGCGAACTGGTCAGGCTGTTCGCGGACTGGCGGGTGGCCCCCATGCCGCTGTATCTGGCCTTCGCGCCCAACCGTCACGTCAGCGCCAAGTTGCGGGTCTTCATCGACTGGGTGACGGCCCTGGTGGCCGAGCGGGCCTGGCTGGAAACCCCGGGCGAGCCCTGACGGCAGCCGGGGGCGACATGCTATGCTCGCCGCCCCCTTTTTTCTCGGCGAACCCCGCGTCCACCATGAGCTCATCCCCCAGCAAGCCGGCCATCTACAAGGTCATCTTCGTCAACCAGGGTCAGGTCTTCGAGATCTACGCCAAGCAGATCTTCCAGAGCGATCTCTGGGGCTTCCTGGAGATCGAGGAGCTGGTGTTCGGCGAACGCACCCAGGTGGTGGTGGATCCGAGCGAGGAAAAGCTCAAGGCGCAATTCGAAGGCGTGGTGCGCAGCTTCGTGCCCATGCACTCGATCATCCGCATCGACGAGGTGGAGCGCCTGGGCCAGCCCAAGATCAGCGAAGCCAAGGGCGGCACCAATGTCATGCCGTTTCCCATGCCCATGCCCGACAAGCCCTGACCGGGCTCGCAGTCAGTTCTGCGACGGCTGGAAGGGATTGAGGTTGCCCGCGGTCTGCATGTCCTGCAGATAGTCGCGGAAGATCTGCCCCAGCACCTGGGTGGCCATCTCCAGCTCGTCCCGGCGCATCTGGGCGCTGACCAGGTCGGCGGTGTCCATGGCTTCGTCGTTGCCATTGATGGCGGCCATCTTCAGCACGATGTAGGCCTGGATGTTGTTGGGCGGTACGCCCTCGCCGCGAAAGAACATGTTGCCGAGGCGATTCTGCGCATCGGCATTGCCCTTTAGCGAGGCCTGCTCGAACCACTGACGCGCCTGGTTCAGGTCCTTGGGCGTCTGCTTGCCTTCGTAGTAGAAGTCACCGAGTTCGTACTGTGCCTGGGAATCGCCGTCGTGGGCAATCTGCTGACAACGGGCGATCGCCTGCGCCAGGGCTTCGTTGGCCAGATTCAGGTTGCAACGGCTGGTGCTGGGGACGAGCAGCGAATTGCCTCCGGCCAGGGCGACCAGGGGCATCAGGATTAGGGCTGCGCACAGGGTACGACCAGCGCGGTGCATGAAGCGCCTCCACAAGCGAGGCAGGTTCGGAGAACCCGGTCGGCGAAACGCGCCGACGTCTCATTATGGGTCAAGCCGACGCACGCTTTCAAAACCTTTACGCGCAACGGCGGAACTTTTTTACCTGTGACGCCGGCCACTCAACTAGGTGTGAGGCCGGCAGGGCAGAGAGGTTCCGCAAGCGAGACGAATGACACCTAGTCCTTGAAGGTGGCGAAGGCGCGCTCGGCGGCGTCCAGGGTGATGCGCAATTCCTCGTCGCCATGGGCGATGGAGGTGAAGCCGGCCTCGAAGGCGCTGGGTGCCAGGTAGACGCCACCGTCCAGCATCAGGTGGAAGAAGCGCTTGAATCTCTCGCTGTCGCTGGCCATGACATCGCTGAAGGTGACGATGTCTTCGGCGCCGCTGAAGTAGAGACCGAACATCCCGCCCGCCTGAGTGGTGACGAAGGGCACGCCGGCGGCATCGGCGCGATCCTGCAGGCCCTGCAGCATGCGCGTGGTGTAGTCGGTCAGCTCGGCATGGAAGCCGGGGCGGCGGATCAGCTGCAGGGTGGTGAGGCCGGCGGCCATGGCCAGCGGATTGCCCGACAGGGTACCGGCCTGGTAGACCGGGCCGAGCGGGGCGATCTTTTCCATGATCTCGCGCTTGCCGCCAAAGCAGCCCACCGGCATGCCGCCGCCGACGATCTTGCCGAAGGTGGTGAGGTCGGGGCGGATGCCGTAGTGCGCCTGGGCGCCGCCCAGGGCGACGCGGAAGCCGGTCATGACCTCATCGAAGATCAGCACCACGCCGTACTGGTCGCAGAGGCTACGCAATCCTTCCAGGAAGCCCGGCGCCGGCGGCACGCAATTCATGTTGCCGGCCACCGGCTCGACGATGATGCAGGCGATCTGGTCGCCGACCTTGGCCAGGGTTTCTTCCACCTCGCCCAGGTCGTTGTAGGCCAGGGTCAGGGTGTGCTGGGCGAAGGCCGCCGGCACGCCGGGGGAGCTGGGCACGCCCAGGGTCAGGGCGCCGGAGCCGGCCTTGACCAGCAGGCTGTCGGAGTGGCCGTGGTAGCAGCCCTCGAACTTGATGATGGTGTCGCGCCCGGTGTAACCGCGCGCCAGGCGGATGGCGCTCATGGTGGCTTCGGTGCCGGAGCTGACCATGCGCACCATTTCCATGGACGGCACGAGCTCGCAGATGAGGTCGGCCATGGTGGTTTCCAGGGCGGTCGGGGCGCCATAGGAGAGGCCGTGTTCCAGCTGGCGGCGCACCGCGTCGAGCACGTCCGGATGGCTGTGGCCGAGAATCATCGGACCCCAGGAACCGACGTAGTCGACATAGCGCTTGTCATCCTCGTCGACGATGTAGGCGCCCTGGGCGTGCTTGAAGAACAGCGGCGTGCCGCCGACGCTCTTGAAGGCGCGGACCGGCGAGTTGACGCCGCCGGGGATGTGGCGCTGGGCCTGGTCGAAGAGTTGCGCGGAGCGGGACATAGGGGTCTCCTTGAATGAGATCAGGCCGCGAACAGCTGGGCGAAGGCGCGCGCGCGGCGCTCCACCTCGCCCGCGCTGGCGGCGGAAAACAGGCTGTGGACGACGGCGAGCAGATCGACGCCGTGGTCGAGCAGAAGCGGGGCATTGTCCAGGGTGACACCGCCGATGGCGCAGACCGGCAAGGCGAAGCGGCTGCGGGCCTGGTCGAGCAAATCCAGGGGCGCCGGCGGGGCATCCGGCTTGGTACTGGAGGCGAAGAAGCGGCCAAAGGCCAGGTAGCTGACGCCGGCTTGGGCCGCGGCCTCGGCCAGTTCCAGGCTGGCGTGGCAGGTACCGCCAAGAACAGCGTCCGCCCCCAGGTCGGCGCGGGCCGCGGCCAGGGAGCCGTCTTCCTGGCCCAGGTGCAGGCCGACGCCCAGCCGGCGGGCCAGGGCGAGGTCGTCATTGATGATCAGCTGGGCACCGTGCTGGCGGCAGAGGTCGGCCAGGGCGGCGGCTTCGTCCTGGCGGCGACTGGCGTCCCCGGACTTGTCGCGGTACTGCACCAGCCGGGCCCCGCCTTGCAAGGCTGCCTCCACATAGGGCAGCAGGCGACCCTCGGCGAGCAGGGCGCTGTCGGTGATGGCATAGAGGCCGCGCAAGGGGCTCATGAACAGAAGTCCAGTGGCAGGCGGCGCGGCACGTACTGGCCGCGACCGGGGCGCTCGGCGTCCCTCAGGGTGCGCCAGGTGTAGTCCAGAGCGCTGCGCACCGCGCTGGGCAGGGCTTCGCCCAGAGCCAGGCGCCCGGCCAGGGTACTGGCCAGGGTGCAGCCGGAGCCGTGGTAGCTGCCGGGCAGGCGCTGGCAGACGTGGGTCTCGCAGCCACCGGCACGGTCATAAAGGCGGTTGTGCACCTCGTGTTCCTCGCCATGGCCGCCGGTGATCAGCAGGTGGGCGCAGAAGGGCAGCAGGCGCTCGGCGCACTGCTCCGGGGTGCCCTCGGGCAACTCGGCGAGGATGCGTGCCTCGGGCAGGTTGGGGGTGGCGATGGTGGCGCGTGGCAGCAGCCGTTCGCGGATGGCATAGCCGACCTCGTCCTTGCCCAGGGCGCCGCCGCCACCGGCGCGCAGCACCGGATCGCAGACCAGGGGTACGCCGGGCAGGGCTTCCATGATCTCCAGCACCGTCTCGACCATCTCCACCGAACCGAGCATGCCCAGCTTGACCGCCGCCACCGGCAGATCGGCGATGATCGCCCGGGCCTGGGCCAGCACCCACTCGCGATCCAGCACCCGGAAGTCGCGCACGTCGACGGTGTCCTGCACGGTCAGGGCAGTGACCGCCGGGGCGGCATGGCAACCCTGGGCGAGCAGGGCTTCGATGTCGGCCTGCAGGCCGGCGCCGCCACTCGGATCGTGGCCGGACAGGCAGAGGACGACGGGACGTTGGGGTTCGAGGGTCATGGACGTCAGCCTAGCAAAGGAAAAAGGGGCGCAGCGGTCGGGCGCCGCAGGGAGTGGCACCCTACAACGACCTCGCGCCCCGCGCCACCCGTTGACATGGGACCCGCATCGGGACGAAGGAACTCCGCTGCCGGTTGGGTAGCCGATATACTGCACCTTTGCTCGGGTAAGGCGGTTCTATGGCGTTGTGGCGGTTGTTGCGTGATTTCTTCCTGCGCCAACGGCGTGCCTACGGGACTGCCATCCTCTGCCTGCTGGGTGTCGGCCTGCTCAACCTGACCCTGCCCTGGTGGATCGGCAAGGCCATCGACGCCCTGCGCGCCGGCGAGCTGGATCAGACCGGGCTGCTCTGGCGCGTCGCCCTGATCGTGGCGGTCGGCTGTGGCCTCTATGTGCTCCGCTATCAGTGGCGGGTGCGGCTGTTCGGCACCTCCTACCAGGTCGGGGTGGAATTGCGCGACGCCTTCTTCGCCAAGCTGGCGCGGCTGGATCCCGGGTTCTTCCAGTCCAGTCGCACCGGTGATCTGCTGGCCCGCGCCACCCAGGACATCGACGCCGTGGAGACGGCCGCCGGCGAAGGGGTGCTGGCCAGTTTCGACGGCATGCTGACCCTGCTGCTGGTGCTGCTGGCCATGTTCATCGGCATCGACGCGCCCCTGGCCGCCCTGGCGCTGTTGCCCTTTCCCTTCATGGCCTGGGGCTTCTATCGCGTGGCGCGGCGGGTGCAGCAGCGCTTCGGCCTGGCGCTGGCCGGCTTTTCCGCCCTCAACGACCGTACCCAGGAAGCCTTGAGCGGTCTGCGCATGCTGCGCCAGCACGCCCTGATCGAAGCCGAGCTGGACGACTTCGACGCCCGCGCCCGCAGCGTGGCCAAGGCCGACTACCAGGTGCAGCGCACCGAGGCGCGCTACGAGCCGATCATCTTTGTCGCCCTGAGTCTCGCCACCCTGCTGACCCTGGTCATGGGCAGCTGGCGCTATCTCGACGGCCATATCACCCTCGGCCAGCTGACCAGCTTCAGCCTCTATCTGGTGCAGCTGATCTGGCCGATGTTCGCCATTGGCTGGTGCTTCAACCTCTTGCAGCGTGGTGAGGCTGGAGCGCGTAGGCTGGAAGAGGTGTTCGCCGTCACCGAGCGCATCCGCGACGAGGGCACCCAGACGCCACCGGACCAGGCCGATCTGTCGGTCTACATCCCGGCCTTCACCTATCCCCAGGCGCGCCAGCCGGCCTTGCAGGACGTGGTCATCGACCTGCCCGCTGGCGATACCCTGGGCATCGTCGGCGCCACCGGCAGCGGCAAGAGCACCCTGCTGCGCCTGCTCTTGCGCCAATTCCCGCTGGAGCAGGGCTGCATCCGCCTGGGCGGGGTGCCGCTGGAGGAGTATCGCCTGGGCGATCTGCGCGCCCAGTTCGCCTATGTGCCCCAGGATCCCTTCCTGTTCGCCCGCACCCTGGGCGAGAACGTCGCCCTCAGTCGTCCCGACGCCACCGCCGGGGAGATCCGCGAAGCCCTGGACGCCGCCGCCTTCGGCACCGACCTGGCGGCCTTGCCGCAAGGCCTGGACACCCCGGTGGGCGAGCGCGGCCTGACCCTTTCCGGTGGCCAGCGCCAGCGGGTGGCCCTGGCCCGGGCGCTGCTCTCGCCGGCGCCCATCCTGCTGCTGGACGACACCCTCTCGGCGGTGGATACCGCCACCGAAGCCCGCCTGCTGAAGACGCTGGCCGGGCTGCAGGGGCGTACCACCCTGATCGTCAGCCACCGGCTCTCCGCCGTGCAGCAGGCCGACGAGATCATAGTGCTCGACCAGGGCAGCCTGGTGGAGCGGGGCCGGCACGCCGAGCTGCTCGCCGCCGGTGGCCTCTATGCCCGACTCTGGACCCTGCAGCAGGCGGAGGAGGCCAGCCAATGACCAAGACGCGCGTGCTCTCGCTGCTGCTCAAGCCGGTACTGGCCAATCCGCGCAAGCTGGCCGGCACCCTGGCGATCCTGGTCATGGCGACCCTGTTCGATGTGCTGGGGCCCTGGCTGACCAAGCACTACCTGGACAACTACCTGGTGCCCCACGACCTGCGGCTCTGGCCGCTGGTGGGCCTGGTGGCGGCCTATGTGGTCTCCCAGGGCCTGGCCGCCTACGGTCGCTACCTGCAATCGCTCAGATTCGCCGAGATCGCCATGGACGTGGTGCTCCTGCAGCGGCGCCGGCTGTTCCGCCACGTGCTGAGCCTGCCGCAGAGCTTCCATGACCGCACCGCCACCGGCGAACTGGTGGCGCGGGTCACCAACGACACCGACGCCCTGCGTGAACTCTATGTGGCCTTTCTCGGCAACATGGTCGGCAACATCGTGCTGCTGATCGGCATCCTGGTAGCCATGGCCCTGCTCGACGTACGGCTGATGGCCATCGCCGTGCTGCTGATCCCGGCGGCCATGCTGATCGTCTGGGCCTATCAGCGATACAGCGGGGCGGCGGCCATGGAGGTCAGGATGCTGCGCGCCGAGCAGAGCGCCCGCCTGGGCGAGGCCATCGGCGGCATGGGCCTGTTGCAGGCCTTCAACCAGACCGAGCGCTTCCGCCAGGATTTCCAGCGGCTCAACCAGGCGCAGTACGGCGCCCGCATGCGCACCATTCGCGTCTCCGGGCTCCTGCTGCGTTCGGCACTGGATCTGGTCAGCGTGGCGGTGCTGGCGGTGCTGCTGCTGGTCTACGGGATGGGCCATCTGCAGGGCGGCGCCGAGATTGGCGTGCTCTATGCCTTCGTCACCTACCTGGGGCGGGTGACCGAGCCGCTGATGGACATCACCCAGAGATTCAACCTGTTCCAGCAGGCCACGGTGGCCGGCACCCGGTTGCTGCACCTGCTGGAAGAGAAGCCGGCGCTGAGCGGCGAAGATGACCGGCCCATCGCGACCGCGCACTTCCACCTCGACGCCGTGCGCTTCCGCCATGCCGGCGCCGGGCACGACACCCTGCACGGCATCGATCTGGACATCCCTCCGGGCACCTTTCTCGGTATCGTCGGGCCCACCGGCAGCGGCAAGTCGACCCTGCTCGACCTGCTCGCCGGGCTGCAGCCGGTCACCGGCGGCCACCTCTGCCTGGACGGCCGCGAGCTGGGCAGCCTGACCCCGGAGGTGCTGGGCGCGGCCCTGGCCAGCGTGCCCCAGGAACCCTTCATCCGCTCCAGCAGCCTGAGGGACAACCTCTTGCTCGGCAGCCAGGTGCCGGACGCGCGACTGCGCGAAGCCCTGGCCGCCGCCCACCTGGACGACCTGGTGGCGCGTCTGCCGGAGGGCCTGGATACCCTGCTGGGCGAGCGCGGCTTCACCCTGTCCACTGGCGAGCGGCAGCTGCTGGCGCTGGCGCGGGCGCTTTTGCGCGAACCCAAGGTGCTCTTGCTCGACGAGGCCACCGCCAGCATCGACAGCGCCACCGAGGCACGGCTGCAGGGGGCGCTGGACGAGTTGCGCGGCCAGGTCACCCTGATCGTGGTGGCGCACCGGCTCTCCACCATCCGCCATGCCGATCGCATCCTGGTGCTGCGCGATGGGCGCAAGGTGGAGGAGGGCAGTCACGAGGCCTTGCTGCAGCGGCCTGACGGCCACTATCGGCGCCTGTGGGAGCAGCACGCCCAGGGGGAAAAGACGCTTTAGCGGGGGAAGCCGTTGTCATGCAGGGGTGTTAGGGTGTCAGCTATAGCAGTGCCCCAACAAGGAAACTTGCATGACCTCCGTACCCGAGGATTTCACCGTCGTTGCCACCGCCAGCGAGGCGGTGGACCGTCTCGCGGCGCTGCATCAGGAGGCCACCCAGGCCCTGGATGCCGCCCTCAAGCGCTATCTCAAGGATCGCGTCGAGCCCAGCGCGGCCGAGCGCGAGTTGTTCCGCTATCCCGAGATCCGCATCCGCTATCGCGCCCCCGGCGTGCCGCCGGCCACCACCCGCGCCTACGCCAAGATCCAGCTGCCCGGCACCTATGTGGCCACCGTGACCCATCCGGCGGCCTTTCGCGGCTATCTGCTGGAACAGCTCGAACCGCTGATGCGCGACTATGACGTCCAGGTCGAGATCGGTCGCAGTCGCCAGGACATCCCCTATCCCTATGTGGTGGAGCAGGGCGACGAACTGGCCGGCAGTGGCGTGACCGCCGCCGAGCTGGCGCGGGTCTTTCCCAGCACCGATCTCTCCGCCGCCCACGACGACATCGCCGACGGCCACTACGACTGGGAGCGCATCGATCCGCTGCCATTGGCGCTGTTCGACGCCGCCCGTACCGACTTCTCGCTGCGTCGCATCGTCCACTACACCGGCAGCGACTGGCGCCACGTGCAGCCCTGGATCCTGCTGACCAACTACCATCGCTACGTCGACCAGTTCATCCAGCACGGCCTCGAACAGCTGCGCAGCGATCCGCGCTTCGAGCGCCTGGTGCTGCCGGGCAACGTCATCATCGAACGCGACATGGACCCGACCGAGGCCCAGGCGGTCATCGCCGCCATCGCCTGGCATCGCTTCCAGATGCCGGCCTACCACCTGATCGCCAGCGACGGCCATGGCGTCACCCTGGTCAATATCGGCGTCGGCCCGTCCAACGCCAAGAACATCACCGACCACCTGGCGGTGCTGCGTCCGCACTGCTGGCTGATGATCGGCCACTGTGGCGGCCTGCGGCAGTCGCAGACCATCGGCGACTATGTGCTGGCCCACGCCTACATGAGACGCGACGGCATCCTCGACCGCGTGGTGCCGCCGCACATCCCCATCCCGGCGCTGGCCGAGGTGCAGGTGGCGCTGCAGGAAGCCGCCGCCAGCGTCACCGGCGAACGCGGCGAGGCGCTCAAGCGCCGCCTGCGCACCGGCACCGTGCTGACCTACGACGACCGCAACTGGGAGCTGCGCTGGGCCCAGGAACGCCCGCTGATCAACCTGGCGCGCGCCGTGGCGGTGGACATGGAGAGCGGCACCATCGCCGCCCAGGGCTATCGCCTGCGGGTGCCCTACGGCACCCTGCTGTGCGTCTCCGACAAGCCCCTGCACAGCGAGATCAAGCTGCCGGGCTCGGCCAACGCCTTCTATGCCCGCGCGGTGAGCCAGCACCTGGCGATCGGCATCGCTGCCCTGGACCAGCTGCGCACTCAGCTCGACTCCCTGCACTCGCGTAAGCTGCGCAGCTTCGACGAGCCGCCGTTCCGGTAAGGGTTGGGGTTGGGCCTGTTGGGCTTCGCTGCGCTCAACCCAACCTACGAAGGCGATAAGACCCAGCTCGATTGGTCCAGAGTCGCGCGGATGGCCCCCTCTCCCTCTGGGAGAGGGCTGGGGTGAGGGCACGCCTCGGCACCGAAAGTCTCGGTGGAAAAGGCTGCGCCGTTTTCCACGCTACGGTGGCAAGGGACTGATCGCGATCATGGCGGTCCGCCAATGCGGCCGATGCTACGGTTGCTTTCGTGCCTGTAGGAGCGGCCCATGGCCGCGATCGCCCAGCGCCACCGTCAAAGCCCGACGATGGCGCTGTCCGGCCTCTTGATTCCCCGCGTGGAAACCTCCTGTCATCGCCCCCCAGGAACATCTCGGCGCCCGCTCCGGTCGGTTGCAGGAGAGGGGGGAGTCCGTGCGCGTCACCGTTCGGTAAAGATCATGGATTTAACATTGATCTCTGAGGCGTCTGGCCCTAAAGTTCGCGCCCGAACGTCCATGCTGGAAACGATCCATCCGGCTCAAGTACCGACGACGAGACAGCGAGGTCAACGCCAGTACGCGTTGACCTTTTTGCTTTCGGCGATGTGCCTTGGGAAGTAGGCGAACCAAAGTGGGGAAACGGATTAGGCGTTCAGAACACCCCCTCCTTCAATTTGTTCTGCCCATCGGGAGTCCGACGCATGTCCATCAAGGTCGAAGATTACTATTCTCGCGAAACCTTCCAGAAGATGAAGGCCTTCGCCGACCAGCATGAAACCCCCTTCGTCGTCATCGACACCGCCACCATCGGCCGGGCCTATGACGATCTCGTTGGCAACTTCCCGTTCGCCAAGATCTACTACGCGGTCAAGGCCAACCCGGCCATCGAGATCACCGAGTTGCTGCGCGACAAGGGCTCGAACTTCGACATCGCCTCCATCTACGAGCTGGACAAGGTGTTGTCCACCGGTGTCGAGCCGGAGCGTATCAGCTACGGCAACACCATCAAGAAGTCCAAGGACATCCGCTACTTCTACGAGAAGGGCGTGCGCATGTTCGCCACCGACTCCGAGGCCGACCTGCGCAACATCGCCAAGGCCGCCCCGGGCTCGCGCATCTATGTGCGGATCCTCACCGAAGGCTCCAACTCCGCCGACTGGCCGCTGTCGCGCAAGTTCGGCTGCCAGCCCGACATGGCCCTGGATCTGCTGATCCTGGCCCGCCAGCTGGGCCTGGAGCCCTATGGCATCTCCTTCCATGTTGGCAGCCAGCAGCGCGACATCGACGTCTGGGACGCCGCCATCGCCAAGGTCAAGGTGATCTTCGAGCGCCTCAAGGAAGAAGACGGCATCACCCTGAAAATGATCAACATGGGCGGTGGCTTCCCGGCCAACTACATCCAGCGCACCAACAGCCTGGAGACCTATGCCGAGGAGATCATCCGCTTCCTCAAGGAAGACTTCGGCGACGAGCTGCCGGAAATCATCCTCGAGCCGGGCCGCTCGCTGATCTCCAACGCCGGCATCCTGGTCAGCGAAGTGGTGCTGGTGGCGCGCAAGTCGCGTACCGCCGTGGAGCGCTGGGTCTACACCGACGTGGGCAAGTTCTCCGGCCTGATCGAAACCATGGACGAATCCATCAAGTTCCCGATCTGGACCGAGAAGAAGGGCGAGATGGAAGAAGTCGTCATCGCCGGGCCGACCTGCGACAGCGCCGACATCATGTACGAGCACTACAAGTACGGTCTGCCGCTGAACCTGGCCAGCGGTGACCGCCTGTACTGGCTGTCCACCGGTGCCTACACCACCAGCTACAGCGCAGTGGAATTCAACGGCTTCCCGCCGCTGAAGGCCTTCTACCTCTAAGGTCTTCCCGCGGTAGTCGAGCCCGCGTCCCATCAGGGACGCGGGCTTTTTCATGCCTGTGGAAAAGCCCTGTGTCAGGCGGTTTTCCGGATTGTTAAGAATAATTTACATTCGCTATGGATTTGATAATCGTTTGCAAATAGAATCGCGCCGCATTCACATAAGGAGGCGGCCCGCCATCATGTCCAAGGAAATGTCCTCGCTGTCCCAGCGCCGTTTGCTGGTTTCTACCTTCAGTGTCGCCGTCGCTTCGCTTTCCCTCGGGGCTCAGGCCCAGGATGCCAAGGAGCCGGTGACCCGATTGGAAAGTCTGACCATCGAAGGTCAGGCGCAGCAGGAAGGCTTCAAGGCCGAGCAGTCCGCCTCGCGCAAGTACACCGCGCCCCTGCTGGATACCCCCCAGACCGTCACCGTGGTGCCGGCCCAGGTCATCCAGGACCAGCAGGCCCTGAGTCTGAGATCGGTGCTGTCCAACGTGTCCGGCATCACCTTCAACGCCGGCGAGGGCGGTGGTGGCTCCGGCGACAGCATCAATATCCGCGGCTTCAGCGCCAACTCGAACATCCAGATCGATGGCCTGCGCGACAGCACCCAGACCAACCGCACCGACACCTTCAACCTGGAGTCGGTCGAGGTCATCAAGGGCCCCAACTCGGTGTTCGGCGGCGCCGGCACCACCGGTGGCTCTATCAACCTGATCAGCAAGAAGCCCCAGGAGCGCCAGTTCACCCGCATCGGCGCGGGCCTGGGCACCGACAGCTATCGCCGCCTGACCCTGGACACCAACCAGCCGTTGCAGGGCGTGGGTACCGACAGCGCCTTCCGCCTGAATCTGATGGCTCACGAGAACGACGTGCCCGGCCGCGACCAGATCGATCGCGAGCGCTGGGGCATCGCGCCGTCGCTGGCCCTGGGCCTGTCGGACGATACCCGCCTGACTCTGAGCTACTTCCACCAGACCGACAACAACCAGCCCGACTACGGGGTGCCGGCGCTCAACGGCAAGCGCCTGGGCGGGGTGGATCGCGATGCCTATTTCGGCTTCAAGAACATCGACAAGGAAGACATCAACAACAATGTCTTCACCGTGGAGCTGGAGCACCGCTTCAACGACAACCTGAGTCTGCAGAACCTGACCCGCTACAGCCGCATCGAGCGCGACGTGGTGATCTCGGCGTCCCACGTCAACCTGGGTGGCGTGGCCGCGGGTCGCTATCGCCCGGCCGGTCCCCAGGGCTATGGCCGCGACGTGACCTCGGAGATGTGGATCAACCAGACCAACCTGACCGGCAATGTCGATACCTTCGGCCTGGGTCATTCCTTCGTGCTGGGCGCCGAGTTCTCCCGCGAGGACTACGACCGCGACACCTACAGCTATGGCCTGACCTTCCCGGCCGCCGGCTATTCCCTGGCCGCGCCGCCGGAGCGCTACGACGGCGCGACCGACAAGCAGACCTCGGCCATCGCCAACAACGTGCTGACCGACAAGGCGCTCTATGCCTTCGACACCATTGCCCTCAACGACTACTGGGATCTGAACCTGGGCCTGCGCTACGACTGGTTCGACGGCGACAGCGACACCACCCCGGTCGCCAACGGCGTGCGCGGCGCCAAGACCAAGCTGAGTTCCGATGACGCCAAGTTGAGCGGGCGCGCCGGCCTGGTGTTCAAGCCGGCTCCGAACGGCCGGGTCTACGTGGCCTATGGCACCTCCTTCAATCCCTCGGCGGAAAGCCTGACCTCCACCGGTGCCGGGCTGAGCGCGGCCAACCAGGATCTGGGTCCGGAAAAGAACAAGACCTGGGAGCTGGGCACCAAGTGGGAATTCCTCGACAAGCGCCTGGAGCTGGACGGCGCGCTGTTCCGCGTCGAGAAGAGCAATGCCCGGGAAACCCTGGCCGACGGCAGCACCGCCCTGGCCGGCAAGCAGCGCGTGCAGGGCATCGAGCTGGGCGCCACCGGACGGATCACCCCGCAGTGGAACGTCTACGCCAACTTCACCTTCCTCGACAGCGAGACGCTCAAGGCCGCCGACACCCTGGACGGTCGCAATCGCGAAGGCCAGGCGCTGGCCAACACCCCGCCGCGCTCGCTCAATCTCTGGACCACCTACGAACTGCCGGCCGGCTGGCGGGTGGGCTATGGCGCCCGCTACGTCAGCGAGCGCAACGTCACCTCCAGCAACGACGGCGCCAAGCTCGACGACTACTGGCTGCACAACGCCATGGTCGGCTATCGCGTCAATCGCAACGTCGACCTGCAACTCAACGTCAACAACGTCTTCGACAAGGACTATGTGGAGCGGGTGCGCTCGCAACTGGGGGTGAGCACCCGGTCGTCGGCCATCGAATACGGCGATGCCCGTTCCGCCATCCTGACCGCGACCTACAGCTTCTGAGGTCGCCTGCAGCAACCGAAGCCCTGCCTGCGCAGGGCTTTCGGCGTTAGAGGGGAATCACCATGATGATCAGCGTTCCGGGCGTGCTGACGCCCGAGCAGGTAAGGGAATGCCGGGAGCGGCTGGAGGCGGCCGCCTGGGCCGATGGCCGGCACACGGCCGGTTTCCAGTCGGCCATGGCCAAGGACAATCTGCAGCTGCCGGCGGACGAGCCGGCGGCGCGCGCGGTGGGCGAGCTGATCCAGCAGGCGCTGGCACGGCATCCGCTGTTCGTCGCCGCGGCGCTGCCGGCACGGGTGTTTCCGCCGCTGTTCAATCGCTACCAGGGCGGCCAGTCCTTTGGCCTGCACGTGGACAATGCCCTGCGGCCGCTACCGGATGGCAGCGGCTACCTGCGCACCGATCTGTCGGCCACGCTGTTCTTTTGCGAGCCGGACGAATACGACGGCGGCGAGCTGGTGGTGGAAGACACCTATGGCGCCCACAGCGTCAAGCTGGCGGCGGGCGATCTGATCCTCTATCCGGCCAGCAGCCTGCACCGGGTGCTGCCGGTCACCCGCGGTACCCGGCTGTGTTCCTTCTTCTGGATCCAGAGCCTGGTGCGCGACGCCGGCCAGCGCGGCCAGCTGTTCGAACTGGACCAGGGTATCCAGCGGGCGGCGGCCGAGCTGGGGCAGGGCCACGAGGCCTGCCTGCAGCTGACCGGTGTCTATCACAACCTCCTGCGGCTGTGGGCCCAGCCCTGATCCGCGGGAGCCTGTTCCAGCTGCACAGCCTGCTCGGGCTGGCGGCGGGCCTGGTGCTGGTGGTGCTGGGGGTGACGGGGGCGCTCTATAGCTTTCAGCTGGAGTTGCTGGAACTGCTCAATCCGCCGCCCACCGCCGCGACGCCGGACCAGCGCCCGCTGACACTGCCGGAAGTGCGGCAGCGTCTGCTCGCTCCGGGTCAGGAATTAGGCTTCGTCTCCAGCATGGCGGGGGAGGGCTACGGCCTGCTCGGCCTGGCGCCGGCGAGCGGCCAGGGCCGTGGCGAGGTGCTGCTGTTCGATCGCTACACCGGCGAGGTGCTGAAGGCGCCGCGCGGCCAGGGATTCTTTCGCCTGGTCCTGGACCTGCACCGCTCCCTGGCCCTGGGACCGGTAGGCAAGGCCCTGACCGGGGCCGCCACCCTGATCCTGCTGGTGCTCTGCCTGTCCGGCCTCTATCTGCGCTGGCCGCGCCAGGCAGGGCGCTGGCGCACCTGGCTGACCCTCGACTGGGCGCGCCGGGGGCGCAGTTTCCATTGGGACCTGCACGCCGTGGCGGGCACCTGGTGCCTGCTGGTCTATCTGCTGGCGGCGCTGACCGGTCTGTACTGGTCCTATGACTGGTATCGCCAGGCCAGCGAGCGATTGCTGGGGGCGGCGCCGGAGCCCCGGATCAGCGGCGTGGTGGCGCGCCAGGACGTGGACCTGGATGCGCTCTGGCAGAGCTTCCGGCAGGAAACCGGCGGACAGGTCGAGGGCTATGGCCTGCTGCTGCCCAATCCGGCGCGCAAGGTCAGTCAGCCGACCCTCTGGTACCTGCCCGACGAGGCCGAGCATGTCCGTGCCCTCAATCGCATCGTCTTCGATGGCGCGGGACGGGTGCTCGATCACCGCCGTTATAGCGAACAGCCGCTCGGCGCTCGGCTGCTGCTCAGTGTCTATGCGCTGCATTCGGGCGAGTATTTCGGTCTGGCCGGACGGGTGGCCCTGGCGCTCGCCAGCCTGGCCATGCCGCTGTTCATGGTGACCGGCCTCTGGCTCTATCTGGACCGCCGCCGCAAGCGTCGCCAGGCGCACCAGGCCCGGCGCGGCCTGCTGCCGGCCACGCCGGGCGCCGCCGACTGGCTGATCGGCTATGCCAGCCAGAGCGGCCAGGGCGAGGCGCTGGCCTGGCAGGCCGCCGGCCAGTTGCAGGCGGCGGGCCTGAGCGCCGAGGTGATCGCGCTCGGACGACTCTCGGTCGAGCGCCTGCAGCAGGCCACCCAGGCGCTGTTCGTCGTCGCCACCCACGGCGATGGCGAGGCACCGGACGCCGCCCGTGGCTTCGAACGACGGATGCTGACCCAGACCGCGCTGCCGAATCTGAACTTCGGGGTGCTGGCCCTGGGCGACCGCCGCTACCCGGCCTATTGCGCCTTCGCCCGGCGGCTGGATGCCTGGCTCGCCGGGCAGGGCGCGCGGCCGCTGTTCGCCCCGGTGGAGGTGGACAATGGCGACGCTCGGGCGCTCGCGCTCTGGCAGGGTCGGCTCAAGGCCCTGGGCGCCGTGGCCATCGAGCCAGCGGTCGAGCGGCCACTGCGGGCCTGGCCGCTGGTAGCGTTGCAGCCGCTCAATGCCGGCAGCCCCGGTGGAGCCGTCTTCGAGCTGCAGCTGCTGCCACCGCCCGGGAGCAGTTGGGCGCCGGGCGATATCCTCGAGATTGCACCGCGCCAGGGCGCCGAGCGCATGGCGGCCTGGTTGTCGCCCCTGGGGCTGGCCGCGGACAGCGTGGTGGTGGGCGACGGCATCAGCCAGACCCTCGCCGCGGCCCTGGAAACCCGCCTGTTGCCGAAAGACCAGGCCGCGCTGGCGGGCCTGGGCGCCCAGGCGCTGCTCGACGCTCTGGTGCCACTCGCCGTGCGCCAGTACTCCATCGCCTCGCTGCCCGACGAAGGTGCGCTGCGATTGCTGGTGCGCCAGCAGCGCAAGGCGGACGGTCGCCTGGGCATCGCCTCCGGCTGGCTGACCTCAGGGCTGAGGCCGGGCGATGCGGTGCAGGCGCGGCTCCGCGCCCATCCGGGCTTCAGACCGCCGCTGGACCCGCGCCCGCTGATCCTGATCGCTGCCGGTACTGGTCTGGCCGGGGTGCGCCCGCTGTTGGCTGCCCGTATCGCCGCCGGGTACCGGCGCAACTGGCTGCTGTTCGGCGAACGCACGGCGGCCCACGACGATTTCTATGGGGCGGAGCTGGATGCCTGGCAGGCGCGGGGTGAACTGGAACGGCTGGACCGGGTGTTCTCGCGGGACGGCGACGGCTATGTGCAGGACCGCCTGCGAGCGCAACGGCAGTTACTGCTGGACTGGCTGGCGGCGGATGCCGTGATCATGGTCTGCGGCAGCCTGCCGGGCCTGGGGCGCAGTGTCCAGGCGACCCTGGCGGCGCTGCTCGGCGAGGCCGAGGTCCAGCGGCTGATCGACGAAGAACGCTACCGTCGCGATCTCTACTAGGCCTAGGCCCGGGCGATGCACCAGACGCCGGCACCGATCAGCGCCACGCCGGCCAGCTTGCCGAGGGTGACCGGGTCCTGGCGAAAGCCGGCCCAGCCGAAGTGATCCAGGCTCAGCGACATGGCCAGCTGTCCGGCGATCACCAGCGCCATGAACAGGGTGGCGCCGATGCGCGGACCGGCGAAGGCGGCCATGGCGATAAAGAACATGCCCAGCAGGCCGCCGCACCAGTGCCACCAGTGCAGGTCGCGCAGGACACCCAGGGTAGGGACACCACGCTGCCAGAGGGTCAGGCCCAGCAGGGCGACGAGACCGACCATGAAGGAAATGGACGCCGCGGCGAAGACGCTGCCGAGGTGCCGGGCGAGTTGACCGTTGATGCCGGCCTGCAGCGGCAGGCAGGCACCGGCGATGAAGGGCAGGACGAGCAGCCACCAGACGGGCATCGACAGGACTCCAGGAAAAAGGGGGCGCAGTATGCCCCAGTGGGTGGGCGAAGCGGTCGAACCGGCGACCTCCGGTCGGGCTCCAAGCTCTATCGAATTGCGGAGCGACCGCCATGACGCCACGGGTGGAAAAGCCTCTGCCAATCCGCGAGGAGCCGGGCCTGCAACGCTGGATCTGGCGCTGCGAGCGGCTGGGCTGGGTGTTGCTGGGCCTGTTCGTCGCCCTGGCCCTGGCCGGCCTGTTTGCCAGCGGCGGGCCCTGGGCCACGGCGACCCGGGTCAGCGCGGATGGCCAGCTCAGTGTCGAATACGAGCGCTTCCAGCGCCGGGGTGCGCCGGCGACCCTGACCCTGGAACTGGCATCCGGCCTCGACCGCATCGGCCTGGATGAGCGCCTGGTGGCCGACTGGACGGTGGAAGCCCTCTATCCCCAGCCGCTGCGCATGACCAGCAGCGACGGGGTACTCTGGCTCGATCTGGCGCCGGGAACGGGGTCGAGTCGACTGCACCTCGCCTTGCGCCCGGACCGCCTGGGCACCGTCGACTGGCGCATTCTGCGACCCGGCCAGCCACCGCTGGCACTCTCCGCCTTCATCTATCCCTAGGGAATTGCCATGGAATCCGTCCTGCGCGCCGCCGCCCTCTACGCCTTTCTGCTGGTGCTGTTTCGCATCACCGGACGGCGGGCGCTGTCGGAGATCACCACCTTCGATTTCGTCCTGTTGCTGGTGATCGGCGAGGCGACCCAGCAGGCGCTGCTGGGGGATGATTTTTCGGTGATCAATGCCTTCGTGGTGATCGCCACCCTGGTGCTGATCGACATCCTGCTGTCGCTGTTCAAGGAACGTTCGCCCCGGGTCGGGCGCTTTCTCGACGGGGTGCCGCTGATCGTGGTGGAGTACGGCAAGCCGCTGACGGAGCGACTGCGCAAGGCCCGCCTCACCGAGGAAGACATCCTCGAGGCGGCGCGGCAGAGTCAGGGGCTGGAACGGCTGGAGCAGATCCGCTTCGCGGTGCTGGAAAAGAACGGCCAGATCTCGGTGATACCCGAGCCGGGAGAAAAGTGAACGGACGTGAAAGCAGGAAGGGCAGGATGAGCCTGCCCTTCGCCCTGGCCTGGATCAGGCCGGATTACTGCTGGCCGCCACCGCCGCTGTTCTGACCGCCCTTGCGGCCGGCCTCGGACGCCTTCTCGCGGTCATTGGCGAAGTTGCCGCCACTGTTCTCGCCGCCCTTGCGCCCGGCTTCGGCGGCGCGCTCGGGGTCATTGGCGAAGTTGCCACCACTGTTCTGTCCGCCCTTGCTGCCCGCCTCGGCGGCGCGCTCGGGATCGTTGGCGAAGTTGCCCCCGCTGTTCTGCCCACCTTTGCTGCCGGCTTCGGCGGCCTTTTCGCGATCGTTGGCGAAGTTGCCGGGATTGGAGTTGTTGGTGCTCATCGTGAATTCCTCTTGATCGTGGGACGAAGGAGCCGGGTCCACCCGGACGTGGCTCCGCTACAAGGAGGGAAGCGCCTAGCGGCTACCACCCTTGCGTCCGGCTTCGGAGGCTTTCTCGCGATCGTTGGCAAAGTTGCCCCCGCTGTTCTGGCCGCCCTTGCGCCCGGCCTCGGCAGCCTTCTCGCGATCATTGGCGAAGTTGCCGGGATTGGAGTTCGAATTCTTGGTGGTCATGGTCGCTCTACCTCTTTTGGGAATGTAGTGCAGAACACATTGCCTGCCCTGGTATTGAGGAGCGGACGCGGCGAGGTTTCCCGGCCAGGGGATGGGTGGTCGCA
Source organism: Pseudomonas sp. GM_Psu_1 (assembly GCF_026544185.1). Taxonomy (NCBI): domain Bacteria; kingdom Pseudomonadati; phylum Pseudomonadota; class Gammaproteobacteria; order Pseudomonadales; family Pseudomonadaceae; genus Pseudomonas; species Pseudomonas sp. GM_Psu_1. The sequence continues at coordinate 114,968 of NZ_JALNUX010000014.1, forward strand.
GGCCATGGGCCACTACCAGGTCTGTATCTAAATTCGGCCGAGGCGCTGTCCAACCTTGCCGCTGGGTTGGACGGAGCAGAGAAGCTGTGCGAAGTGAAAAAGCCTGGACGCAGCGGCGCCGCTGCGTCCAATGCCTGTGGCTCTTACCTTGTACGACGGGTGGCAACGATTCTAGAAACCGTCAATGGGAATCTTCAGGTAACGGCGACCATTGGCCTCGGCGGGCGGCAGGGTGCCGGCGCGGATGTTCACCTGGATCGCCGGCAGGATCAGCGTCGGCATGGACAGGGTGGCATCACGGCGGGTGCGCAGGGCGACGAAGGCGTCTTCGTCCACTCCGTCGCGGACATGCACGTTGAGGGCGCGCTCTTCACCCACGGTGGTCTCGTGGCGCGCTTCGCGGCCGGCGGGCGGATAGTCGTGGCACAGATAGAGGCGCGTGGCCTCGGGCAGGGTCAGCAGCCGGCGGATCGAACGATAGAGGTCGCGAGCGCTGCCGCCGGGGAAGTCGCAGCGCGCCGAGCCGACATCGGGCATGAACAGGGTGTCGCCGACGAAGACATGGTCCTCTTCCACCTGGTAGGCCATGTCGGCCGGGGTGTGGCCGGGTACGTGCAGGGCGCGGGCGGTCAGGGCGCCGATGTGGAAGACCTCGTCGGGCTGGAACAGGTGATCGAACTGGGAGCCGTCCAGGCGGAATTCCGGCTCCAGGTTGAAGACGTCCTTGAAGGCGCCCTGGACCCGGCGGATGCCCTCGCCGATGGCGATGCGCCCGCCCAGTTGCCGCCGCAGATAGGGCGCGGCGGAGAGGTGGTCGGCGTGGGCATGGGTCTCCAGCAGCCACTCCACCGTCAGCCCCTGATCGCGCACGAAGCGGGCGACGCGATCCGCCGACAGGGTGGCGGTGCGGCCCGAATGCGGATCGTAGTCCAGCACCGAGTCGATGATGGCGCAGCGACTGCCGGGGGCTTCGTAGATCACATAGGTGAAGGTGGACGTGGTGGCGTCGAAGAAGGGTTCGATGCGCGGAGTCATGACCGGGCCTCGTCAAGCTGTGGGATGTCCCACCTTACCACGGGGCTCCGCCGCTCCGCGGCGTGCCTCGTCGCCGCAGCCCGTATGGACTACCGCAGACCGTTCGTCGCCCGGCAACGGAATTGCAACGGATGCAACAGGATGTTTCGATACCTCCGAGGTAACGTTCGCCGGTCAATCGCCGCTGCATCGAGGTCAAGCGTGTCTACATCCGGATCCCTGGCCAAGTCGGCGGCGCGGCCCCTGCGATTCGCCCTCGTCGGTGCTGCGGCCACTGGAGTACACATGGCCGTCGCTGCCCTGCTGTTGGGGGGATGGAATTGGCCAGCCTATATCGCCAACCTGGGCGCTTTTCTGGTCGCTTTCGGCGTTTCCTATCTGGGTCATCGCTATCTGACCTTCGCCCGTGCCGGCTCGCCCTGGCGCTTCCTGCTGGTGGCGCTGGCCGGCTTTGGCCTCAACAATTTGCTGCTGACCGGCTTGCTTGCCTGCGGTGTGCCGGTCCTCTATGCGCTCCTTGCCGCCACCGCCCTGGTGCCGGTATTCAGCTATCTGCTGTCGTCCCTGTGGGTGTTCCGATGAGCGATGCCGTGAAGCTTTCCCTGGTGGTGCCGGTCTTCAATGAAGAGCTGGCTATCGCGCTTTTTTACCAGGCAGTCTGCATCCATCCCGAGCTGTCGCGGCACGACCTGGAGCTGTTGTTCGTTGACGATGGCAGCCGCGACGGCAGCGCCCGAGTGCTGGAGCGCCTGCAACGAGAAGATCCGCGCGTGGTGCTGCTGCAGCTGTCGCGCAATTTCGGCAAGGAGGCGGCGCTGTTCGCCGGCATCGAGCACGCCAGGGGTGACGTGGTGATACCGCTGGACGTCGATCTGCAGGACCCTCTGGACGTCATCCCGCGGTTGCTCGAACAGTGGCAGCAGGGCGCCGACGTGGTGCTGGCCAAGCGCGTCAATCGCAGCAGCGACAGCCCGCTCAAGCGGCTGACCGCCGAGGGCTTCTATCGCCTGCACAATCGCATCGCGCAGACGCCCATCGAAGAGAACGTCGGCGATTTTCGGCTGATGAGTCGCGAGGTGGTAGACGCCATCCGCGAACTGCCCGAGCGCAACCTGTTCATGAAGGGCATTCTCTCCTGGGTGGGTTTCGACACCCGGGTGGTGGAATATGAGCGCGCGCCGCGCAGTGCCGGCTCGAGCAAGTTCAACGGCTGGAAACTGTGGAACCTGGCGCTGGAGGGCTTCACCTCCTTCAGCACCGTGCCGCTGCGACTCTGGACCTACCTGGGAGGTTTCGTCGCCCTGGTGTCCCTGGCCTACGCCGGCTATCTGATCTTCGAGAAACTGGCCTTTGGCAACCGGGTACCCGGCTATCCCTCGTTGATGACCGCCATCCTGTTCTTTGGTGGTGTCCAACTGATCGGCATCGGTGTACTGGGTGAGTACATCGGTCGCATCTATATCGAGACCAAGCGGCGACCGCGTTATGTGCTCAAGCGCGGGGCAAAGCGCGATGCCTAGTACCGCGCCTGCTGCATCTCCTTCAAGCGACTCAGGGTGCGGCGGAAGGGGAATTCCAGAAAGCCGCGGGTGTACAGCTGATCCAGGGGCACGGCGGCCTCCAGGTAGAGCGGGCGGCGGCGGTCGTAGGCTTCGTCGACCAGGGCGATGAAGCGGCGCACGGCGTCGTCCTGGGGCGCCAGGCGGGGCAGTTCGCGGTCGCCGGCCAGGACCCGCGTCGCGCCGTCTTCGGTGCCGCGGGCGATCCGGCCCGCACGGGGATCGCCGGACAGGCAGGGCACGCCGCTCAGCAACAGGGCGGGGAAACGGGTGCAGAGATCCATGAAGTCGGTGGTGGCCCAGGCGCCCTGGCAGAGCACGGCGAAATCCAGCCAGATCGCGCTGGAGGCCCGCTGCACCACGGGCAGCGGGCGCTCGCCGAGGATCAGGGGCGCGGTCGTCACGGCTTCTCCCGCGGTGAGGCGGGCAAAGGTCGTGGCGAGGGCGGTGGGATCGTCCACCCAGAAGCGCGGTTCGGCTTGGCCTTGGTGCAGGCGGTGATCCTGACCGCCGTCCACCTCCAGCACGTCCAGGTGTGCCTGCAGAGCGGCGATGGCGGGCAGCAGGCGCTCGCGATTGAAGCCGCCGGCATAGAGCTGCTCCGGCGGCTGGTTGGAGGTGACCACCAGCACCAGACCTTGGTCCAGCAGGGCGCGCAGCAGGCCGCCCACCAGGATGGCATCGCCGATGTCGCTGACGAAGAGTTCGTCGAAGCACAGCACCCGCACCTCGGCGGCCAGCTCCCGGGCCAGCACCTGCAGGGGATCGCGGGTGCCGGCAAGCTGGAACTGACGCTGGTGCACCCAACGCATGAAGTGGTGGAAGTGCTGCCGGCGGGCGGGCACCTGCAGACTGGCGTGGAACAGGTCCAGCAGCCAGGTCTTGCCGCGCCCGACCGGCCCCCAGAGATAGAGGCCGCGCGTCGGCCGACCCGCCAGCAGCGCCGCGTGGCAGGCTTCCAGGCGCAGGACAGCGGCCTCCTGGGCGGCATCGGGCAGGCGTTCGCCCTGGGCCAGGATCCGGCGGTAGGCGACGAGGGGGGCGGTGGTCATGGTCGCCACTCTAGCGCTCGACCTGGCGGCAGACCATGCCCCGGCGGAATGACGTGAGTCCTTTATAGCGTTTGAAGGCAAGCGGCCGCGGTTCGATAGTGCGAGACGATCCCTGCCGGACGCTTCCGGCACCTCTTTTCGTCCTGCCTGGAGCCCTGTCATGGCCGCCGATTCGACCCTGCACCTCGCCCACTGCCTCGCCTCCGTGGGCGTCTCCGAGATCCTCAAGATCACCGAACGCGCCAATGCCCTGCGCCGCCAGGGCGTCGATCTGCTGGTGCTGGGGGCGGGCGAGCCGGACTTCGATACCCCGGAGCACATCAAGGAGGCGGCGATCCAGGCCATCCGCGCCGGCCAGACGAAGTACACGGTGCTCGACGGCAGCCCGGCGCTCAAGGAGGCCATTCGCCGCAAGTTCGCCCGGGAGAACGACCTGGTGTTCGCCCAGGACGAGGTGACCGCCTCGGCCGGGGCCAAGCAGGTGATCTTCAACGCCATGATGGCGACCCTGGACCCGGGCGACGAGGTGATCATCCCCGCGCCCTTCTGGGTGACCTATGCCGACATCGTCACCATCCTCGGCGGCACGCCGGTGGTGCTGCCGTGCCGTGAGGAGGATGGCTTCCGCCTGACCGCCGAAGCCCTGGAGGCGGCCATCACCCCGCGCACCCGCTGGGTGATGCTCAACTCGCCCTCCAACCCCTCGGGGGCGGCCTATGGCGAGGAACACTATCGCCCGCTGCTGGAGGTGCTGCTGCGCCATCCGCAGGTCTGGCTGATGGTCGACGACATGTACGAGCACATCCTCTACGACGGCTTTCGCTTCGTCACTCCGGCCGCGCTGGAGCCACGGCTGCGCGAGCGGACCCTGACCATCAACGGCGTCTCCAAGGCATATGCCATGACCGGTTGGCGCCTGGGCTATGCCGGCGGACCCAAGGCGCTGATCCAGGCCATGGCCAGTGTGCAGAGCCAGGTGACCTCCTGCCCCTGCTCGGTCAGCCAGGCCGCGGCCATCGCCGCCCTGGATGGGCCGCAGGACATCGTGCGCGAGCGCTGCGAGCTGTTTCGCCAGCGGCGGGATCTGGTGGTGGACGCGCTGAACGCGGTGCCGGGCTTGTCGGCGCGGCGGCCCGAGGGGGCCTTCTATGTCTACGCCAGTTGCGCGGGGGTCTTGGGTCGGCGGACGCCGGGCGGGGAGCTGATCGACAGCGATACGGCCTTTGCCCGCTACCTCATGGACGAGGGCGGGGTGGCGGTGGTGCCAGGCTCGGCCTTTGGCCTGGCGCCTTACTTCCGGGTTTCCTACGCCACCTCGCACGAGGTGCTGCAGGAAGCCTGCCGCCGGATCGCCGAAGCGACCCGGCGGCTGCTGGCCTGATCAGCCGGCCGGCGGTGCCGGGGGCGCCGTTGATGGTCAGGGTCCGCTCGCGCAGCC
>NZ_JALNUX010000015.1:0-110594 GCF_026544185.1 Pseudomonas sp. GM_Psu_1
GATCGCCGCTGCGAAGAACCACCGCTTCGACACATGATGCTCGGCGAAGAAGTCGCGCAGGATCTCGCCCACCGCATAGCCGATGCCGGTCATGACGAAGCCCCAGAGCAACGCGCCGATGATGTTGTAGAACAGGAAGCGCCGTGGGCGTACGCCGCTGGCGCCGATCAGCAGCGGGCCGATCAGGCGGAAGCCGTAGGCGAAGCGGATGCCGATGATCCACAGCGCCTCGTGGCGATGGATACGGCTGCGCAGCCAGTCGATGCGTGCCTGCTGGCGCTTGAAACGACCGAGGATGCTGTCGCCGTAGCGCCGCCCGAGAAAGAACAGCGTCTGGTCACCGATGAAGCCGCCCAGGGCCACGCAGACGGCCGTGAGCGGAAACAGCAGATAGCCGTGGCGGGCGGCGATGCCGGCCAGGATGGCCACGCCATCGCCCTCAATCAGGGCGCCCAGCACGGCGGCGCCGTAGCCGTAGTTGCTGATGACCTCGCTGTCGATCATGGCGCGTCCCTAGAGACCGAGGATGGTCAGCATGATGAAGGTACCGAACAGCACGAAGTGGGTCATGCCCTCGATGGCGTTGGTCTCGCCGTCGTTGAGGTTGATGGCGGCGACGATCAGGGTCACGGCCATCATCACCGTCTGCACCGGGGTCATGGCCATCTGGATGGGCTGGCCATTGAACAGGGCGATGGCTTCCACCACCGGTACGGTGAGGATGACGGTGGACAGGCTGGCGCCCAGGGCGATGTTGATCACCGACTGCATGCGATTGGCCATGGCCGCGCGCAGGGCCGTGAGGATCTCCGGACTGGCGGAGATCACCGCCACCACCAGGGCAGGCACCAGGGCCGGCACGGCCAGGCCTTCCAGACCGGTATCCAGCGACTTGGACATCACCTCGGCCAGGGCCCCGGTGGCGACGATGCCGACGATCAGGAGGCCGATGGACAGCGCCGAGCTGCTCTCGCCATGGCCGCCTGCCTCGCCCTGCCCTTCCACGGCCGGGCGCTTGCGCTTCTTCTCTGGGTAGCTGTAGCTGAAGAAGTAGCTGTGTGGACCGGTCTGCATGCGCAGGAACAGCGCATAGAGCAGCGCCATGGCGCCGATGGTGAAGAAGGAATAGACGTGCCACTGGGCCGTGGGGATGAATTCCGGCACCAGCATGGAAATGCTCACCGCGGTCATGATCATCACGCCGTAGCTGCGGCTGGAGTCGTCGTTGTAGGGCTGCTCGCCGTGCTTGAGGCCGCCGAGCAGTGCCGCGAGACCGATGATGCCGTTCATGTCCAGCATCACCGCGGCGTAGATGGTGTCGCGGGCCAGGGTCGGCGAGTGGTCGTGGCTCATCATGATCGCCAGGATGATCACCTCCACCAGCACGGCGGAAAGGGTCAGGATCATGGTGCCGTAGGGATCGCCGACCTTTTCCGCCAGCAATTCGGCGTGGTGGGCGACGCGCATGGCCGCGCAGATGATGGCGGCGATCAGGCCGCCGGCGACGACCAGCGCCAGGGTCTGGCCACCGCCGAGCAGCGCGTGTTCGAACACATAGGCCAGCACCGTGGCACCGATGGCGACCAGCAGCAGGGTTTCGTCTTTGAGGGCGGCGAGCATGGAAAAGGCGTCCTTGGTTGAGCAATGCCTTGTTACGACCGCCATAGACGGCAAAACGCTCGCACCTCGATACGCCTCTGCCCTGCTCCCCCGCGCGGCGGCCCCTCAGCCGACCCGGGCGCGCGGCGCCAGACGCCTCCACACCGCCTTGGTGCCGGTGGCGCAGACCTGGCGATAGCCCAGGGCGTGACGCTCGACCAGGTACCAGGACACCACCGCCAGCGGCAGGGTGATGCCGATGGAAAGGATCACCATGGTCCAGGCCTCGATGCCGGGGATCACCGCCGCCAGGGTCTGCTGCACCGGAAAGGAGTAGATGTACAGACCATAGGAATAGTCGCCCACCTCGTTGAAGGCGCGGATGCGCCCGGCCGGCACGAAGGCGAGATAGAGCAGCACGTAGCCCAGCACCAGGTTATAGACCAGAAAGAAGCTGTCACGGTCGGGCATGGCCACCGCCAGCAGCGCTACGGCGGCGACGAAGAGCGCGCGCGACAGTGGGATGTAGGCGCGCAGCACATAGAAGGCGCCACCGAGAAAGAACATCTGGAACAGCCGCAGCAGATGGGATTCGCTGGCGAAGAAGTAGTGGGCGAACAGCTTGAACAGGGCGGCGCCCACGGCGAACAGCAGGATGGCGCGCTGGAAGTGGCGACTGTCCAGGCGCAGCCAGAGCACGGCCAGCCAGAGCAGCGCCAGGGCGCCGTACATGCCTACCTCGAAGGGCAGCGTCCACAGCGAGCCATTGACGATGGCCTGCAGCGGATTGCCTTCGAACAGCCCGGGCAGGTCGAACTCGGCGCCGGCGATCAGGCCGGTGTTCTTGAACAGATAGAACCAGGTCTGGGGATCGCTCAGATAATCCTGCAGGGGCGCCCGGGTCAGCCAGGCGCCGAGGCCGAGCACCGTCAGCACCAGCATCACCAGCAGCCCAGGTACCACCCGCAGGGCGCGACCCCAGACGAAATCGATGATGTCGGCCCGGCTGAGCAGGCTCTTGGTGACCAGGAAACCGCTGGTGATGAAGAAGATGTCGACCGCGATGTCGCCCAGGGTCATGCCCAGGCTCTCGCGTCCGGGCTCCGCCGTGGGGGTGCCACTGGAGATGGCGAAGCTGTGGCTGAAGACCACGGCGAGCGCCGCAATCATGCGAATCAGATTGAGATTGTTGTTCTTGCCGCCAACATGATCCTGAACGGTCTGCACGGATACCTCACGCGTGGTGTTTGGAGCCATGCGTCCCGATTGTAGTCAGATCCAGACCCGATGCAGGCGTTATGGCCTTTTGCTGGCCCAAAGCGTGGAATGCTGGGAATTTCTGACCGACGAAGCCACCGTACATCGGTCAGCGGGAACCCGGATGGCTGCGGAAAACCGGGCAAAGCGTGCGACAATCGTCCATCTTTTCCTGATTCAAGCTATCCCGAGGATCCCATGTACGACTGGCTCAACGCCCTGCCCAAGGCCGAACTGCACCTGCACCTGGAAGGCACCCTGGAGCCCGAGTTGCTGTTCAAGCTGGCCGAGCGCCATGGCGTCGCCCTGCCCTGGGGTGATGTCGAAGCCCTGCGCGCCGCCTACAACTTCGGCAATCTGCAGGAATTCCTCGACCTCTATTACGCCGGTGCCGACGTGCTGCGCACCGAGCAGGACTTCTACGACCTGACCTGGGCCTATCTGCTCAAGTGCAAGGAACAGAACGTCATCCACACCGAACCCTTCTTCGATCCCCAGACCCACACCGATCGCGGCATTCCCTTCGAGGTGGTGGTGCGCGGCATCACCCAGGCGCTGGCCGATGGGGAAAAGCAGCTGGGCGTGACCAGCGGGCTGATCCTGAGCTTTCTGCGGCACCTGTCCGAGGACGCCGCCCAGGCCACCCTGGATCAGGCGCTGCCGTTCCGCGACCACTTCGTCGCCGTCGGCCTGGACAGCTCGGAAAAGGGGCATCCGCCGAGCAAGTTCAAGCGCGTCTTCGCCCGTGCCCGCGCCGAAGGCTTTCCGGCCGTCGCCCACGCCGGCGAGGAAGGTCCGCCGGAGTACATCTGGGAAGCCCTCGACCAACTCGGCGTGGTGCGGATCGACCACGGCGTGCGCGCCTTCGAGGACGAGCGCCTGATGGCTCGCCTGGTCGACCAGCAGATCCCGCTCACCGTCTGCCCGCTGTCCAACACCAAGCTCTGCGTGTTCGACGACATGAGCCAGCACACCATCCTCAAGATGCTCGACCGCGGCCTCAAGGTCACCGTCAACTCCGACGACCCGGCCTACTTCGGCGGCTACGTCACCGAGAACTTCATGGCCCTGCACGAAGGCCTGGGCATGACCCAGGAGCAGGCCCGGCGCCTGGCGCAGAACAGCCTCGACGCCCGCCTGGTGAAATGAGCATGAGCCTGACCGCTGCCGAGATTTCCTACTACGAACGCTTCGCCGAGCGCCTGGCCGATGCCGCCGCCGTGGCCATCCAGCCCTACTTCCGCGCCCAGCTGGCGGTGGACGACAAGGGCGACGCGGCCGTCGCCGGGCGTCGCTACGACCCGGTGACCATCGCCGACAAGGCCGCCGAACGGGCCATGCGCGAACTCATCCAGGCCGAGCACCCGGATCACGGCATCCTCGGCGAGGAAGAGGAAAACGTCGCCGGCAGCAGCCCCCTGAGCTGGGTGCTCGACCCCATCGACGGCACCCGCGCCTTCATCACCGGCCTGCCGCTGTGGGGCACCCTGGTGGCGCTCAACGACGGCAGCCGCCCGGTGATTGGGGTGATGAACCAGCCCTTCACCGGCGAACGCTACCTGGGCACCCCGGCCGGCGCCTGGCGCAACGGCGCGGCCCTGCGCACCCGTCCCTGCGCCAGCCTGGCCCAGGCCCGGCTGATGTGCACCAGCCGCGATATCTTCGACACCCCCGAGCGCCTGGCCGCCTTCGACGCCGTGGCGGCCGAGGTACAGCTGGCCCGCTTCGGCGGCGACTGCTACGCCTACTGCATGCTGGCCTCGGGCTTCGTCGACGTCATCATCGAGGCGGGCCTGCAGCCCTACGACGTCCAGGCACTGATCCCCATCATCGAAGGCGCCGGCGGCCGCATGACCGCCTGGGACGGCGGCGATGCCCAGCAGGGCGGCGCCATCCTCGCCTGCGGTGATCCGAAGTTGCATGCGCTGTTGGTGGAGCGGTTGCAGCACCTGGCCTGAGGCTTGGTAGATGGATTCGTAGGTTGGGTTGAGCGGAGCGAAGCCCAACACGGAGTCTGCCGTGATGTCTTGGCTTATCAGTGCCCTATTTGCTTATCGAGTGCTCGGATGGCTTTTGTTTCGCCCCCTCGGGCGAGTCACTTTTGCCAGTCGCGGCTGCGCGCCCCGGACAAAAGTATGCAAAAACGCATGCCTCACGTTCGGCCCTTCGCTCCGGCGGCGCTCTAGGGGCACGGCACGAAGGGGTGTCCTGCCTCGCACCTCCCTCCGCAACACCTGCACTCGGCCTCACTGACGGGGACGGGAGGCCAGCCTGAGACTACGGTGTTTACAGGCAAAGTCAGAGCGATTCGTAGCGTGGAAAACCGCGCAGCGTTTTCCACTGAGGGAGTAAGGCCTATCGCGTGGACAAGGCTGCGCCGTTGTCCACCCTACCGGTTTGCACCCAAGGCATCAGGCTAGCGAATCGCCCCGTTCAGGAGGGCGAACGCCAGTGTCGTGAAGTGGGGCGAGCCGCATGGATGCGGCGAGAGGTCCAGTGGGCCATGGACGGCCCATCTGGACCGACCCCGGAACGGCGCTGGCGTGAGCGCACCCGAAGCGAAGCGGAGGGCCGGATGCCCGGGGCAAGCGTTTTTGCTTACTTTTTTGCGGGGCGCGCAGCCGCGACTGAAAAAAGTGAGTCGCCCGGGTGGGCGAAACAAAAACCTTCAAAGCGCTCGATAACCAGCCCTGGCACCAATACCAGCAATCGCGGCCATGGGCCGCTCCTACAGGCCCAATCCAAGCCTGTAGGAGCGGCCCATGGCCGCGATCGCCCCCCGCTAACCTCTTAAGCCCCCTCTAAGCCAACTCCCGTATACCGGCAGGATTCCGCCAAGAGTCCCTGCCGTGCTCCCCTCCTCTTCCACCGCCTCCCCCAGAGCCGCACAGCTGGAGCGGGCCTTGCTGCTCGGCTGCCTGGCCGCCTACCTGCTCGCCGGCCTGTTCGGTCGTGGTCTGTGGAAGGCCGACGAACCCTATTCCTTCGGCATGGTGTGGAATTTCCTCACCACCCCGGACTGGCTGGTGCCCCGAGTCGGCACCGCGCCCTTCATGGAAAAGCCGCCGCTGATGTACTGGACAGGCGCCTTGACCGCGCGACTGGCCACGCCCTGGCTGAGTGCGCCCGACGGCGCACGGCTGGCGGTGCTGGGCTGGATGCTGGTGACCCTGGCCGCCCTCGCCTGGCTGACCCAGAGGCTGCTGCCCGGCCGCCGGCGCGAGGCCGTGCTCGCCCTGCTGGGCATGCTCGGGGTGGTGCAGCACAGTCATCTGCTGATCGCCGACGTGCCGCAACTGGCCGGCGCCACCCTGGGCCTTGCCGGGCTGGCCGCGCAGCTGCACGACAACCGCCATCCCTGGCGCCGTGGCCTACTGTTCGGCAGCGGCCTGGGCATCGCCTTCATGAGCAAGGGCCTGCTGGTCCCCGGGGTGCTGGGCCTCACCGGGCTGCTTTGTGCGCTCTGCTGGCCGCGGCGGCTGGTCGAGCCGGAAGGACGGCACTGGCTGCTCGCCGCCAGCCTGGCCGCCCTGCCCTGGCTGCTGGTCTGGCCGGCGCTGCTCTGGCACCGGTCGCCGGAGCTGTTCCATACCTGGCTGTGGACCAACAACATCGGCCGCTTCTTCGGCCTGGAGGCGCGCAACAGCGATACCGATGGCCTGGCCTCCAGCCTGGCGGATCTGCTGGCGCTGTCCTTTCCCACCGGGCTGATCCTGCTGGGCGCCACGCTCTGGCAGCTGTATCGCCGCGGCGGCAGCCCGCTGAAGCGCCTGGGTCGGCATCCGGGACTGGCCACGGTGGTGCTCTATGCCATCGTCTGCCTGGCGGTCCTGCTCAAGTCGGCGGTGTTCCGCAGCCTCTATCTGCTGCCGCTGTTTCCGGCCCTGGCACTGCTGGCGGCGCGGCTGCAGCCTCCGCCCGCGCTCGCCGCCCTCGGGCGCACCCTCGGCCTGGCCTTCTGGACGCCGATCATCGTCTTGCTGACCTTGGGCGGTTTCGGCCTGGCGCTGGGCTGGCCGCTACCCTGGCCAGCGCTGGTCCGGGACCATCTGCCGCTCGCTGAACGACTGCCGGTCGGCCTGCTGGCCTGGACCCTCGCCGCGCTGGCGTTGCTCGGCTGGGGCCTGGCACTAGGACTGCACAGACGCCTGGCACCCGGCAGTCTCTGGTTCGTCGGCCTCACCGTGAGCTGGAGTCTGGCCAACAGCCTCTGGCTGCCCTGGGTCGACCTGGGCAACAGCTATGCCCGGCCCTTCACCGAGTTGCAGCGGGTGCTGCCACGGACGGATTGCGTGGCCAGCTACGGCCTGGGCGAGTCGGAGCGTTCCATGCTGCACGTCTACGGCGGCTACCCCCCATTGGAGCTGACCGCGCTGCGACAGGTGCCCTGCCAGGTGCTGGTGGTGCAGGACGAATGGCACGAAGCCGTGGCGGTACCGCCGGGCTGGCAGCTGCTCTGGCAGGGCGCCCGCCCCGGCAATCTCAAGGAGCGCTTCCGCGCCTTCACGGTGTCGCCGAGGGTGCCCTGAGGTGTTGGATACTCAAGCCAACCTACGGCGGCTCCCCGCGCAGGTTGGGTCGAGACGGCTCCATCGTCTAAGCCCAACGGACCGCGATCAGGAGCCGCTGCCAGCACCCCAGGCCGCGAGCAGATCCTGGGATTCCATCACCAGTCCGAGGTGCAGGGAGACCATGCTCAGCGCCGCGCGCTCCAGGCTTTCATCGGTCCCTCGCACCAGGTCGCGCAGGACGATGACGCGATAGGTGCGGTTGCTGGCATCGAAGGCGGTGTTGAGCACGCAGCAGTCGGTGAAGCCGCCAACCAGCACCACGGTGGTGATGCGCTGGTTGCGCAGCAGGAAGTCCAGGTCGGTGGGATAGAAGGCCGACAGCCGCCGCTTGTTTTCCACCCGCAGATCCTCGGGCAGCACCTCGGTCAGCAACTCGGTCCAGGGCGAGCCTTCCACGGCATGGGCGTCGGCATTGGGAATCGGCCCGACGTGCAGCGGAAAGGTCCGTCGCCAGGCCGCGGGAATGCCGCCCAGGTCGTCGGTGCCATTGGCGCGCAGTACCGACTTCACATGGACGATGCGCACGCCCAGGGCGCGGGCCTGGCGGTGGAAGGTATCCACCGGCGCCACCAGGTCGCGGGCGCGTGGCGCCGGGCAGGGGCAATCCGGCGAGGCGTCCAGGTGGCCGCGGTGCAGATCGATGGACAGCACCGCCGTGGTGCTCGGGTCCAGGTAATCGGCGAAGTCCGTCCGCGCCAGCAGCCGGGGTTCCTCATAGACGAAAACACGCAGGTTCATCGACGCTCCTCACGGACATAGGCTTCGCCCAGGGCGCCGGGTTGGCTCAGGCGGTCACGCCCGGCCAGGGCGACCCAGATCATCACGCCCAGGGTGACGGCATAGGGCGCCATCAGGATGAAGTATTGCGACAGCCGCACCCCGGCGGCGGCCAGTTGCGGAATCAGCGCCTCGATGCAGCCGAACAGCAATGCCCCGGCCAGGGCGCGCCAGGGCGACCAGCGGGCGAAGATCACCAGGGCCACGGCGATCCAGCCACGGCCGCCGGTCATCTCGGCGATCCACAGCTTGGTGCTGAGCACGGCGATGTAGCCGCCGGCGAGACCCACCAGCGCCGCGCCGGCGAGGATCGCCAGCAGTCGATAGCCGGCCACCGAGAGACCGGCGGCATCGGCCGCCTGGGGATTCTCGCCCACCGCCCGCAGGCGCAGGCCGGGGGTGGTGCGTTCGAGCCAGGCGATGACGGCGAGAAAGATCAACGGAGTCAGGTAGACCAGCAGGTTCTGCTGGAATAGACGCCCCACCAGCGGCAGCTCCGACAGCGGCCAGAGCGCCAGCGCCGGCAGGCCGGCCACTGGCTGGTTGGTCCAGCCCCAGAGGGTACCGAGCAGGCCGGTGAGGCCCTGGCAGAAGAACACCAGGGTCAGGCCGGCGATCACCTGGTTGATGCGCAGCCAGATCACCATGACCGCGAACAGCAGCGAGACCAGCGCCGCCGCGCCCATGGCCGCCAGCAGCGCCAGGCCGGCATTGCCCAGGGCCAGTTGCGCGCCGATGCCGAACAGCGCGCCGACCAGCATCAGGCCCTCGGCATGCAGGGCCAGCACCCCGGATCTTTCCGTGAGGATCAGCCCCAGCGCCGCCAGGGCGTAGGGTATGGCGAAGTCGGGGACGTTACCCAGCCAGCTGGCGAGCAGGTTCAAGCGGCACCTCCCTGGCTGCGTCTGAGCCGATGGCGGATGAAGAAATCCGAGGACGCCACGCAGATGACGATCAGCGCCTGGATCAGCTGCACCATGGCGAAGGGGATCTGGTAGAACACCTGCAGATTGCGCCCGGCGACGAACAGGGTCGCCACCAGGAAGGCCACCACGGCGGCGGCCAGGGGGTTGTTGCGCGCCAGGAAGGCGATGAGGATCCCGGAGAAGCCATAGCCCTGGTAGAAGGACTGGGTCAGCCGCCCCTCCTGCCCGGCCGCCACCACGAAGCCGGCCAACCCGGCCAGGGCGCCGGAGGCCAGCACCGTGGCGAGGATGGTGGTGCGCACCGGCACCCCCACGGCGCCGGCCACCCGCGGATTGGCGTCGACGAATCTCAGGTAGAGCCCGGCCCGGCTCAGGGCCACGAACCACCAGGCCAGCACCGCCACCAGCAGCGCCAGGGGCACCGCCAGACTCAGCCCGGGCAGCAACTCCGGCAGCCGCTCGAATGGGCGGAACAGCGGCGAATAGGGAAAGGCGTCGCGCGGGTCCTTCCAGGGACCGAACACCAGGTGCAGCAGGAAGTTGGCGGCGATGTAGTTGAGCATCAGCGAGGCGATGATCTCGTTCACCCCTAGGCGCAGCTTGAGCAGCAAGGACGCCAGCGCCCAGAGCAGACCGCCGAGCAGCGCCGCCACCAGCATAAGCGGCAGGCGCAGGGCCTCCGGACCGATCTCGAACAGCGACACCGCCGTGGCGCCGATGGCCCCCCAGATCATCTGGCCTTCCAGGCCCAGGTTCCAGAAGCGCGCGCGAAAGGCCAGGCAGCCGGCCAGACCGACCAGGATCACCGGCGCGGCCTGGAACAGGGTGGCCTGCAGACTCTGGGCATCGAACAGGGTGGCGACCACGAATTCGTTGAGCAACTCGCCGGCCGGCACCCCGGCCAGGACCAGGATCGCAGCCGACAGGCCCAGGCCCAAGAGCAGCGCCAGGCCGAGGATCAGCGCCTGCCAGGGCCAGGCCAGCTGCTGGCGGATCTCCAGGGTGTAGCGCCGGCTGAACAGCGGTTGCCGTGGTCGCGGGCCATCGACCGGGGAAAGCGGAGCACTCAGGGGTTCAAGCATGATTCACCATGGCATGGCCGATCGCCTGGCGATCGGCGGGTCGCTGGAATTCGGCGACGAGGCGTCCGGCGCTCATCACCCCGATGCGATCGGCGAGGGCCAGCACCTCGTCCAGGTCTTCGCTGATCAGCAACACCGCGGCGCCGGCCTCGCGGGCAGCCAGCAGCCGTGCCTGCACCTCGGCACCGGCACGCACGTCGAGGCCACGGCTGGGGCTGTGGGCCAGCACCAGCCGCGGTTCGCGGCCGAACTCCCGGGCGATCACCAGCTTCTGGGCGTTGCCGCCGGAGAGCAGCGCCGCCTTCTGCCGCACCGAGCGCACGCCCTGGACATCGAATTGCGCCACCGCCGACTGGGTCGCCGCTTCCTGGGCGCGTCTATTCAGGCGGGCGAAGCCGCCGAAGCGACCGCTGTGCACCGCGCCGATGGCGAAGTTGTCGGCCACCGACAGGGAGCCGGCCAGGGCACTGCCATAGCGGTCGGCGGGAATGGCAGCGATGCGCAGGTCGCGGCGGCGGGCGCTGGCAGCCGCGGCCAGATCGCCGAAGCCCTCCAGCCGCACCTCGCCTTCGTAGGGCTGCGGCAGGCCCATCAGCACATCGGCCAGTTCGCCCTGGCCGTTGCCGCCAACGCCGGCGATGCCATAGATCTCGCCAGCGCGCAGTTCCAGGTCGATACCGTCGAGGGCGCGGCGCCCGCCGCGTTCCGGGGTGCGCAGGCCGCGCACCCTGAGCAGCGGTGCCCCGGCAGCACGGCGCGGGGTATCGGCCAGCGGCTGGGCGTCCCCCACGGTAAGGCGTACCAGTTCGTCCACCGACACCTCGGCGGGGTCCAGGCTGCGCAGGGTGCGACCGCCGCGCATCACCGTGAGGCGGTCGGCGTAGGTCAGGGCGTCCTGCATGCGATGGGTCACCAGCACCACCGCTGCGCCCTCCGCCGCCAGGGCGCGCAGGGTCTGCAACAGCCGCTCGCCTTCGCCATCGGTAAGCACCGCGGTGGGTTCGTCGAGGATGAGGATGCGCGCCCCGGCCAGTAGCACCTTGAGGATTTCCACCCGCTGCTGCTCGGCGATGGACAGGTCCGCCACCCGCTGCTCCGGGCGGATGGCAAAGCCCAGGGCGGCGGCCTGCTGGCGGATGCGCTCGCTGATCTCGGCCAGGCGCCGGCGATGGCTACCCTCCCCCGCAGGCAGGCCGAGCAGGACGTTCTCCGCCACGCTGAAGGGGCGCACCAGCTTGAAGTGCTGGTGGACCATGCCGATGTGCAAGCGAGCGGCGTCCGCCGGACCGCGTAGCCGCACCAGGTTGTCGTCCACCAGGAGCTCACCGCTCTCCGGCGCATAGAGGCCGGCGGCGATGTTCATCAGCGTCGACTTGCCTGCGCCGTTCTCGCCGAGCAGCGCATGCACCTCGCCCCAGCGCACCAGGAAATCCGCCTGCTGCAGCGCCTGGAAGCCATCGAAGGTCTTGCCGACGCCACGCAGTTGCAGGGCGTTGTGTCTTTTCATGCTGGTCGGCCTTTGTCCAGGGATAGCCTCCGTGGAAAACGCTGCGCGGTTTTCCACCCTACTCAGGCGTCAGCTCCGGTGCCGGGCCTCGAGAGGCCCGGCACCCAGGGGTGAACCGCTACTTCTGCGTCGTCACGCCCTGGACGAACCAGTCCATCTGCCACAGCGCCGGGTCGGACAGCACCTGGCCGGCGGGGACGCGCTCCTTGCCGTCGCGATCATTCAGAGGACCGGCGTAGATCTGCTTGCCCTTGAGCAGGGCCTCGCGCTCGGCCAGGATCTTCTCCTGGGCCGCCTTGGGCACGGCATCGCCGAAGCCGGCGATGTCGGTGCCGCCGTCGGCCATGGACACCAGGGCACCGTTGGGCGCGGGTTTCCAGTGGCCGGCGATCACGCGCTTGAGCTCGGGCACCAGGAAGCGATCCCAGACCCACACCGAGGAACAGAGGGTGGCCTTGGGCGCGAACTGGCGCATGTCGCGGTGGTGGCCGGTGCCATAGACGCCGCGCTCCTGGGCGACGATCTGCGGCGTGGGGGTGTCCACGTGCTGGCCGATGACATCGGCGCCCTGGTCGATCAGGGCAGCGGCCGCGGCGCGCTCCTTGACCGGATCGTTCCAGCTGCCGGTATAGATCACCGTGAGGGTGGCGTTGGGATTCATCTGCCGGGCGCCCAGCTCGTAGGCGTTGATGGTCCAGTTCACCACGCCGAAGGGATTGGCCGCGACGAAGCCCAGCTTGCCGGTCTTGGAGGCCGCGCCCGCGGCCATGCCGCAGAGGTACTGGCTCTCGTAGGTACGACCGTAGAAGGATTCCAGGTTGCGCCCGTTGGTGGTGCCCGAGGCGTTGAGGAAGGCCACCTCGGGATACTGCTCGGCCAGTTGCTTGAAGGTGTCGGAATAGCCGAAGGCGGTGCCGATGACGATGTTGGCGCCGCGCTTGATGAAGCGCTCGGCCGCCGGGCGGATGGCCGAGGCGGTCTCCGGCACGTTTTCCACGAACTGGATCTTCAGGCCCAGTTCCTTCTCGATCTTGACCCGCGCCTCGTCCATGGCCTGGGTCCAGCCGCCGTCGTTCTTGGCGGTGAAATACAGCATGGCGATCTTCGGCTCGCCCTTGAGGGTGAAGCCCTCGTCGTCCGCCCGTGCCACGCTGCCCAGCCCTACCAGCAACAGCACGCACGCCACTCTTCCCAGCCATCTGCTCAGCATCGTCTCGTCCTTAGTCTTGTCTACAACATGTGGTTGATACGGAACACGTTGCCTTCCGGGTCCAGCAGCACCGCCTGGTACCAGTGGTAGTAGGTTTCGTAGGGCGCCTTCAGCAGCCGGGCGCCAGCGGCCTCGGCCACCGGCACCAGCCGGTCCACCTCGGCGCGGCTGTCCACCTCCAGGTTGAGCAGGAAGCGGCAGCCTTCACTGCCGGCGAATTCGCCCAGCCCCAGCAGTTCATAGGCTTCCGGCGCATTGAAGCCGATGGCGGTCTTGCCGGTGTCCAGGCCGCGAAAGATCGGCGAGCGGATCGCCTCGATCTCCGGGAAGCCGAACACCCGCTGGTAGAAGCCGCTCAGGGCCACCACGTCCTGGGCGAAGACGTTGACGTAGGAAAGACTCGGCATCAGGCCACCCGCACGCCGGTCTGGGTACCGCCAAAGGTCGTCTGCTTGACGAACTTGGATCTCAGGTGGTCGCCCGAGGTGATGGGCGCATGGCGCGGCGGCGTGCCGGGCGTGGCGCAACCGGGCAGGCATTCGATGAGGGTGTCGTAGTTGGGCTGATGGAAGAACACCAGGGACTGGCGGCGGGTGTCGCAACCGGCATCCGCCGGTGGATTCACCACCCGGTGCAGGGTCGAGACCCAGCGGTCGTTGGTCCACTGCATCATCAGGTCGCCGATGTTGACCACGAAGCTGCCTGGCACCTTGGGCACGTCCACCCACTCGCCGTCGGCATTGCGCACCTGCAGGCCGCCCGGAGCGTCGTCGGGACGGACGATGGTCAGGCTGCCGTAGTCGGTATGGGCACCGGCGCGCAGCTGGCCAGGCAGCGCCGCTTCCTTCTGGTGGGGATAGCAGAGGGTGCGGAACATGCTGATGTGGCGATCGATGCGGCTGTCGAAGTAGGTCTCCGGCAAGTCCAGCCCCAGGGCGAAGAGCCGCATCAGGGTGCGCGCCAGATCGCTCATGGCGGCGAAATACTCGGCATAGGCCTGGCGAAAGCCGGGAATGGCCGCGGGCCAGACATTGGGCGCGAAGTGCGGCCCGGCTTCGGGACCGCGGTAGTAGGCCGTCTCCGGGACATCCAGCGGCCCGATGGAAAAGGATTCCTTGAGATCTCCCGGCGCCGCCTCCTCCAGGCTGTAGGACAGGCTTTCCTCGGCCACTGCGCTGTAGCCGCGTACCTGATCCGGGCGCGGTCGATCGGCCTTGCGTTTCTCGGCCAGCGGCAGGTCGAAGAAGGCCCGCGACAGGCGCGAGACGCGCTCGACCAATTCGTCGGGCACCTGGTGGTGGGTGATGACCAGAAAGCCGATGTCGCGGCAGGCCTGGTCGACGGCCTTGGCCACCGCCTGCTTGCCGGCGGTCGAGCCTGCGAAATAGGGGGCCAGATCGATGATGGGAACACTGGACAGCGGCATGACGGACCTCACGAGTGGGACGGAAGGAGACAGCGCGACGCACGTTCACCGGGCAGGACGGCAGCAGTGAAATTGCAACCGTTGTGCCATCTTTGGACCATTTGGTAAAAACTATAAAAGCCAATCAAAACAGCGGGTTGAGGGAGATACTCAGGATCCGCTGCTGGTGCGCTGCACCTCGAACGGTCAGCGTGCACCGGGGTGGCGCCTGGGGTGCGGTCAGGGCTGACAGGGAAGGCTTTGGGGTGCTGGATCGGCTTGGCGGTGTCGGGCTTCGCTGCGCTCAACCCAACCTACGGCGGTCATGGGTTGGGTTGAGACGGCTCCCTCGTCGAAGCCCGACAGCCCCCACTAGGCCAGCTCGTGATAACGCCGGTCGAAGTACAGCAATCCGCCTTCGCCACCCGGCTCGGCCACCCCCAGCACCTCGCAGAGCAACAGGTCGTGGCTGCCTACCGACTGCACCCCGGCGATGCGGCAATCGCAGGCCACCAGGGCGCCGTCCAGCACCGGCGCACCGGTGGCGAGGCGGGTCCAGCGCGCCGCGGCGAAGCGTTCGGCCATGGCGGTCTTGCCGCCGAAGAGGTTGGCCAGCGCCTGCTGGCCGGCGGCCAGGACGTTGACGCAGAGCACGCCGTTGGCGCTGAAGGCCGGATGCACCGAGGCGCCGCGGTTGAGGCAGACCAGCAGGGTCGCCGGGCTGTCGCTGACGCTGCATACGGCGGTGGCGGTAAAGCCGGCCGGGCCGGCCGGACCATCGGTGGTGACCAGATTGACCGCGGCGCCCAGGCGCGCCATGGCCCCACGGAAGAGGTCGCGTTCGACCGGGGCGGCGGGCGTCGTGGCAGGCGGCAAGGCATGGGCAACGGACATGGCGCTATTCCTCGGAAGATTGGCTGAGATAGTCGAGCACCACCCGGTCGAAAGTGGCGGGGTCGGTGACGCTGGAGGCATGGCCGCCCCACTCCAGCAATTCGAAGCTGGCCCGGGGCAGGCCCGTGGCCAGGCGCTGGGACGAGGTCCAGGGCACCAGCACATCGTCGCGGTTGGCCAGCACCAGGGTCGGCACCTCGATCCGCGCCAGTTCGGCGTCCACGTCGAAAGCCAGCAGGGCACCGATGCGCCGCAGGACATTGGCCTCGCCGGGGAAGTGCGCCAGGGCATGGGCTTCGTCGGCGGCCAGGCGCTCGCCGTGTTCGGCGATCCAGGTGGCCGGATAGAGAAAGATCGCCTGGGCCTGGACATAGGCCGCGGCGCCGCTGTCGCGCAGCAGCCGTTGACGCAGGGCGAAGCAGCGCCCGGTGTGCGGATTGGGCCGGCTCCAGGCATTGACCAGCACCTGGCGGCGGATCAGGCCCGGGCGCAGCAGGTTGGCCTGCAGGCCCACCAGGCCACCCAGCGCATGGCCCATGAACAGACAGCGGTCGAGTTCCAGGCGATCGGCCAGCGCCAGCAGGTCCTCCGCCATATGCTGGATGCGGTAGTCCGCCGGCAATTCGGCCGGGCTCCTGCCGGTGCCGGTCTGGTCATAGACCACCACCCGGAATCTTTCGCCGAGGGCCGCCAGTTGCGGCGCCCAGAAGGCCCCGGCGCCACCCAGCCCGGAGCTGAGCAGCAGGGTCTCGGCCGCCGGATCCTGGCGGCCATGGAGTTCGAAGTGCATGGGCGGTCCTTGAAGGTTGGGTGGTTGAGGCTTCCCTCACCCCAGCCCTCTCCCAGGGGAGAGGGGCTAGACGGAGCGCGGCCTAGCCGACATGGGCGATGCTGGCGATCTCGATCAGGGCGTCGGGCTTCACCAGGCCGCACTGGATGCAGTAGCGCGCCGGCTTCTCGCCGGGAAAGAATTCGGCGTACACCGCATTGATGGCGGCGTAGTTCGCCCAGTCGGTGAGCATGATCATGTTGAAGGTGACGTCGGCCATGGTGCCGCCGGCCGCCTCCACCACGCCCTGGATGGTGGTGAGCACATGGCGTGCCTGGGCCGCGGCGTCGCCGACGTGGACCACGTTGTTCTGGGCATCGAACGGCAGAGTGCCGGAGACATAGAGCACCCCATCGGCCAGGCTGCCAGGCACGAAGGGGGCGATGGGGGTACCGGTACCGGCGGGGATCACGGCTTGCTTGGGCATGGTGGCTCAGTCCTTGGCGAAGGTGGTGTGGAAATCGGCGCAGCTGGCGACCCAGCCGAAGAAGGTCTCGATGTTGAACAGCGCGGCGTCGTGGGCCGAACGGGGCCCGGCCTGGTGGCAGGCGTCGTGCAGACAGACGCCGAAGTATTCGAGGAAGAAGCCATCCCTCAGGGTCGACTCCACGCAGACGTTGGTGGCGACGCCGACGAACACCAGGTTGCGGATGCCACGGGCGCGCAGCAGGCTGTCCAGGTGGGTGTTGTAGAAGCCGCTGTAGCGGGTCTTGGGCACCACCAGGTCGGCGGCCGCCGGCTGCAGCCGATCCACCAGGGCATAGTCCCAGCCACCCTTGGCCAGCAGCTGCCCCTGCAATTCGGGTCGCTTGCGCATGGTCTTGAGGGCGTTGGACTTGTGCCAGTTGGGCGAACCCGGCCCGCCCGCCTCGCGATACTCCGGATCCCAGCCATTCTGGAACCAGACCACCTGAATGCCCGCGCCACGGGCGGTCTCCACCACGGCGGCGACGTTCTCGATCACCGGGCCGGTGGCGGAGACGTCGAAGCCGGCCAGATCCAGATAGCCGCCCTGGCTGGCATAGGCGTTCTGCATGTCCACCACGATCAGGGCGGTCTCGCTGGCCTTGAGCCGCAGCGGTTCGGGACGCGCCGGCAGCGTCACGGCTTCGGCTTCGTCGGCAGGCAGGGCATAGCCCGCCAGGGTTTCCACAGCGTTCATCAGGCACTCTCCTTGAGCAGATCGACGTGACGGCGGCTCTGCATCAGCGGCTGGATGCGCTCGCCGAAGTCGGTCACGCCCTGGACGAAGTCATCGAAGGTCAGCAGCACCCCGCTGGCCCCGGGTACCTCGGCGATCTCGTCGAGCATCCGCGCCACGCTGGCGAAGGAGCCCACCAGGGTGCCCATGTTGATGTTCACCGCCGAGGTCGGATCGGCCATCTGCCGCACATTGGTGTCGCTGCCGGACTTGGTGTCGGCGGCCGCCTGGGCGCCCAGCCAGGCGATGGCCTCCTCGTCGGCACCGGCCTTGTAGTGCTCCCACTTGGCGCGAGCGGCCTCGTCGGTCTCGGCGGCGATGATCATGAACAGGGCGATGGAGGAGACCTCGCGCCCGGTCTTGGCGGTGGCCGCCTGCAGCCGCTCCACCGCCGGGGCGAAGGCCTTGGGCGTGTTGACGCCCTTGCCGAAGACGAAGCTGTAGTCGGCGTGTTCGGCGGCGAAGGCCAGGCCGGCATCGCTCGCCCCGGCGCAGACGATCTCCATGGGTGCCTGGGGCTGCGGACTGACCCGGCAGTCTTCCATGCGGAAGTGCGCGCCCTGGAAGTCCGACTGGCCGGTGCCCCAGAGATCGCGCAGCACCTGGGCGTATTCACCGAGGTATTGATAGCGACTGGCGAAGAACTCATCGCCTGGCCAGAGCCCCATCTGGCTGTATTCGGGCTTTTGCCAGCCGGTGACCAGGTTGACGCCGAAGCGGCCACCGGAAATGCAGTCGATGGTGGCGGCCATGCGCGCGACGATGGCCGGCGGCAGGGTCAGGGTCGCGGCGGTGGCGAACAGCTTGATGCGCGAGGTCACCGCCGCCAGCCCGGCCATGAGGGTGAAGGACTCCAGGTTGTGGTCCCAGAATTCGGTCTTACCGCCGAAGCCGCGCAGCTTGATCATCGACAGGGCGAAGTCGAAGCCGTAGTGCTCGGCGCGCTGCACGATCTCGCGATTCAGCTCGAAGGTGGGCCGGTACTGGGGCGCGTTTTCCGACAGCAGCCAGCCGTTGTTGCCGATGGGAATGAAGACACCGATGTTCATCGCTCGCACTCTCCCGCAGTCAGGAATCGAAGCGCATCCAGATGCGCCGTTGCTGCAGGATCGGAGCAGAAAGCTTGCCAAGTCTTGAAAGTTCAAGCCAATCAAACACTTGGGGTCTATTCGAGAATAAAGCTGGACCATTTGGTCCAGATTAGAGCACCTAGTTTGTGCAAGGCGCCCGAATCCGGGGCATGCAGGCTGGCGCGTCATGCTAGAGTTCGGAGACCGGCGCGATACCCTTCGGGGTCCGCCGATGATTCGTCACCAGGACGGTGCGAAGCTCAACGACCGCGCCTGCAGCCGGCCCGCGTCAGATGTCCAAGAAGGCCCAAGGAGCAGTTCGTGAGTCAGGCCAGTGATCTTCCGCCACGCAAGTCCCGCCAACCCAGCCCTGCCGCCCAGCAACGCCGGCAGCGCCAGATAGAAGCCAAGCGCGCCCAGATCCTCAGCGCGGCGCTCGATATCTTTTCCCGCTTCGGTCTGCACGGCGCCAGTCTGGATCAGGTGGCGCTGCAGGCGGACGTCTCCAAGACCAACCTGCTCTACTATTTCAGCAACAAGGAAGAGCTCTATGTCGCCGTGCTGCGTCAGCTGCTGGCGACCTGGCTGAATCCCCTGCGCACCTTCAGCGAAGACCAGGAACCCCTCGACGCCCTGCGCGGCTATCTGCGCCAGAAGCTGGAGATGTCCCGCGACTATCCCGCCGAGTCCCGGCTGTTCTGCCTGGAGATGGTCCAGGGCGCACCGCTGCTGCTGCCCGAATTGCAGGGCAGCCTGCACGACCTGATGGACGAGAAGACCCGGGTGATCCGCACCTGGATCGCCGCCGGCAAGCTGGCGCCGGTGGATCCACACCACCTGATCTTCAGCATCTGGGCCATCACCCAGCACTATGCGGATTTCCGGGTGCAGGTGCAGACCCTGTGCGGCCGCTCGCTGAAGGATCCGCTGTTCTTCGACGAGGTCCTGCAGGGCCTGGAGACGCTGATCATCGACGGACTCAGGCCCCGCGCCGGCGGCCCGGCCTAGGCCGCCAGGAAGAACTCGGCGAACAACTCGCTGAGCCTCGGCCAGAGCGGTGCCGGCAGGTCATGGGCCATGTCCGGTATCAGCTCGAAGCGGGCGCCGGGAATGGCCCGCGCCACGGCGCGACCACAGGCCGGACGCAGCAAGGGATCCCGCGCGCCGTGCACCACCAGGGTCGGCGCCTGGATGCGGCGGGCGAAGGGCCGCAGATCGCCGCTGCCGAGCAGGGCGAACAACTGCCGCTGCACCCCCTCCACATCCACCCCGCGCGCCAGGATGCGCTGCACCAGTCGTTCCAGATCGGCGTCGCTTTGGCGATACCTCGGACTCTCGATACCGCGCAGCAGGGCCTTCTGCCGGGTGAGCGCCGCCTCCGCCGGCAGATCGGCCGGCGGCCGCAGCAGCAGGCTGCCCAGCAGCTTGAACGAGGGCGGCGGCAACAGCGGCTGATTGGTCGACGAGAACAGGATGCCCAGCCGCGCGACCCGCTGAGGCCATTGGGCGGCGAGGATCTGGGCGATCATGCCGCCCATGGAACCGCCCAGTACGAAGGCGCGCTCCAGCCCCAGGTGATCGAGCAGCCCGACCGCATCGGCGGCCATGGCTTCCAGGCGATAGGGCACCGCGCTGGGCTTGCCCAGTTGCGCCCGCCCCAGCACCGGCCATAGTGAAGGCGGCCGTCCACCCGGCCAGCTCAGCCGCGAGGACTGGCCGACGTCGCGATTGTCGAAACGAATCACCCGCAGGCCCCGGCGCACCAGGGCCTCGCAGAAGCCTTCCGGCCAGAGCAGCAACTGGGCGCCAAAGCCCATGATCAGCAGCAGCGCCGGATCGGCGGGATCGCCCCAGTCCTCATAGGCCAGCTCGAGGGCGCCGACCCGGGCGCGACCTTCACGTATGTCCATGGCTCCCTCGCGAAATGGCTAAAGGGCCATGCTACCCCAAGGTCGTACCCGCGAAAGCGGCAGAACCGGGCGGTCACGCAGCGCTGCTGCGCTATGCTCGGACAGACCTCTTCCAGAGACCTTCGCCATGTCCGCAGCGCCCCTGGTTTACCACCTGACCGACGAAGCACGCGAAGACCTGCGCCAGGCCATCGCCGCGCCGCTGAGGCGCTACAACGACAGCCAGGCGGGCCCGAGCGGTTACCGGGCCCTGGTCATCAGCCTGACCCGTGGCGGCGAAGCCCTCGGCGGCCTCTGGGGCTACACCAGCTATGGCTGGCTCTATGTGCAGTTGCTGGCGGTGGAGGAAGCCGCCCGCGGCCAGGGCGCCGGCCGCGAGTTGCTGTTGCGCGCCGAGGCCGAGGCGCTGGTCCGCGGTTGCCACGGCGCCTGGCTCGACACCCACGAATTCCAGGCCCGCGGCTTCTACGAACGCCTGGGCTACGAGGTGTTCGGCGAACTGGCGGACTATCCGCCGGGCTTTGCGCGGTATTTCTTGCGCAAGGCGCTGGGCCGATCGGCCGATTAGCGAGGGACCATGCGCGCTTTCCTGTTTCAAACGCTGGGTCTGGTAACGCTGCTGGCGCTGGCCGGCAATAGTCAGGCCGACCCTGGCATCAAGGTGATCGATGAGCGTGGCTGCCTGCTAGGCCTCACCACGGGCGGGCAAACTCGGACTCAGCCAACGCTGGACTTTGTCGGTGCCCACTACGATGAGCCAGGGATACGTCGGGAAGTACTCTTGCAGATGACGCAGACTGCCCTGGCCGCCGGCTGCCCGGCCGATGAGCCGGTCGATACCGGCGGCCTGACGCCACTCAACGTCGCTATCCTCTTCAATCGGCCGGACCTGGTCGCGCTGCTGTTGCGCTACGGTGCCGATCCAGAGCGGCGTATCAGACGTCCAGGCCGGGCATCGGACGGTTGGAATTCCTATCAGCTGCAGGCCTTTCTGAAACAGAAACGGCCCCTCGATCGCAGTGCCATCGACCGCCTGCTGGAAGAGCACCGTCACAGCAGCGCGCGTCCCTGAACCCGCTACGACGCCGTCAGGAAATTCCCCACCCGCGCATTTTCTTCGCCACCTTCCAGCAGCGGCACCTCGGCTTCGTCCTTGAGTTGCACGCCGGAGAGCTTGCGGCGATCCGCTTCGCGCATCAGGTAGAGCAGCTTGTGCGCCGCCAGGCCATAGGCCAGGCCCTCCAGGCGCACGTTGGAGATGCAGTTGCGATAGGCGTCGTTGAGGCCCGGGCGCGGGCCGTAGGTGAAGTAGAGGCCGAGGCTGTCGGGCGAACTCAGACCGGGGCGCTCGCCGATCAGCATCACCAGCAGACGCGCCTTGAGCAGCCCGCCGATCTCGTCGCCGACCGCCACCCGCCCCTGTTCCACCAGGGTCACCGGCGCCCAGCGCCAGCCCTCGGCCCCGGCCTGATCGGCCAGGCGCTCCAGGAACGGCAGCGCATGGCGATGCACCGCCAGGGCCGAGAGGCCGTCGGCGATGACCACGGCGACGTCGAAGCCCTCGGGATGCTCGGCGGCATAGGCCTGTAACTCACGCGCGGATTCCTCGGACAGCTTGCGGCCCAGGTCGGGACGTTGCAGATAGGTATGGCGATCCGGCGCGGCGCTCTTGAGTACCAGGGTCTCGCGCCCCTGGGCAGCCAGGCCTTCGCGCAAGGCCTGATGATCGAAAGCCAGGTGCACCGCATCGCGGGCCTGGGCATGGGCGGCCTGGAAGTCCAGCTGGGCCGACGTCGGCAGGCTGGTCCCAGCACGGCCGAGGGCGATGCGCGCCGGGGTCAGGCGCCGCAATTCGGCCCAGGGGTCGGGGCGGGCGGTGTCGTTGGGGTTCATGAGCGACTCCTGAACGATTCGGTATCTAAGCTATCGCGGCCATGGGCCGCTCCTACGGGTACAGAGGGAGTTTGTAGGAGCGGCCCATGGCCGCGATCCTCCCTACAACTGCGCCAGCGCCCGCTGGAATGGCGCTGGCAAGCCTTCGCCAAGGCGGAAGCGGCCGTCCTCCAGCCGCAGGATGCCCAGCCGGTCGAGCCAGGCGGCGAATTCCGGGGCCGGCTGCAGGCCCAGCACCTGGCGGGCGTAGAGGGCGTCGTGGAAGGAGGTGGTCTGGTAGTTGAGCATCACGTCGTCCGACCCCGGGATGCCCATGATGAAGTTGATGCCCGCCGCGCCCAGCAGGGTCAGCAGCATGTCCATGTCGTCCTGGTCGGCCTCGGCATGGTTGGTGTAGCAGATGTCGCAGCCCATGGGCACGCCGAGCAGCTTGCCGCAGAAGTGATCCTCCAGCCCGGCGCGGATGATCTGCTTGCCGTTGTAGAGGTACTCCGGGCCGATGAAGCCGACCACGGTGTTGACCAGCAGCGGCTTGAATTGCCGCGCCACGGCGTAGGCGCGCACCTCGCAGGTCTGCTGGTCGACGCCGTGGTGGGCGCCGGCGGAGAGGGCGCTGCCCTGCCCCGTCTCGAAATACATGAGGTTGTCGCCCAGGGTGCCGCGGCGTTGCGACAGTCCGGCATCAAAGCCTTCCTGCAACAGCGCCAGGCTGATGCCGAAGCTTTCGTTGGCGCCCTGGGTGCCGGCGATGGACTGGAACACCAGGTCCACCGGCGCACCCCGCTCAATGGCGGCGATGCTGGTGGTGACGTGGGTCAGCACGCAGGACTGGGTGGGTATTTCGTAGCGCTGGATCACGGCGTCGAGCATCTTCAGCAGTTCGCAGATGCCGCTGGTGCTGTCGGTGGCCGGATTAATGCCGATCACCGCATCGCCGTTGCCATAGAGCAGGCCGTCGAGGACGCTGGCGGCGATGCCGGCCGGATCGTCGGTGGGGTGATTGGGCTGCAGCCGGGTCGACAGCCGTCCACGCAGGCCGATGGTGTTGCGAAAGCGGGTCACCACCCGGACCTTTTGCGCCACCAGGATCAGGTCCTGGATACGCATGATCTTGGACACCGCGGCGACCATCTCCGGGGTCAGCCCCGGGGCCAGGGCGGCAAGACTCGTCTCGTCGGCCGCCGGCCCCAGCAGCCAGTCGCGGAAGCCGCCCACGGTGAGGTGGGCGACCGGGGCGAAGGCCTGGGCATCGTGGCTATCCAGGATCAGCCGGGTGACCTCGTCGGCTTCGTAGGGGATCACCGCCTCGCTGAGAAAGTGCTTGAGCGGCACCTCGGCCAGCGCCATCTGCGCCGCCACCCGCTCCACGTCGCTGCCGGCGGCGACCCCGGCCAGGACATCCCCGGAACGCGCCGGGGTGGCCTTGGCCAGCAGTTCCTTGAGATCGGCGAAGCGCCAGGTCTGGCCACCCACGCTGTGCTGGAAACCGCTCATGCTACCTCCTCGGGTTGCTCAGGCCTCGCCAAAGGCGGCATCGGGCGCGATGTCGCTCTGTCTACGGCTGAGACCGCAGACCAGCGCGCCTATCACCATCAGCACCACGAAGACGCTGGCGATCACCGGGTTGTACCAGACCATGGCGATCAGGCAGACCACCGCCAGCACCAGGGCGATGGCCGGCACCACCGGATAGCCGGGGGCGCGGAAGGTGCGCTCCAGGTTGGGCTCGCTGCGCCGCAGTTTGAACAGGCTGAGCATGCTCATGATGTACATGACGATGGCGCCGAACACGCTCATGGTGATCATGGCGGCGGTCAGGGTCAGGCCCTGCAGGCTGATCACGCCGTCGCTGAAGATGGCGGCGATGCCCACCACGCCACCGGCCAGCACCGCGCGGTGCGGGGTCTGGAAGCGCGACAGCTTGGCCAGGCCATGGGGCAGGAAGCCGGCGCGGGCCAGGGCGAAGAACTGCCGGGAATAGCCGAGGATGATGCCGTGGAAGCTGGCCACCAGGCCGAACAGGCCGATGCCCACCAGCAGGTGCAGCCACATCGAGCCCTCGCCTACCACGCCCTTCATGGCCTGGGGCAGCGGATCGTTGATGTTGGACAGGGCGCGCCAGTCACCCACGCCGCCGGCAAAGATCATCACGCCGATGGCCAGGGTCACCAGGGTGAGGATGCCGGCGATGTAGGCCTTGGGAATGGTCCGCTTGGGGTCCTTGGCTTCCTCGGCGGCCATGGCCGCGCCCTCGATGGCGAGAAAGAACCAGATGGCGAAGGGAATGGCGGCGAACATGCCGCCCACCGCGGCCAGGGAGAACTGGTCCTGCCCGGCCCAGCCGCCGCTGGTGAAGTTGGTCAGGCTGAAGCCCGGCGCTACTACCCCCATGAAGATCAGCAGCTCGATCACCGCCAGCACCGTGACCACCAGCTCGAAGGTGGCGGCGATGCTCACCCCGAGGATGTTCAGGGTCATGAAGATGAAATAGGCCGCCACCGCGCAGAGCTTGGGATCGAGGGTGGGAAACTGCACGTTGAGGTAGGCGCCGATGGCCATGGCGATGGCCGGCGGGGCGAAGACGAACTCGATCAGGGTGGCGATGCCGGCGATGGTGCCGCCCATGGGGCCGAAGGCGCGCCGGCTGTAAGCGAAGGGTCCGCCGGCGTGGGGAATGGCGGTGGTGAGCTCGGTGAAGCTGAAGATGAAGCAGGTATACATCACCGCCACCACCAGCGCGGTGATCAGAAAGCCCAGGGTCCCGGCGACGCCCCAGCCGTAGCTCCAGCCAAAGTATTCCCCGGAGATCACCAGCCCCACGGCGATGCCCCAGAGGTGCAGGGTGCCGAGGGTCGGCTTGAGTTTCTCGTTGGTCATGACAGGCCACTCCCCTTGTAGCGACGTGATCCGAATGGGTCACCGCGATCCCGCGATGCCCGGCTTTTTCGAGCTTAAACAGCTGGGGGCCGTGGCGACTTGACCGCTCGGCACGGTCGCTGTGACCTCGGGTCAAGTCGGCGTTACCCCTCTTCCCAGGGTGCTACCCGAGACCGCACCACCCTGGTGCGATGCCCGACCGCCCGCCCCGCGATGAGGCACGTCAAGGCGCCCAATAGCGTGAAGCCCTCGGCGTTCCAGCCCCGATGGAGGACCGCTTTCCGCCCCGGGGCACAGCCTTTGCTTCATTCATGCCGATCCCCTCCCTGGACCCGCACCATGCCCCTGGCCGCCTCCGGCTTCGCCGCCCTGACCTCACCGTCGCGCAACCTTGGCGTGCTCTCCGCCGCCGCCAGCGGACTGGACGCCGTCATCACCAGCCATGGTGGCGATGTCGATCGCATCTTCGGCACTGCCGGCATCGACCCCGAACAGCTGCAGCACCCCACCCTGAGCCTGGGGTTGGGCAACTACTGCCGGGTCCTGGAGGAAGCCGCCGCCCAGTCCGGCTGCGACAATTTCGGCCTGCACTACGGCGGCCAATTCAAACCGCAGATGCTCGGCCTGCTGGGCTACGTGGGGCTCTGCTCGCCCACCGCCGAGGCCGCCCTGCAGAATTTCGCCGCCGCCTTTCCCTTTCACCAGCACAGCACCCTGATCCAGCTGGTGGACGCCGGTGACTGCTGGCGCTTCGACTACCAGGTGCGCCACGGCGCCATCGTCGCCCGCCGCCAGGACGCCGAGCTGACCCTAGGCATGCTGCTCAACCTCTTGCGCCATGTGCTCGGGCCCACCTGGGCGCCGCGCGCGGTGCAGTTCGAACACCCGCGCCCCGAGGGTTGGCACGAGCACCGCCGGCTGTTCGACGCGCCAGTCAGCTTCGGCCAGCCCTGCAATGCCATGCTGGTGCCCAAGGCCGACCTGCGCGGCCGCGCCATGCCCGACCACGATCCGCTGCTCCTGCTGGTGGTGCAGGACGCCATCCGCCAGCTCGGCCAGCGGCTGCCACAGATGGAACTGCTGGAAGAGGTCCGCGCCTCGGTGCGCCTGGCGCTGCCCCTGGGCGAGCCCAGCCTGGAGTCCATCGCCCAGCGCCTGGACCTTTCCACCAGCCAGCTGCAACGCCGCCTGCGCGACCAGGGCGCGAGCTTCTCGGCGCTGGTCGAGGGCGTCCGCCGCGACCTGGCGCAGCACTACCTGCGGCAGCGCCTGCCGGTCACCGACCTGGCGCCGCTGCTGGGCTATTCGGAGACGAGCGCCTTTTCGCGGGCGTTTCGGCGGTGGTTTCAGGTGAGTCCGCGGCAGTGGCGGCAGCTTTCTTAAAATGGGGTGGGGAAAAGAGCCACGAACGCCGGCTGACGTAGGTTGGCGCTGAGCGTAGCGAAGCCCAACAAGGTAGGGTTGCGGCTCTGTGTTATGGGTGCCATAGCTGTTTATCTAGCTTTGCTGGTACTTCTTGTTTCGCCCCCTCGGGCGAGTCACTTTTGCCAATCGCCGCAAAAGTAACCAAAAACGCTTGCCCCACCATCCGGCCTTTCGCTTCGCTCCAGGTCCGCTCACGCCAGCGCCGCTCCGGGGTCGGCCTACACGGGCCGTCCATGGCCCGTTAGGCCTCTCGCCGCATCCCTGCGGCTCGACCCACTCCACGACACTGGCGTTCGCCCTCCTGAACGGGGCGATTCGCCAGCCTGAAAATATTGGTTGAACAGCCACAAAAGCTCGTAGCCCGTAGCCCGTAGCCCGTAGCCCGTAGCCCGTAGCCCGTAGCCCGTAGCCCGTAGCCCGTAGCCCGTAGCCCGTAGCGTGGACAACGGCGAAGCCTTGTCCACTGATGGCTTAGGTGCCCACCAGTGGAAAACGCTATGCGGTTTTCCACGCTACAGATCCTGTGAACACCCAGGCATCAGGCTGGCGCCCCGCCCCGTCAGTGAGGCCGAGTGCAGGTGTCGCGGAGGGGGATGCGAGGCAGGACGCCGAGCAAGGCGCGAGGGGCAGGAGGCCCCTTCGTGCCGTGCCCCCGGAGCGGCACCGGAGTGAGGGGACCTGGAGCGAAGCGGAGGGCCGAAACGTGGGGCAAGCGTTTTTGGTTACTTTTTTGGCGACTGCAAAAAGTAACTCGCCCGGGTGGGCGAAACAAAACCATCAACAGACCTCGATAAGCAGCTAGAGCACTGGTAAACCGAGGCATCACGGCCAACCTCCGCAACGTTGGGCTTCGCTCCACTCAGCGCCAACCTACCGAAGCGGTGAAGGTGATGCGCCCGAGCGGGCGAAACAAAAACCATCAAAGCACTCGGTAATCAGCCAAACACCCCCACCATACCTAGCCGAAAGCCAACCTCTGCCCACTCGGTCAGATTCTTGCAAGGCGCTCCCCAAACAGCCCCAACCAGAACAACGACCACCCGATGACCTCTGCCCTGCCCCCTGCCCTCTTCACCCCCGCCTGGCTGGCGCGCCTGGAGCTGGCCTATGCCCGCCAGGGCGACTGGACCCGGCCGACCACCCGCCGCCACCTCGGCCCCTTGCGGGTGCAGAAACACCTGCACGCCGAAGGTTCCGAGGTCTGCCAGCACATCGTCGTGCATCCCCCGGGTGGCATCGCCGGGGGTGATCGGCTGGACATCGACGTCAGCGTCGGCCAAAACGCCTGGGCCCAGCTCACCAGCCCCGGCGCAGCCAAGTGGTATCGCGCCGACAGCGCCGCCCACCAGCAGGTCGAGCTGCGCGTCGCCGCCGGTGCCACCCTGGAATGGCTACCCCAGGAGACCATCGTCTTCGCCGGTGCCCAGGCCCACCTCGCTACCCGCATCGAGCTGGAGGGCGATGCCCGCCTCTGCTACTGGGACATCGTCGCCCTGGGTCGTCCGGCCAGCGCCGAGCGCTTCACCGACGGCCTGTTTCAGGCCCATCTGGACATCCGTCGCGACGGCACCCCGCTGTGGCACGAGCGCCAGCGCCTGGTCGGCGCGGATCGCCTGCTGGACTCGCCGATCGGCCTCGCCGGTCAGCCGGTGTTCGCTACCCTGCTGCTCACCGGCACCCTGGACGCCGACACCCTGGAACGCTGCCGCGAACTCGGCCTGCCGGTGCGCGGCGACCTGACCCAGTTGCCCGGCCTGGTGGTCGCCCGCTGCCTGGCCGCCGAGTCGCTGCAGGCCCGCGCCTGGTTGATCGAGGTCTGGCGCCTGCTGCGCCCGGCGCTGCTCGGCCGCGCTGCCGTACCGCCGCGAATCTGGAGTACCTGATATCTTCGTGATCGCGGCCATGGGCCGCTCCTACATGGAAGCGCAGAATTGTAGGAGCGGCCCATGGCCGCGATGCCCTTCGCCAAAGAGAACACCCATGGACCTGACGCCCCGCGAGAAAGACAAACTGCTCATCTTCACCGCCGGCCTGGTGGCCGAACGCCGCCTGGCACGTGGGGTGAAGCTCAACTACCCGGAAGCCATGGCGCTGATCTCCGCCGCCCTGCTCGAAGGTGCCCGTGACGGTCGCACCGTGGCCGAGCTGATGCACTACGGCACCACCCTGCTGACCCGCGACCAGGTGATGGAAGGCGTCCCGGAAATGATCCCGGAGATCCAGGTGGAAGCCACCTTCCCCGATGGCACCAAGCTGGTCACCGTCCACCAGCCGATCGCCTAGGGAGTCCGCCATGAGTCTGATCGTCCGCGACGCCACCCCTGCCGACCTGCCGGCCGTGCTGCACATCTACAACGACGCCGTCAGCAACACCACGGCGATCTGGAACGAGACCCCGGTGGACCTGGCCAACCGCCAGGCCTGGTTCGACCTGCGCGCCACCCAGGGCTACCCCATCCTGGTCGCCGAGAACGCCGAAGGCACGGTGGTGGGCTATGCCTCCTTTGGTGACTGGCGCCCCTTCGAAGGCTTTCGCCACACCGTCGAGCACTCGGTCTATATCCATCCCGACCAGCGCGGCCAGGGCATCGGTCCGCGGCTGATGACGGTGCTCATCGAACGCGCCCGCGCCTGCGACAAGCACGTGATGGTGGCCGCCATCGAGAGCGGCAACCAGGCGTCCATCCGCCTGCACGAGCGACTGGGCTTTATCACCACCGGGCAGATGCCCCAGGTCGGCACCAAGTTCGGTCGCTGGCTGGACCTCACCTTCATGCAACTGATGCTGGAGCAGCGCCCATGATCCCCGGCGAATACCAGATCCAGGACGGCGACATCGAACTCAACGCCGGCCGCCGCACCCTCAGCCTGACCGTCGCCAACAGCGGCGACCGGCCGATCCAGGTGGGCTCCCACTACCACTTCCACGAAACCAACGACGCCCTGGTGTTCGACCGCACCCTGGCGCGCGGCATGCGCCTGAATATCGCCGCCGGCACCGCCGTGCGCTTCGAGCCGGGCCAGAGTCGCGAGGTGGAGCTGGTCGAGCTGGCGGGGCTGCGCACCGTCTACGGCTTCGCCGGGCGGGTAATGGGGAAGTTGTAGCGGCAAGCGCCCTCACCCCAACCCTCTCCCAAGGGGAGAGGGGGCTAAAAGCAGACATCGAGCTCCCGCCCTTCCCCCTCCCTCCGGGGGAGGGGAAGGGTGAAGGCCAACCAGAACACCCAGCCTCCCAGGAACGGCTCCCTGCGAGGCAACAGGACGACACCCGCCCTTCCCCTTCTCCCTCCGGGAGAGGGTCGGGGTGAGGGCAAACCAGAACACCCAGCTTCCCAGGGACGACTCCCTGCGAGGCAACAGGATGCCGCCCGCTCCTCCCCCTCTCCCTCCGGGAGAGGGTCGGGTGAGGGCCAACCGGACCACCTTTATTCGGGATTCACGCCTATGAAAATCTCCCGCCAAGCCTATGCCGACATGTTCGGCCCCACCACCGGTGACCGGGTGCGCCTGGCCGACACCGAGCTCTGGATCGAGGTCGAAGAAGACCACACCGTCTACGGCGAAGAGGTGAAATTCGGCGGTGGCAAGGTCATCCGCGACGGCATGGGCCAGAGCCAGCTGCCCGCCGCCGAGGTGGTCGATACCGTCATCACCAATGCGCTGATCGTCGACCACTGGGGCATCGTCAAGGCCGACGTCGGCCTCAAGCACGGCCGCATCCATGCCATCGGCAAGGCCGGCAACCCGGACATCCAGCCGGGTGTCAGCGTGCCCATCGGCGCCGCCACCGAGGTCATCGCCGGTGAAGGCATGATCCTCACCGCCGGCGGGATCGACTCCCACATCCACTTCATCTGCCCGCAGCAGATCGAAGAGGCGCTCATGAGCGGCACCACCACCATGATCGGCGGCGGCACCGGGCCGGCCACCGGCACCTATGCCACCACCGTGACCCCCGGTCCCTGGCACATGGCGCAGATGCTCAAGGCCGCCGACGCCTTCCCGATGAACATCGGCTTCACCGGCAAGGGCAACGCCAGCCTGCCGGGTCCGCTGGAGGAGCAGGTCCGCGCTGGCGCCATCGGCTTGAAACTGCACGAGGACTGGGGCACCACCCCCGCCGCCATCGACAACTGCCTGGCGGTGGCCGATCGCTTCGACATCCAGGTGGCCATCCACACCGACACCCTCAACGAATCCGGCTTCGTCGAGACCACCCTGGGCGCCTTCAAGGGTCGCACCATCCACACCTATCACACCGAAGGTGCCGGGGGCGGCCACGCGCCGGACATCATCAAGGCCTGCGGCTTCCCCAACGTGCTGCCCAGTTCCACCAACCCGACGCGGCCCTTCACCAAGAACACCATCGACGAGCACCTGGACATGCTCATGGTCTGCCACCACCTGGACCCGAGCATCGCCGAGGACGTGGCCTTCGCCGAGAGTCGCATCCGCCGCGAGACCATCGCCGCCGAGGACATCCTCCACGACCTCGGCGCCTTCGCAATGATCAGCTCCGACAGCCAGGCCATGGGCCGCGTCGGCGAGGTCATCACCCGCACCTGGCAGACTGCCGACAAGATGAAGAAGCAGCGCGGCCCGCTGCCCGAAGACGCCGCCGGCAACGACAACTTCCGGGTCAAGCGCTACATCGCCAAGTACACCATCAACCCGGCGATCACCCATGGCATCAGCCACGAGGTGGGCTCCATCGAAGTGGGCAAGTTCGCCGACCTGGTGCTCTGGCGCCCGGCGTTCTTTGGCGTCAAGCCGACGCTGATCCTCAAGGGCGGCGCCATCGCGGCGAGTCTGATGGGCGACGCCAACGCCTCCATCCCCACCCCGCAACCGGTGCACTACCGCCCCATGTTCGGCAGCTACGCCGGCATGCTCCATGACACCAGTCTGACCTTCATCAGCCAGGCCGCCTTCGAGGCCGGGGTGCCGGAGCAACTGGGGCTGAAGAAGCGCATCGGCGTGGTCAAGGGCTGCCGCACCGCGCAGAAGAGCGACCTCATCCACAACGGTTATCTGCCGACCATCGAGGTCGATCCGCAGAACTACCAGGTCAAGGCCGACGGCCAGCTGCTCTGGTGCGAACCGGCCGAGGTGCTGCCGATGGCGCAGCGGTATTTCCTGTTCTAAAGGGGCCTGTTCTAACCAGGCACAGGGTAGGTTGGGCTTCGCTGCGCTAAACCCAACCTACCCGAAGCCCTCTGCGGTTCAGCCGCGACTGATCGGCGCCGCTGGCGCTTCGGCCCGGTCGTTGCGGTCGTAGGCGGCCTTGTCCAGCTGGCCCATCCAGCGCGCGGTCAGGGTGCCGGCGGTCATGGAGCCGTTGACGTTGAGGGCGGTGCGGCCCATGTCGATCAGGGGTTCGATGGACACCAGCAGCGCCACCAGGGTGACCGGCAAGCCGAGGGCCGGCAGCACGATCAGAGCGGCGAAGGTGGCACCGCCGCCCACGCCGGCCACGCCCGCCGAACTCAGGGTGACGATGCCCACCAGGGTGGCGATCCACAGCGGATCGAAGGGGTTGATACCCAGGGTCGGGGCGACCATCACCGCCAGCATGGCCGGATAGAGACCGGCACAGCCGTTCTGGCCGATGGTGGCACCGAAGGAGGCGGCGAAGCTGGCGATGGCCGGCGGTACGCCGAGGCGCTCGGTCTGGGCCTCGATGTTCAGCGGGATGGTCGCCGCGCTGGAGCGGCTGGTGAAGGCGAAGCTCAGCACCGGCCAGACCTTGGGAAAGAAGCGCGCCGGCGACAGGCCGCTCAGGGTCAGCAGCAGCGCATGGACGCCAAAGAGGATGCCTAGGCCCAGGTAGGAGGCGATCAGGAAGGTGCCCAGCTTGAGCACGTCCTGGGGACTGGCGGTGGCGACCATCTTGGTCATCAGTGCCAGCACGCCATAGGGGGTGAGTTGCAGCAGCAGGCGCACCAGCTTCATCACCCAGGCCTGGAGCACGTCGATGCCGGCCAGCACCTTCTCGCCACGCACCGGATCGTCGCGCTGCAGGCGCAGGGCGGCGACGCCGAGGAAGGCGGCGAAGATCACCACGCTGATGATGGAGGTGGGATTGGCGCCGGACAGATCGGCGAAGGGATTCTTCGGAATGAAGGACAGCAGCAGCTGCGGCACCGACAGATCCGCCACCTTGCCGACATAGCTGTTCTGCAGGGCGGTCAGGCGCGCGGTCTCCTGGGCGCCCTGCACCAGGCCTTCGGCGCTCAGGCCGAACAGCCAGGTCACCAGCACCCCGACCAGGGCGGCGATGGCGGTGGTGAACAGCAGGGTGCCCAGGGTCAATAGGCTGATGCGCCCCATGGAAGAGGCTTCGCGCAGCCGCGCCACGGCGGCCAGGATGGAGGCGAACACCAGCGGCATGATGCTCATCTGCAGCAGCTGCACATAGCCGTTGCCGACCAGGTTGAACCAGCCGATGGAGGTCTTGAGCACCGGGGCGTCATGGCCGTAGACGAGTTGCAGCACCAGGCCGAAGGCCACGCCCAGGGCGAGACCGATGAAGACGCGCACGGCCAGGCTCCAGCCGGTGTTGCGGGTACGCGCCAGCAGGCCGAGCAGCACGGCGAAGGCGACGAGGTTGAGGACGAGAGGCAGATTCACACGAGGTCTCCGATACGGCGCCCGACGCGGCCGCCGGACGAAAAGGCGGCGATGGTAGCAGCTCGGGCCGACTCGGCTTAGATCGAGGCGCTATCACCTGATAACCCTGCGACCTTGGGAGGAGCGGTTCTATCGCCGGGGCGAACGGTATTTCCGCCGGGCCTGGCGCTGCTAGAGTGCGCTCCGTCGGGAAACGATGCCCGACGCTGCCAACCCAAAAAGGAGTGACTCCATGCAACGTTTCGCCAAGCTCGCCGCTTCCTTCGCCCTCGCCGCCGCCGTCGCCGGCTGCACCGGCACCGCGATGAAGACGCAAAATCTGGATCCGTCGCAGTACACCGTCGTCGGTCATGGCGAGGGCAAGGCCACCGGTCTCATGATCCTGGGCTTCATCCCGGTCCAGCAGAACGACCGCTTCGTGCGCGCCCAGCAGGCCGCCATCAAGTCCCGCGGCGGCGATGCCCTGATCAATGCCCAGGTGCAGGAAAACTGGTTCTGGGCCTATGTCCTGAACGGCTACACCACCACCGTTTCCGGCGACGTGGTCAAGCTCAAGCGCTGAGCCCCGCCCGACCGACAGGCGCCGCCCATGGAGGCGGCGTTTTTGCGCTAGGCTGGTCGCTTCTTTCCGAGGAGCCGACCATGACCGCGACCCTGATGAAACTCCCGCTGCAATCCATCGATGGCGAAACCCTGACCCTGGAACGCTACCTGGGCAAGGTGCTGCTGGTGGTGAACGTCGCCTCCAAGTGCGGCCTGACCAGCCAGTACGAGGGGCTGGAACGCCTCTACGAGGCCCAGCGCGAACGCGGCCTGGAAGTGCTCGGCTTTCCCGCCAACAACTTCAAGCAGCAGGAGCCCGGCAGCGACGCCGAGATCAAGGAATTCTGCACCCTGACCTATGGCGTGCAATTCCCTATGTTCGCCAAGCTCAGTGTGGTGGGTGAAGACAAGCATCCGCTCTATGAAGAACTCACCCGTGCCCAGCCCGAGGCGACCGGTGACGGTCCCTTCCGTGAACGCATGGTGAGCCGTGGCGGCAGCCCCAATCCCAAGCCCGAGGTGCTGTGGAATTTCGAGAAATTCCTGATCGGGCGCAATGGCGAGGTGGTGGGGCGCTTCGCGCCGGATGTGACGGCGGATGATCCGCGGTTGGTGGAGGCGATTGAGGTGGAGTTGGCGAAGGGCTGAGGGCTTGAGTGTTCACCAGAGCTGTAGCGTGGAAAACCGCGCAGCGTTTTCCGCTGGCAGTAGCTTGACTACCGAATAGGGGCAACGTCTTTATCGCGGCCATGGGCCGCTCCTACGGGATCTTCCGATTGCTGTAGGAGCGGTCCATGACCGCGATTCCAATAGCTCAAGGACAACGTCTGAGCTTGATCGCCGACAGTGGACAAGGCTTCGCCGTTGTCCACGCTACGGGTTACGGGTTATTCAACCAATACTTTCAGGCTGGCGAATCGCCCCGTTCAGCAGGGCGAACGCCAGTGCCGTGGAGTGGGTCGAGCCGCATGGATGCGGCGAGAGGTCCAGTGGGCCATGGACGGCCCATCTGGACCGACCCTGGAACGGCGCTGGCGTGAGCGGACCTGGAGCGAAGCGAAAGGCCGGATGGTGGGGCAAGCGTTTTTGGTTACTTTTTTGCGGGGCGCGCAGCCGCGACTGCAAAAAGTAACTCGCCCGGGTGGGCGAAACAAAAACTCTCCAAGCACTCAATAAGCAGCCATGGCACCTACTAAACAAGCGTGAGCCTTGCAATGTTGGGCCTCGCTAACGCTCAACCCAATCTCCAGGCGTCTTCTGCTCAAGAGGTCGGATTGCGACGGTCGACCGCCACAACCCAACCTTCTCCTTACCCGCGCTGCAACACCCCGCGCATGGAGCCAAAATGCCCCGGGAAGGAGCAGAAGAAGGTGTATTCCTTGCCGGCTTCCAGGGCCCCGGTATCGAAGGACACGGAATCCTTCTCGCCACCACCCAACATCTTGGTATGGGCGATGATGCGTTCGTCGCCCTCGGGCAGGTAGCCCTTGGCTTCGCCCGCGTTCATGCCGGCGGCGTCGACGGCCGAGGCGTCGGTGGAGCGGGTCAGCACCCAATTATGGCCCATGACGTTCTTGGGCAGGCTGCCGCTGTGGATCAGCTCCACGGTAAAGGTCTTGCACGAGGCCGGGACCTGGATGGAAGCGCGGCTGTAGGTCATCTGGTCGCCGGCTTCGATCTGGGTGGTACAGCTGTCGGCGGCCCAGGCGCCGGTACTTCCCAGGGCGAACAGCGCGGCGGCGAAAAGCGTGGATTTCATGAACCCTCCGGATGCGTGAAAGTCGCCAGTCAGACCGATGCGAGGGTGGCGGGTTCCAGCGGCCATGGCAAGGGAGCGGCTTCGCTCTATCGCCTCCATCGAAACCTTTGCCAGGTCGCCAGGCCTTACCTCTGGGTACTATCCCTCCATCACCCGCCAGCCAAGGACGCCCGCCATGACCCTTACCGCCCTGTTGCACGAGTTGTTCGCCAGCTATGCCCAGGCCGCCAGTGGCAATGCGCCGGAAGAGGATTTCCTCGCGCGATGACGGTGCTTTGATCACGGATGACGGGCAGCTAGGCTAGGCGTTTTGCCTGCCTAGGAGTCCCCATGTCGCTGAAAACCGTCTGTGTCTTCTGTGGTGCCAAGCCTGGCGCCTCGCCGGTCTTCGCCGAAGCGGCCGCGCACCTCGGGCGTACCCTCGCCGAGCGCGGCCTCACCCTGGTCTACGGCGGCGGCAAGGTCGGCCTGATGGGTGTGGTCGCCGATGCCGCCCTGGCCGCCGGTGGCGAAGTCATCGGCATCATTCCCCAGAGTCTCAAGACCGCCGAACTGGGCCACACCGGCTGCACGCGCCTGGAAGTGGTCGACGGCATGCATGCGCGCAAGGCGCGGATGGCGGAGCTGGCCGATGCCTTCATCGCCCTCCCCGGCGGCCTGGGCACCCTGGAAGAACTCTTCGAGGTCTGGACCTGGGGGCAGCTCGGCTATCACGCCAAGCCCATGGGCCTGCTGGAGGTCGACGGTTTCTATGCCCAGTTGGAGGGCTTCCTCGATCACCTGGTCGCCCAGGGCTTCGTCGCCGCGCCGCACCGCGCCATGCTGCAGGTGGAGGCTTCGCCAACCGCCCTGCTAGACGCCCTCGCCACCTGGCAGCCCACGGTGCCGCCGCGCTGGGCCGAAGCGGCACCGCGCTAGCGCCGCTACACCGCCCGTCCCGGCTCTCGAACCCTCGCCGCTTGTGGCCTGTCGGTACTGACAGGCCCGCAAAAGTCACACGAGCGACGAGGATTCCTCCATGACCGATTTTCCCAAAGCCCCGATGCCGGAACAGCAGCAGGAGGTTCCCGGCCTGCAATCGCGCATGAATCCGGTCCCGGATTGCGGTGAGCAAAGCTACAAGGGCTCTGGCCGTCTGGCCGGCAAGAAGGCGCTGATCACCGGTGGCGACAGCGGCATCGGCCGCGCCGTGGCCATCGCCTTCGCCCGCGAGGGCGCCGATGTCGCCATCAGCTACCTGAACGAGCACGAAGACGCCGAGGACACCGCCCGCCTGGTGCGCGAAGCCGGGCGCGAGGCCCTGCTGCTGCCGGGCTGCCTGTCCAAGCGCGAGCAGTGCCTGGCAGTGGTGGACAAGACCGTGGCCGCCTTCGGGCGCATCGACGTGCTGGTCAACAACGCCGCCTTCCAGATGACCCACGAGACCCTCGACGAGATTCCCGACGACGAGTGGGTCTACACCTTCGATGTGAACATCACCGCCATGTTTCGCATCACCCAGGCTGCGGTGAAGCACATGGGCCAGGGTGGCTCCATCATCAACACCACCTCGGTGAATTCGGACATGCCGCGGCCGACGCTGCTGGCCTATGCCACCACCAAGGGCGCCATCGCCAACTTCACCGCGGGCCTGGCGCAACTGCTTGGCGAAAAGGGCATCCGCGCCAACAGCGTGGCCCCCGGCCCTGTCTGGACCCCGCTGATCCCGGCCACCATGCCGCCCGAGCAGGTCAAGGAATTCGGCGGCAACACCCCGCTCGGCCGCCCCGGCCAGCCGGTGGAACTGGCGCCGGTCTACGTGATGCTGGCCTCCGACGAATCCAGCTACACCTCGGGCGCGCGCATCGCCGTCACCGGCGGCAAGCCGATTCTCTGAGTGTTCTCTGCCCCGGCCCGGGCCGGGGCGCCTTTCTTGCCGCTGGAGTCCCCCGATGCTCGGCCAACCCCTGCGCCTTTCCACCCCCTTGCGCACCCATGTGTTCGGCGGTCACGAGATCGCCGAGCGCCTCGGCAAGCGTGGCCTGCCCCCGGGCCGCATCGCCGAGACCTGGGAAATCAGCGACGTACCGGGCAGCAGTGCCACGGTGCTCGACGGTCCCCTCGCCGGCCAGAGCCTGCATGACGTGGTGCAGGCCTATCCCGAACAACTGGTCGCGCCCGGCTGGCAGGGCCCCTGGTTTCCCCTGCTGACCAAGTTCATCGACGGCAGCGGCCGCCTGCCGGTGCATCTGCACGCCGATGACGCCACCGCCCGCCGCCTGGAATGCCAGCCCAACGGCAAGACCGAGGCCTGGCACATCCTCTGGGCCGA
Organism: Pseudomonas sp. GM_Psu_1; assembly: GCF_026544185.1. Taxonomy (NCBI): domain Bacteria; kingdom Pseudomonadati; phylum Pseudomonadota; class Gammaproteobacteria; order Pseudomonadales; family Pseudomonadaceae; genus Pseudomonas; species Pseudomonas sp. GM_Psu_1. Next base: position 37,677 of record NZ_JALNUX010000015.1, read on the forward strand.
ACCGGGCGCCACCGCCCTGGTGGGCCTCAAGCCCGGCCAGAGTCGCGAGCGCGTGCGCGACGCCCTGCTGCGGCAGGACTACGACGCCGTCATGCGGCGCCTGCCGGTGCGCGCCGGCGAGACCTTCTTCATCCCCGGCGGCACCCTGCACAGCTTCGGTCCCGGCACGCTGATCTACGAGATCGAACAGACCTCGGACATCCAGCAGCAGGCCATGCCCTGGCGCATGACCGATGGCGAGCCGCTGCCCCACGCCGACTGGCGCGCCGGTATCGAGGCGCTGCTGGACGAACTGGACCTGGACGCCGATCCGCGGGTCACCCCCGGGCTGCGCCTGCCCCTGGGCGATGGGCACGACCGCCTGCTGTGCACGGCCTGCCGGCACTTCGCCCTGGAACGCTGGCGGCTGGCCGGCGCCGGGGCGCCGCCGCTGGACTATCGCTTCTCCAGCGCCCGCCTGCTGAGCAACGTCGGGCGTCCGGTACGGCTGGAGTCGGCTGGCTGGAGCGGCATGCTCGGCGCCGCCGAATCCCTGCTGCTGCCGGCCGCGCTCGGCGAAATCCGTCTGAGCGGCCCGGCCGACCTGCTGGTCGGCTACGTGCCGGATCTGCATCAGGACATCCAGGCGCCCCTGGCCGCCGCCGGCTACGGCCCCGCGGTCATGGCCGACCTGGGTATTGAATGCTCTTCCTGAACTGCAAGCTCACTGACCTTCAAGGAGTCCCCATGAGCGACTATCCCAAGCCCCCACTGAAACCCCAACCCCAGACCTTTCCCGGCTCCGAAGCGCGCATGGATCCGCTGCCCGACAGCGGCGCCGCAACCTATCGCGGCTCGGGTCGCCTCAAGGGCAAGGCGGCGCTGATTACCGGTGCCGACAGCGGTATCGGCCGCGCCGTGGCCATCGCCTTCGCCCGTGAGGGCGCCGATGTCGCCATCGCCTACCTGGACGAGCACGAGGATGCCCGGGAGACCGCCCGCTTGGTCACCGAGGCCGGGCGCCAGGCCGTCCTGCTGCCCGGCGATCTGGTCGACCGCCAGACCTGCCTGGACGTGGTGCAGAAAACCGTCGAGGCCTTTGGCCGGATCGACGTGCTGGTCAACAACGCCGCCTTCCAGCAGGTGCGCGACAGTCTCGACGAGATTCCTGACGAGGAATGGGTGCATACCTTCAACGTGAACATCCATGCGATGTTCCGCATCACCCAGGCGGCGGTGAAGCACATGCCGCGCGGCGGCTCCATCATCAACACCGCCTCGATCAACGCCGACATCGCCCCGCCGACCCTGCTGGCCTATTCGGCGACCAAGGGCGCCATCGCCAACTTCACCGCGGGCCTGGCGCAACTGCTCGGCGACAAGGGCATCCGCGCCAACAGCGTGGCCCCCGGCCCGATCTGGACGCCGCTGATCGTCAGCACCATGAAGCCCGACGAACCTGAGCAATTCGGCGCCAGCACCCCGCTGGGCCGCGCCGGCCAGCCGGTGGAGCTGGCCCCGGCCTATGTGCTGCTGGCCTCGGACGAAGGCAGCTACATCTCCGGCGCCATGCTGCCGGTGACGGGCGGGATGCCGGTGCTCTGAGGGTTCTGGCTGGGGTGCCTGGGTTTGCCCTCCCCCAGGGAGAGGGGGTAAATAATTTCGTAGGTTGAGCGCAGCGAAGCCCAGCGCGGGGACATCCAGCAGCGTGGGGCTTCGACGATGAAGCCGTCTCAACCCAACCTAAGAGGCTTGCCCCTCTCTCAGAGAGAAGATTGCTCGGGCAGCCGCGTGGAAAACGCTGCGCGGTTTTCCACCCTACGAATCCATGCAGACAGCCAAAAGCCTCGGTCAGACGCCCCCTCTCCCCCTGGGAGAGGGCCGGGGTGAGGGTCGCCTGGAGGTCCTACGGCTGCAGGTAGCGCACCATGGCATCGCCGATCATGGTCTTGTGGCGGCGCAGCACCGCCGGTTCCTCCATGTCGATGTCGTGGATGCGGCCGAAGGTGTGGCGGTTGGAGACGCGGTAGAAGCAGAACGAGCACATCAGCAGGTGCACATCCACCGCGTCCAGCCCGTTGCGGATCTCGCCGCTGGCTTCGCCGCGGGCGAGGATGCGGCGCAGGGCTTCCAGCGCCGAGGAGTTGAGGCTGGAGATGGTCTCGGACTGGGCCAGATGGCGACCGCGATGGATGTTCTCGATGCTCACCACGCGGATGAAGTCGTCGTGGCTGCGGTGATGCTCGAAAAGGAATTCCGCCAGGGTACGGATCGCCTCCAGCGGCGGCAGGCGGTCCAGCGGCAATTCGGCCTCGTTGCCGCGCACGTCGCTGTAGAGCTTTTCCAGCACCGTCAGGTAGAGCTGCTCCTTGCTGCCGAAGTAGTAGTAGATCATCCGCTTGGAGGTATGGGTGCGCTCGGCGATGGCGTCCACCCGCGCGCCACTCAGGCCCAGGTCGGCGAACTCGGCCACGGCGGCGGCGAGGATGGCCTGGCGGGTCTTCTCGGGATTGTTCTTGCGCGGGGTACGCAGCGTGGGCGCGAGCGCCGGGGTGTCCTGCATCGGGCTGACTCTTGTCGGAGGAGAGGCGCGGGCACCCCGGGGTGCCCGCCTGGCTCAGAATTCCAGGGGCGCCGGGCGACCCTGGCGCGCCTGCAGCATGGCCGCCAGGCGGACCGGGCTGTTGGCGGCGCCGTAGCCACTGTAATCCTTGCGCTGCAGGATTTCGAAGAAGAAGCGGTCGGCGAAGGACTCGGTGTAGACGTGGAACAGCTCGCCGCCCTGGGCATCGCGGTCGTAGAGGACGTTGTAGTAGGCCAGCCGACTGAGGAAGTCGTCGTCGAAATCGAAGCGCGCCCCCAGGTCGTCGTAGTAGTTCATCGGGATCTCCAGCAGGGGCACCCCGGCGGCCTTGGCCTGCTCCACCGCCTGGAAGATGTCCTGGCAGGCGAAGGCGATGTGGTGCACCCCCGAGCCGCGATAGCTGGACAGCGCCCGGGCGATGGCGGTGTTGCGATTCTCCGAGATGTTGAGCGCCAGGCGCACGCTGCTCTCGCGATTCTTCAGGGCGCGACTCTTGACCAGGCCATAGGGGTCCGGGACCACCACCTCGTCGTCGGCGCTGAAATCGAACAGGCTCTTGTAGAACAGCACCCAGCTGTCCAGGGCATCGGCCGGCAGGGCGATGGCCACGTGGTCGACGTGGGTCAGGCCGAGGCCGCCGCTGGCGCCGGCGCTGACGTCGAAGTCGGTGTCATAGAGACTGCGGCCGTCGGCGCCACGATCGGCGAGATAAATCAGGCTGCCATCGGGCGCCCGCACCGCCGGGATCTCGCGCTCGTTGGGACCGACCAGGCCGCGATAGGGCTGCGCCCGGTACTGCTGGGCGCGCTCCAGGGCGGCCTGGCTGTCCGGCACGCGCAGGGCCATGGCGCACAGCGAGGGGCCGTGGGCCTCGAAGAAGTTGTGGCCGAAGGAATAGGGTTCGGCATTGAGCACCAGGTTGATCTCGCCCTGGCGCAGCAGGGTGACGTTCTTGGAGCGGTGCCGGCCGGCCCGGACGAAGCCCAGTTTGCCTAGCCAGCCCGCCAGGTCGGCGCCATGGCCGTCGTCCACGGCGAATTCGAGGAATTCGGTGCCCTCCAGGCGCGGCGCCTCGGGCGGGGCGAACAGCGGCGCAGCCACCGGGCTCTCTTCTCGCTGCAACCGCGCGGCGGTCTGCTCCTCCAGGTAGAGCAGGGATCTCAGGCCATCGGCGGCGGTGGCGCGGGTCTGGGCGGCGCGGAAGCCGTCATTGAAGATCTCCAGCGACAGCGGCCCCTGGTAGCCGGTCTGCAGGATGGGCGCGAGGAAACCGGCCAGGTCGAATTCGCCCTGCCCCGGGAAGCAGCGGAAATGCCGACTCCACTCCAGCACGTCCATCTGCAGCACGGGCGCATCGGCCATCTGCACGAAAAAGATCTTGTCCCCCGGGATCTGCGCGATGCCCGCCGGATCACCACCAATGGACAGGGTGTGGAAGCTGTCGAGCAGCACGCCGAGATTGGGATGATCGACCGCCTTCACCAGCCGCCAGACCTGCTGCCAGGTGTTGACGTGGCGCCCCCAGGCGAGGGCTTCGTAGCCGATGCGCAGGTCACGCGGGGCGGCGCGCTCGGCCAGCAGCTGCAGGTCGTCGGCGATCAGGCGCTCGTCGCCGAGGCTGTCGGCGGCGGTGTTGCTGCACACCAGGATGAGGTCGGTGCCCAGCTCCTGCATGAGGTCGAACTTGCGCTCGGCGCGGTCGAGATTGCGCTGCAGCCGCTCGCGGCGATTGCCCTCGAAGTCGCGGAACGGCTGGAACAGGGTGATCGCCAGCCCCAGGTCCTGGGCGCGCTGGCGAATCTCCCGCGGACTGGCACCGGAATACAGCAGGTCGTTCTCGAAGATCTCCACACCGTCGAAGCCCGCCGCGGCGATGGCCTCGAGCTTTTCGGTCAGGGTGCCGCTGATGGATACGGTCGCGATGGAACGCTGCATGCCGGTGCTCCTGTGTTGAACGGCCACTCCGCGGGCTGGGCCAGGGCGGGGTGACACGGATCTGTCGGGTCTGGTGCCGATTATTCGTGGCGCCCGGCGACCCAACAATGGATTATGTACGAACCGGTTAGTTTCTGTTCGCTGATCGAACAGTTGGGCTTCCGGCGAATTGACCAGTCCCGTTAGCGCCTCGCACTATGATCGTAGAGCCCAGCGCTCGTCGCTTCCGCCGCGTCGACCATAACAAGACAAACAAGAGTGTGCGTCCATGCCCCAGCTATCCACATTATCCTGCGTCCCCCGTCTCGTCTGCAGCCCCACCGCGCGCAGTCGGCGACGGCCAGGCTAGGTCCTCCCGTCCTTTCCATCTTCGGCTCCCGCGACCCGAGCGAGTTCGTGCGCGGCGCTGAAACCCTCCTGGCCTGACAATAAAATTCCGGAGACAACCATGGCCAATACCGCCTCCCCCACCCCCGGCTCCCAAGCCAAGAAAGCCACTGCCAGCGGCTGGATCGGCTCGGCGCTGGAATACTACGACTTCTTCATCTACGCCCAGGCGGCGGCGCTGATCTTCCCGCAGATCTTCTTCCCCTCCAGCGATCCCAAGATGGCCATCGTCGCCTCCCTCGCCACCTATGGCGTGGGCTATCTGGCCCGTCCGGTCGGTGCCTTCGTGCTCGGTCACTGGGGCGATACCCGCGGTCGCAAGAACGTCCTGCTGCTGTGCATGTTCCTCATGGGCATCGCCACCATGGCCGTGGGCCTGCTGCCCACCTACCACCAGATCGGTATCCTCGCGCCCATCCTGCTGGTGGTGCTGCGCCTGATCCAGGGGTTCGCCGTGGCCGGCGAGATCTCCGGGGCCAGCTCCATGGTGCTCGAACACGCCCCCTTCGGCCGGCGTGGCTACTATGCGAGCTTTACCCTGCAGGGCGTCCAGGCCGGCCAGGTGATGGCCGCGGCGATCTTCCTGCCGCTGGCCTACTTCATGCCCGCCGACGCCTTCAACAGCTGGGGCTGGCGCATCCCCTTCCTGCTCAGCGCCTTCGTCCTGCTGGCCGGCTTCATCATCCGTCGCGAGGTCCATGAGACGCCCGCCTTCGTCAAGGAAGAAGCCAAGACCGAGACCGCCAGCGTGGCCCGGCGCTCGCCCATCGGCGAAGCCCTGAGCACCAGCTGGAAGGCCATGATCCTGGTCGCGCTGATGGCGCTGATGAACGTCATCCCGGTGGTGGCCACCATCTTTGGCGCCGCCTATGCGGTGCAGCCGGCCTACGGCATCGGCTTCGACAAGAGCGTCTACCTGTGGATACCGGTGGTGGGCAACATCGTCGCCGTGCTGGTGATCCCCTTCGTCGGCAACCTCTCCGATCGCATCGGCCGCCGGCCGACCATGATCGGCGGCGCCCTGGGTTCGGGTCTGCTGGCCTTCGGTTACCTCTATGCCATCAGCATCCACAACCTGCCGCTGGCCTTCATCATGTCGCTGCTGATGTGGGGCGTGGTCTACCAGGGCTACAACGCGGTCTTCCCGAGCTTCTACCCGGAGCAGTTCCAGACCCGCTACCGCGTCTCGGCCATGGCCATCGCCCAGAACATCGGCACCATGCTCACCGCCATGCTGCCGGCGCTGTTCACCCTGGTCGCCCCGCCTGGCACCGAGAACATCTGGCTGGTGGTCGGCGGCCTGGCCTTCGGCGTGACCTGCCTGTCGGCCCTGGCGGCCTACCTGTCGCCGGAGACCTACCGGGTGCCCATGAGCGACCTGGGCAAGCCAGGCGCCCTGCAGATGGACAAGCACTCCTACGACACGGCCCGCCAGGACAGCCTCAAGGCCAGCGTCTGACCCCTCGCGAGCCCTCGCCTGGCGAGGGCTCCGCCCTGCTACCTTGGTAGCCTTGCCGCAAGACATACGTTGTCATATAACTACCCAGCCGAACGCCTCGGTCGCTGCTTTCCGATAATTCAAATAAGAAAGGAATCCCCCATGTCGCCTGCACCCTCCTAGCCGTCCCTCGCCTCACCGCCCGACCCGCCCTCGTCAGATGCCGCCCCCGCGCCGGCAGGGCACCCCTTACCTACAAGAACAAGGAACACCATGAGCACTCGACTCGCTTCCGGCCGGCTCGCCCGTGCCTGCGCCGCCTTCGCCGCCCTCGCCAGCACCACGCCGCTGTGGGCCGCGGACGGCTTCATCGAAGGCACCAAGGCCAATCTCAACCTGCGCAACTTCTACTTCAATCGCAACTTCGTCGATCCGGCGTACACCGCGCAGAACAAGGCCGAGGAATGGACCCAGAGCTTCATCTTCGGCCTGACCTCCGGCTACACCCAGGGGCCGGTGGGCTTCGGCGTCGACGCCCTCGGCCTCTACTCGATCAAGCTCGACGGCGGTGCCGGCACCTATGGCACCCAGCTGCTGCCGACCCATGCCGGCAACGAGCCGGCCAAGGATTTCGGGCGCCTGGCGGTGGCCGCCAAGGCCAAGGTCTCCAAGACCGATATCAAGGTCGGCGAGTGGTTCGCCGTGCTGCCGATCCTCAGGTCCGACGACGGCCGCTCGCTGCCGCAGACCTTCCAGGGCGCGCAGATCCACTCCACCGAGATCCAGAACCTGGAACTCTGGGGCGGCCAGATGCGGCAGAACAGTCCGCGCAACGACGCCAGCATGGAAGACATGTTCATGCAGGGCCGCGCCAATGCCACCTCCGACCGCTTCAACTTCGTCGGTGGCGAATACAGGTTCAACGAGAAGCGTACCCAGATCGGCCTCTGGTACGCCCAGCTCGAAGACATCTACCACCAGAAGTTCATCAACCTGATCCACTACCAGCCGCTGGGCAGCTGGACCCTGGGCGCCAACCTCGGCTACTTCATCGGCGACGACGACGGTTCGGCCCGCGCCGGTGCCCTGGACAACCGCACCGCCTATGCGCTGCTCTCGGCCAAGCAAGGCGGCGGCACCTTCTATGTCGGCCTGCAGCGCGTCAGTGGCGACAGCGCCTGGATGAGGGTCAACGGCACCAGCGGCGGCACCCTGGCCAACGACAGCTACAACTCCAGCTACGACAATGCCCGGGAACGCTCCTGGCAGGTGCGCTACGACCACAACTTCGCCGCCTTCGGCGTGCCGGGCCTGACCCTGATGAATCGCTACTTGAGTGGCGACAACGTGCACACCGGCAATATCACCGACGGCAAGGAATGGGGTCGGGAATCCGAGGTGCAATACGAGGTGCAGAGCGGCCCGCTGAAGAAACTGCTGATCCGCTGGCGCAACTCCAGCATGAGACGCGACTACAGCGCCAGCGGCTCCTTCGACGAGAACCGCATCATCCTCAACTACCCGATCTCGGTGCTGTAGGGCGCCGGTTCGCGGCTGGGCGGGTGGCCGTTCCGCCCGCCCAGCCGACCGCTGTCGCTTGCCCGGATCGCCCAGGCCTTATACTGTACAAAGATACAGCCAAGAGGCCTCGACATGACCCAGCCCCAGCGCCCGCCACGGGGTCGTGGCACCGCCAGCAATCCGCACAATCGCTTTGCCGCGACCCGCAGCGAGGCCGAGCACGATGGCTGGTACGAGGAAGCCACCCCACTGACCTTCACCACCGCCGTCCGCCAGGAAACGGCCAAGACGGTGATCAGCCGCAACCAGTCGCCGGACGTCGGCTTCGATCGCTCGGTGAATCCCTATCGCGGCTGCGAGCATGGCTGCATCTATTGCTTCGCCCGCCCCTCCCACGCCTACTGGGACCTCTCGCCCGGCATCGATTTCGAGACCCAGCTGATCGCCAAGACCAATCTGGCGGAGCGGCTGGAGGCGGAGCTGAGCAAGCCGGGCTACCAGCCGCAACCCATCGCCCTGGGCATCAACACCGATGGCTACCAGCCCATCGAGCGGCAATACCAGCTGACGCGTCAGGCGCTGGAGATCCTGCTGCGCTATCGCCATCCGGTGACCCTCATCACCAAGAGCGCACTGATCCTGCGCGACCTGGATCTGCTGGTGCAGCTGGCCGAGCGCAACCTGGTGCGGGTGGCCTTCAGCCTCACCACGCTGGATGATGACCTCAAGCGCATCCTCGAACCCCGCACCGCTGCGCCCCAGGCCCGGCTGCGCGCCATGCGCACCCTGCACGAGCACGGGGTGCCGGTGAGCGCCCTGCTGGCGCCGATGATTCCCATGATCAACGACCATGAACTGGAAGCCCTGCTGGAGGCGGCCCGCGACCACGGCGCCCGCTCGGCCGGCTATACGCTGTTGCGACTGCCGCTGGAGATCGTCGAGCTGTTCGAGGAATGGCTGCAGACGCACTTCCCCGAGCGTGCCGCCCATGTGATGAGCCTGATCCGGCAGTCGCGCGGCGGGAAGAATTACGACAGTCGCTTCGGCATCCGCATGAAGGGCGAAGGCCAGTTCGCCGAGCTGCTGGCCCAGCGCTTTCGCCTGGCACGCCGCCGCTTCGGCCTGGAGCGTCGCGAGGGCGAAGGCCTGGACTGCAGCCAGTTCGCCCCGCCGGGAGAGCAGCTGGGGTTGTTTTAGCACGGGCGTCGAACGGGCTTGCCCCTCACCCCAACCCTCTCCCAAAGGGAGAGGGGGAAAAGCGCCGCAGCCCCTCACCCCAGCCCTCTCCCAAGGGGAGAGGGGGAAAAGCAGCGGCGCGCGCCTCGTAGGTTGGGTTGAGCGCAGCGAAGCCCAACGGCGTGGCCTCCCTCACCCAGCCCTCGCCATCCAGCTGCTAGGCTAAACGGCTGTGCCTATCTCTGGAGTCGCCATGACCGCCCCTACCCCGCTCACGCCGGCCCAGGCCGTTGCCGCCGGAATCGACTTCGCCGAGCTCAAGGTCGATGCCAGCGGCCTCTACTGGAGCCAGTACGATCCCACCGATGGCGCCACCCGCCTCTGGGTCCGCGAGGCCGGCGCCGCGCCGCGCTGCCTCACGCCGGCGGGGTTCAGCCTGCGCAGCAAGGTCTACGAATACGGCGGCGGCGCCCTCTGCCTGGGCGATCAGGGACCGCTGTTCGTCAATGAAGCCGACCAGGCGGTCTATCGCCAGCCGCGTGACGGCGGCGCGCCCGAATGGCTGGCCGGAGGCGAGGCCTGGCGCTACGGCGATCTGCACTGGGATGGTGTCCGGCAGCAGGTGCTGGCGGTCGAGGAGGATCGCCGCGAGCAGCCGCCGCGCCATCGCCTGGTCGCCTTGAGTGCCGGTGGCGCACGCCAGGTGCTGGCCGAGGGTGCGGATTTCTATGCCGCACCGCGCACCAGCGCCGACGGGAGCCGCCTGGCCTGGATCGAGTGGGACAGGCCCCACCAGCCCTGGACCCGCACCCGGCTGCTGACGGCGACGCTGGACGCCGAGGGATGTCCCGGTGCGCCCACCGTGGTGTCGGCCGATCCCGAGGAGTCGCTGCAACAGCCGCTGTTCGATAGCGAGCAGCGGCTCTGGGCGCTGAGCGATCGCCAGGGCTGGTGGCAGCCCTGGTGCGAGTCCGCGGCGGGCTTCGCGCCCCAGGAGGCGCCTGCGGCGGATCATGCCGCCGCGCCCTGGCAACTGGGCGGCGCCAGCTGGTTGCCGACGGCGGAAGGCTGGCTGGCGACCTGGCAGGAAGACGGCTTCGGCGTGCTCGGCGAGCGCCGGGCAGCGGGCGAGACCCGCCGCCTGGCCGCGGACTTCAGCCGTTTCCGGGGCCTGGCCCTGGACGACAGCCATTGCTACTGCATCGCCGCGGCGCCCACGCGCCCCTCGGCGGTGCTGGCCATCGATCGCCGGAGCGGCGCGGTGGAGATCGTCACCGGCGGCGTCGCGCCCCTGGGCGACAGCGCCATCGTCGCCCCCCAGCCGCTGAGCTATCCCAGTGGCGACGGCCAGGCCCAGGGCTTTCTCTATCTGCCGGAGCGGCACGGCGAGGGTCCGCCGCCGCTGCTGGTCAGCATCCACGGCGGTCCCACCTCCTGCACCTATCCGGTGTTCGATGCGCGCATCCAGTTCTGGGTGCGCCAGGGCTTCGCCGTGGCCGATCTCAACTATCGCGGCAGCAGCGGCCATGGCCGGGCCTACCGCCAGGCGCTGCACCTGCGCTGGGGCGTGGTGGACGTCGAGGACGCCTGCGCGGTGGTCGACCACTTGGGCGCCCAGGGCCTGGTGGATCCGACGCGAGCCTTTATCCGTGGCGGCAGCGCCGGCGGCTACACGGTGCTCTGCGCCCTGGCCTTCCACGACGTCTTTCGCGCCGGCGCCAGCCTCTATGGCGTCAGCGATCCCCTGGCGCTGGCCAAGGTCACCCACAAGTTCGAGGCCGACTACCTGGACTGGCTGATCGGCGATCCCGAGGCCGATCGCGCGCGCTACGAGGCACGGACGCCGCTGCTGCATGCCGAGGGCATCCAGGCACCGGTGATCTTTCTGCAGGGCCTCAAGGACGCCGTGGTGGTCCCCGCCCAGACCGACGCCATGGCCGCGGCCCTTGAGGTGCGTGGCATACCGGTGGTGGTCAGGCGCTATCCCGACGAAGGCCATGGCTTTCGCCGAGCGGCCAACCAGGCGGATGCCCTGGAACAGGAAGCCGCCTTCTATCGCCGCTGGCTATAACGGCGGCGCACTGAGAAAGTCGGTCCAGGCCGACGCTGAGCGCGCCTGGCCCGTATAGAATGGCGCTTTAGCCGTCGAGTTCTTGCATGCCCTTCGTTCGCCGCGGTATCGAAAGCATCGTCTCCACCTGGCTGGCCGGCCTGCTGCTGCTCCTGCCACTGGTGCTGACCCTGGCGCTGATCGGCTGGATCGTCAGTTTCCTCAATGGCCTGATCGGCCCCAACACCACCCTGGGCCGGTTGTTCGTGGCGGTCGGTCATCCCTTCGTCGGCAATTCCATGGCGGCCTATGGCCTCGGCACCCTGCTGCTGCTGGTGCTGCTCTATCCGCTGGGGCTGGCGGTCAAGCTGGGCCTGCGTCGGCCGCTTGGCTGGTTCGCCGACATGACCTTTCGCCGCATTCCGGTGGTGGGCAAGCTGTATGGCCTGGCCGAGCGCTTCGTCGAGTTGCTCGATCGCAAGGAAGGCGGGGCGGACATCCGCGCCATGAGTCCGGTGTGGTGCTTCTTCGGGGGTCAGGGCGTGGCGGTGCTGGCACTGCTGCCCAATCCGGCGGTGATCGACATCGAGGGTCGTCACTATCACGCCGTGCTGGTGCCTTCGGCGCCGGTCCCCGTGGGGGGCGGCCTGCTCTATGTCCCGGTGGACTGGGTGAAGCCGGCGGACATGGGCATCGACATGTTCACCAGCATCTATGTCTCCATGGGCATCACCCTGCCGCCAGTGGTCAAGGATCGCCAGGTGGAATTCATTCCCCTGGAAGAAGCCGTGCGCCGCCAGCAGGAAAACGGGACGGCCGAGGAGCCGCCCCGCCAGCCTCGATAAGGATTTGCTAAAAGGTCGCCGAGCGAAGGTCAGGCAAGGCAAAAACCAGCGAGGAAGCGGAGTTTACAAATAGTAAATGAGCATTCCGAGCTGGTTTTTAACGCAGCATCACCGAGCGCAGGCACTTTTTAACCTTAGTTCTGCACCGCCTGGACCGAGCCCCCATCCACGCGCAGGTTGCTGCCATTGATGAAGGAAGCACGCTCGGACACCAGCAGGGCGATGGCCGCGGCCACCTCTTCCACCTTGCCGCGGCGCTTCTGCACGATGCCGGGCCGTTCTTCGTCGAGAAAGCTTTCGATGGCTTCTTCGAAGGAGACGCCCTTTTCCTCGGCGCGCTTTTCCATCATGCCGTCGGTCATGCCGGTCTCAATGAAGGCGGGGGACACGGTGTTGCACAGCACGCCGTGGGCCGCTTCCTTGTACGACAGGTTCTTGATGAAGGCGGCCAGGGCCGCCTTGGCCACGTTGTAGACGGCCTCTTCCCAATAGGGCTGGACGGCGTTTTCCGAGGTGATGCAGACGAAGCGACCCCAGCCGCGCTTGCGCATGCGCGGAATGGCGGCGCGACCGACGCGCACGGCGGAAAAGAAGTCGGTGGCCCAGGCTTCCTCGTAGTCGGCATCGGCTAGTTCCAGGGGATCGCCCTTGGCGCCGGTGACGCCGGCGGTGTGCACCACGATGTCGATCTGGCCGAAACGGGATTCACCCTGTTCCACCAGCCGGTCCACCGCGGCCTGGTCGGTCATGTCGGCGGCGATCAGCAGCGTATCGCCCGGCAGGCCCTTGGCCGCCTCTTCCAGCTTGCCCTGCTCCAGGTCGGAGAGCACCAGCTTGACGCCCTCCTCGGCCAGCAGCTTCGCCGTGGCCAGACCCATGCCACCGCTGGCACCCGTGATGAGGGCGACGCGCCCCTTGATTCCCAGATCCATACCGACCTCGCTCGCAGATTTTTTCAATGCCGTGATCCGGCGTCTCTGATTCCGACTCGCCACGAGGCGCCGTTGCGCTTACCGTTCGGCGGAAAGCGCAACGGCAGCCCCGTCTGCCGGTCCAGATAGGCAAGACCCCTGGGAAGTTCACGATGCACGCACCCCGCCTGCCCCTGACCCTCTTTCACGACGGCGCCTGCCCGCTGTGCGCCCGCGAGATCGCCTGGCTGCGGCGCCATGCCGACCCCGGCCAACTGCAGCTGGTGGACCTGGCCGCGCCGGACTACCCGACCCAGGCGCCGGTCGATGCGCCACCGCGCCAGGCCATGCTCGATCTGCTGCACGCCCGGGATGCCGACGGCCGCTGGTTCAAGGGTCTGGACGCCACCTACTGGAGCTGGCGCACCGCCGGCCTCGGCCACTGGGCGCGACCGCTGGCCTGGCGGCCATTGCGGCCCCTGCTGGAACTGGGCTATCGCCTGTTCCTCAAGCTGCGCCCGGGTCTGACCTGGCTGCCCCATCCCGAGGGCAGTCGGCGGTGCCAGGATGACGTCTGCACCCTGGACGAGCCGCGCGACCGCTCGCGCCGGGGCTGACGCCGCCACTCGCTCGCACCCGCTTCGGTCCCGCAGACGCGCGGGCCCACCCTGCTGGCATCCGGCCAGGGTTCGCCTGCAGGCGCGTCTCGGCTAAACTGCGCGGCTGCTCGCGTTACGGATCCTGACATGTCTGCTGCTCTACCCGCCCGCGCCCTGGGCCTCGACTTCGGTACCTCCAACTCCACCGCCGGCTGGTTCAGGCCCTCGGGCGAGGTCCTGCTGCCCCTCGAAGAGGGCAAGGCCACCCTGCCCTCGGTGATCTTCTTCAACGCCGAGGAGCGCCGTCCGGCCTATGGCCGCCAGGCGCTGCACGAATACCTGGAAGGCTACGAGGGGCGTCTGCTGCGCTCGCTCAAGAGTCTGCTCGGCTCCAACCTGCTCAAGGGCGAGACCAGCATCCTCGGCAGTGCCCTGCCCTTCACCGAGGTGCTCGGCCTGTTTCTCGGCACACTCAAGCAGCGCGCCGAACAGCAGGCCGATCGCCCCTTCGACGCCGTGGTGATGGGCCGTCCGGTGCACTTCGTCGATGACGATCCGGTCGCCGACCAGGAAGCCGAGGACACCCTGGCCGCCGTGGCGCGCCAGGTGGGCTTCAGCGACATCTCCTTCCAGTTCGAACCCCTCGCCGCCGCCTTCGACTACGAGCGCAGCATCGAACGCGAGGAACTGGTGCTGATCGTCGACATCGGCGGCGGTACCTCGGACTTCTCCCTGGTGCGCCTGGCACCGGAGCGCCGTGCCCTGGCCGATCGCGCCGGCGACATCCTCGCCACCGGCGGCGTGCACGTCGGCGGTACCGACTTCGACCGCCAGCTGAGTCTGGAAGGGGTCATGCCGCTGCTGGGCTACGGCAGCGCCATGAAGAGCGGCGCCACCATGCCCACCAGCCACTACATCAACCTGGCGACCTGGCACACCATCAACGCCGTCTACGCCAAGAAGAGCGTGCTGGCCCTGCGCGACATGAGATACGACGCCCAGGACACCCGCTGCATGGATCGCCTGTTCAAGCTGATCGAACAGCGCGCCGGCCACTGGCTGGCGATCCAGGTGGAAGACGCCAAGATCGCCCTGACCGACGACTGGCGCCGCACCCTGCGCCTGGATCGCATCGAGACCGGCCTGGCCGCGGATCTGGAACGGCCGCTGTTCGACGCCGCCATCGCCCTGCAACTGGAACGCCTGAGCCGTGGCGTGGACGACCTGCTGGCCCGCGCCGACCTGGATCCGGCGCGGGTCGACAGCCTGTTCTTCACCGGCGGCTCCAGCGGCATCCCGGCGCTGCGCCAGGCCCTCGCCAGGCGCTTCCCCGGCGCCCGCCTGGTGGACGGCGATCGCTTCGGCAACATCGGCAACGGCCTGGCCATCGAGGCGTTCAAGCGCTACGGCTGAGTCCTTCGATACTGTTGGGGCCGGCGTCGACTCCGCATCAGGCTCGCTTGCCGGACGCGCTCCGCCGCGATCTCGCTACCGCGAGCCAAGCCGCCGAGACCCCGAAGTAGCAGGCACCGAAGGCCACATAAGGCGTCACGCTGGAAACATCCAGCGGGACACCGTCAGCTGCCTGCTTCACAAAGAATCCACCCGCCAGGGCGGATTGAGCGCCACTCAGGATCATCGCCCACTGACCAGCGGACGTCCGCCAGCGTCGTACCGCCACCGCCAGCTGGAAAAGCCCAGCGGCCATGGCCCAGACCCCGAACACCCCGATCGCGGCGCCCACGCCAGACGTCAGTGCCAGCCCTATCGCCACCGCGACGCCCAGACTGACGACGGCGTTGAGCCGCTGCCCAGCGTTGTGCCGCAGTCCGCCGCTCTGGCGGGCATCGAGGACGTTCGCCAGGGCATCCCACGCAGGGTAGAGGACGAGCAGGAGCGGCCCCGCCCAAGCCGTCGCGTGGCCAAGGGCGAGGGCCAGCGCGATCCACAGCAGCGCAACCGCCGCCCTGAGCAAATAGTAGCGTTGCAGCCAGGGGCTGCCGGTCGAAGCGCCTAAGGCATGACTCATGGAGTACTCCAGCGGTGTTCATCCAGGGAACGGCAAAAAGGCTTGCCGAGAAAAGCAGCCACTCACCGGGCGAAACGGCCCCGGCCCCCGGCGATGAGCATGCCGCCCAGGCGGGTCGGGCAACGGGGGGATCGAGATGATCCGCGCGGTGCGTGGAAGGGTCGGGGGCCACGCAGCCCCGCCTGGATCTATCAGTCGAAGTCGGTAGGCAGGGCGATGTCGCGCCAGGTCGCCATATCAGCGTGCAGCGCCTGCGACTTGCGCTCCGCGATGTCGTAGGCGACCGGTCCGAGCGGCAGATGCAAGGGTGGCTCGGTCGCCATGACGGCCTGCACTATCACCGTGGCAGCCTTGCGCGGATCGCCGGCCTGTTTGCCATCGTTGCTGTCCCGGTAGGCACGTCGTCGCCCCGCCGTGTCGGCATAGGCCGGGATCACCCGGTTCGCCATGGCGATGGAGCGCCCGAGAAAATCGGTGCGAAACGGCCCGGGCTCGACGATGGTCACGCGGATTCCGAAGGGTTCCACTTCCTTGGCCAGCGACTCGGAAAATCCCTCGACAGCAAATTTGCTCGCGCTGTAGTAGCCGGAACCCGGTCCTCCCGAGAGCCCTGCCCCGGATGAGAGGTTGACGATGCGGCCGCCGCCGCGTCGCCGCAGGGCAGGCAATGCCAGGCGGGTCGTTTCGATCAGACCGAATACATTCACCTCGAATACCGGCCGGTATTCGCTGGGCTCGGCCTCCTCCACGGCACCGATGAAGCCTATCCCGGCGTTGTTGACCAAGACATCGAGACCGCCGAATTCCCGCTCGGCATAGGCAATCGCGGCAGCCACCGAGGCGGGCTTGGTGACGTCCAGCTGCACGGCCCTCAGGTTCTCCGGGAATTGCCGAACCAGGGGTTGCAACAGGGCGGGATCGCGAGCCGTTGCGACGACTCTGTCGCCACGCGCGGCGGCCATGGCCGCAATATGGCCGCCAAGACCGCTTGAGCAACCGGTAATAAGCCAGGTCTTTCTCATGCTGTTCTCCTCGCGCGGTGAAAGGCGCTGTTCAGTCTGCATCGCAGGCCCCTCGCGTGGCGGTCGCCGGAGCGCTCGGCCAGCTCAAAACGGCCGCTCGCGCCAAGGCCCCGCCCATCGTCAGGGCGGCAGCGGAAAAGGCGACCTGCACCGCTCTTCCGCCAGCACCATCGGGGGCGAGGGCGAAAAACAGGCCGCCGATGAGCGCCACCGCCAGGGCGGCGCTGATCTGCAGGGTGGCATTCGTCAAGCCGGCGGCGAGTCCGGCCAGGCTCGGTGCCACCTGGTCCGCGTTCACCCTCACCAGGGCCGGAAGCGCTATGCCCTGCCCCAGGCCGATCAACAGCAGCGGCACCGGCAGCCAGGAGGGCAGGCCTGCCAGCGCGGCCGCCAACAGCAGGCCCATGACCTCCAGGGCCATGCCGGAGGCGGCGGTGCGTGCCCCCAGCCGCTGGGCAAGATGCGGACTGCAGAGGGGCCCGAGGAGGAAGCCGATCCCCAGCGGCAGGATCGCCCACCCCGCGGCCAGGGCTCCATGCCCCAGACCGGCCTGCTGGTAGACGGCGAAAACGAGAAAGAAAGGCGCCAGGGCATAGAACAGGAAGGTCGCCAGGAGGCTGCGTCTCAGCCGGGGGGCGGCAAGCAGGGAAGGCAGCACCAGGGGCGTCTCGCCGGCCGCCTCCTTGCGTTGTTCGTAGCGCCAGAAGGTGATCAGCAATCCGCCACTGACGACGAGCAGGGGGAGCGACCACCAGGGCCAGTGCAGGCGTGGCCCCTCGACCAGGGGCACCACCAGCGCCAACAGCCCCGCCGCGAGCAGGCCGGCACCCATGACATCCAGCCGGCCCGGTTGCGGGGCCCGGCTCTCGCGCAGCGCGACCAGCGCGGCCGGCAGGGCGCAGAGAATGACGGGAAGATTGATGAGGAAGATGCTGCGCCAGCCCAGTCCGAAGGGATTGGCCTCGATCAGCACCCCGCTCAGGACCTGGCCCAGCACAGCGGCGAGTCCGAAGGTCGCGCCGTACAGGCCGAGCGCCCGATTCTTCTCTTCTGCCGGAAAGGTCGCATGGATCAGGGCCATGGACTGCGGCGCCATGATGGCCGCCGCCACCCCCTGCAGCAGCCGCCCAGCGATCAGCACAGCTGGCGTTGGCGCGAACCCGCATAGCGCGGAGGCGAAACCGAAGCCGAGCATGCCGCCCAGATAGACACGCTTGCGGCCGAACATGTCACCCAGGCGACCGCCCAGGATCAGGGTGACCGCATAGGCCGTCGCATAGACGGATACCACCAGCTGGGCCAGATCCGACGAGGTAGCGAAGTCGCGACGGATCACCGGCAGCGCCACATTGACGATGAAGAAGTCGAGCGGTGGCAGTAGCGTACCCACCAGCAGCACGCCCAGCGCGAACCAGCGACGGCTATCGGGCTGGGCCATGGGAAGGGATGAGCTCATGACTTTTACCTTTAATCGGGCTGCATCCTGATCCGCGCGCGCGTTGCCGGCGCGCGGCGGGTTGATGCAGCGATTTCTCGAAAAGCGCGGCCACAGCTGGCAGGAGCGTGCCCGCGAGCGGTTGGCAAGCGGCCGACCGCTGTCGGCGCGGCAAGGGCCACCGCCTGGTCTAGCGCATGCCGCCGGAGCCGAAGAGAGTTTCGCCGGTCACCCAGCGGGCATCGTCGGACGCCAGGAAGGCGACGATGGGGGCGATATCCCCTACCTGGCCGATACGGCCGAGTGGGGTGCGGGCCTCGTTCCAGGCCTGGAATTCCGCGCCGAGGGCGCCGGCGGCCTGGGTGCCCTCGGTGTCGATGAGGCCAGGATTGACGGCATTCACGCGGATACCACGAGGGCCCAGCTCGCGGGCGAGCACACCCGTGATCGCATCGAGCGCACCCTTGGTGCCGCTGTAGACGGCGCTTTCCGCCGGCAGGACGCTGGTGACATTCGAGCTGACGTTGATGATGCTGCTGCCGGCGCCCAGGTAGGGGCTGGCGGCGCTTATCAGCTGCAAGGGCCCGAGCACATTGATGTCGAATTGCAGCCGATACAGGTCTGCCGTGGTGTCCTCGATCCTGGCGAATCGATAGACGCCGGCATTGTTCACCAGGATATCCAGGCGCCCGAAGTGTTCGCGGGCCGCCTCTACCAAGGCCTCCATATCGGCCCGCTGGCGGACGTCGGCGCGTAGCGCGATGGCCGTACCCCCTGCGGTCTCGATGTCCGCCAGGATGGCATCCGCCCCGTCCTTGCCGGACGCATAGCTGATGACGACCTTGGCGCCGTCCGCCGCCAGTCGCCGGGCAATACCCGCACCGATGCCTTTGGAGGCACCCGTTACAATCGCAACCCTATCTAGCAATCTGCTCATATCTGCTCACCTGCACAGCGCCAGTTCGTACATGCCTGGCTGAAGCCAACGGATCTACGTCGATGTGAGCTGTTATGGTCATCCCTACGATATTGTTTGGGGACTGCCTTTCCTGCATATTGAATGTTCATTTTTGTACGCAGGTACGCCATGGAATGGAGCGATGTACGGATCTTTCTGGCAGTCGCCCGGGGCGGTTCCTATGGCTCGGCCGCGCGAGCCTTGGGAATCAGCCACCCAACGGTAGGTCGACGGATCAAAACGCTCGAGGATGAAGCCGGACAGGCGCTGCTACGGCGCACCCGCGAGGGCCTGATCCTGACGAATTCGGGAGATGCCGTATTCGCCCTGGCCGAGTCCATGGAAGCCTCGGCCCTGGCGATGGAGCGGCGCCTGGCAGGTAATCACCAGCGCCTGGAGGGAATCCTGCGCATCTCTTCGGCGGACTGGTTCGCCGGCTATGTGCTGGCGCCGGTCCTGGCCGACCTGACCCGGCGGCACCCTGCCGTGGTACCCGAGGTCATTGCCAGTTATCGACTGCTGGATCTCTCCCGACGCGATGCGGACGTGGCCTTTCGCCTGGTGCCCTTCAGCGAACCGGATATCGTGCAGCGCCGTTTCCTGAGGATGCCCTACGGCCTCTATGGCTCCGCAGAGACGGCGCTAGCGGTGCAGGAGGATACGGCTGCGGTCGGGCTGATCCTCATGAACAGCGCGCAATCGCATTTTCCCGATGTCGCCTGGCTGCTCGAGCGGCTACCGGACTCGCCACGGGCCTTCACCAGTACCAGTCGAACCGTTCAGGCGCAGATGTGCCGGCGTGGCCTGGGGGTGGCCGTCCTGCCCCGCCCGCTCGGCGATGCGACCGCCGGACTGCAGCTCATCGAGCGCTTCGGCAGTCCTCCATCACGGGATATCTGGGTGGGCTATCACCAGGACCTGCGCCACATGGACAGGCTGCGGGCGTTGCTGGATATCGCCGAGGAGCTATTGGGACCGGCGCACTAGGCTGGCCTGCCGGATAGCCGGCCGTCGCCCCTATCGCCTGGGCCCTGGACGATAGGGGTACGCACTCGATCAGGCGCCGAAGGCGCCGTCGATGGTGTGCATGGCGCCGGTGACGAAGCCGGCCTCGGGGCCGGCCAGCCAGGCGACCATGCCGGCCACCTCGTCGGCGCTGCCGTGGCGCTTGATCGCCAGGAAGCTGTGCATCAGCTC
This sequence comes from Pseudomonas sp. GM_Psu_1, assembly GCF_026544185.1. Lineage (NCBI taxonomy): Bacteria > Pseudomonadati > Pseudomonadota > Gammaproteobacteria > Pseudomonadales > Pseudomonadaceae > Pseudomonas > Pseudomonas sp. GM_Psu_1. The sequence goes on from NZ_JALNUX010000015.1 coordinate 57,743, forward strand.
CTTCATGGGGCCATCGGCCGGATTCATCTCGGTATCGATGGGACCCGGCTGCACCACGTTGACGGTGATGCCGCGCGGCCCGAAGTCCCGCGCCAGACCGCGGGCGAGACCCTGCAGGGCCGACTTGCTCATGGCATAGGCGGCCAGGCCGGGCAGTGGCATGCGATCGCCATTCACCGAGCCGATGACGAGGATCCGCCCACCCGCCGGCATCTGCCGCGCGGCTTCCACGGCCGCGTGATAGGGCGCCTGCACATTGATGCTGAACAGGCGATCGACGGCGTCCGGGTCCTGTTCCAGGGCATCGCCGAACAGCGCCACGCCGGAATTCACCACCAGCACGTCCAGCGGACCACAGGCGCGCACCCGGGCGATCACCGCGTCGCGGTCGGCGCTGTCGGTCAGCTCGGCGGTGCTACCGGTTTCCGCCGCCAGGGCCTGGGCGGCGTCCCTGGAACTGGCATAGGTGAAGGTCACCCGGGCGCCATCGGTGGCGAAGCGCCGCACGATGGCCGCGCCTATGCCGCGACTGCCGCCCAGCACCAAGACCTTTTTGCCTGCGAAATTGCTCATGAGTCAGCCTCCTGATTAATGTAGTGAGTGCTACAATAATCTTCTCCCGTCCGCTGTCAAAGTATTTTTGTAATGAGCACTACAAATAAAACCGCAACCCGTGGGCGGCCCCGCCGCTTCGATCCGGACGAGGCCATCGTCCAGGCCCAGCGCCTGTTCCATGAAAAGGGCTATGACGGGGTGAGCGTCGCCGACCTGACCCAGGCGCTCGGCATCAGGCCGCCGAGCTTCTATGCGGCCTTCGGCAGCAAGCTGGAGCTGTACCAGCGGGTGCTCGAACGCTACATCTCGACAGGCGCCGTGCTGCTGCACGAGATCCTGGACGGCGAACAGTCCCTGGCGGTAGCGCTCACCCGAGTGCTGGAAGAGGCAGCGCGCAGCTATGTAGCCGACCCCAGCTCGACCGGCTGCCTGGTGCTGGAGGGCACCCATTCCGACGATCCCCAGGCCCGTGCGGCAGCCGACCGACACCACCAGACGGCCCAGGCGCTTATCCGCACTCATATCGCCGGTCGCCAGCCGCAGCGTGCGCAGGAGCTGGCCGACTTCGTCATCACCACCATGGCCGGGCTCTCCGCCAGCGCGCGGCATGGGCAGAGCCTGGAGCGGTTGCTGGCCAGCGCGCGCCTGGCGGGCCTGGCGCTGACCCAGGCCCTTCATGCGGAGACGTGACGCGGCGCTGGCGCCTTATTCCCCGGCGATGAACAGCGGATTGAAGCCGCTGCGGGCATAGCGCCCTTCTTCGGCCAGCGCGAAGTCCAGCGGCAGGCTGGCGAGGTCGTCGGCCAGGGGCTCGGCGCCGAGGTTGAAGCTCTTGCTGACCAGTTTGAGGTAGCTGTCGCAGCTGTCGCAGGTCTCGGCCTGGGCGGCCAGGGGCGTCTTGCCAGCGGCGTCTTCCAGGGCCAGATAGCGCACCTGGGCGCTGGTGTTGCAGCAGCTGCACTTGCTGCGCTCCAGGTGCCACTCGGTGGCGCAGAGGCTGCAATGCAGGTAGCGCACGTTGTCGCGATCACGGTCGGCGTGGACGATGCTGGCCAGCGGCGGCGCCGCGCAGGTCGGGCACAGCACCCGGCTGGCGTCGCCATGGCGCTGGGGCGGTTGCGGCAGGCCCAGGGCCAGGCGCACCCAGGCCACCTGCAGGGCAGCGCCCACCAGCGGCAGCAGCCCCCGGACCTCTGGGGCGCCGGGCTCCTGAGCGAGCAACTGCTCGGCGAGCCGTTGACGCTCGGTCACCGGCAAGGCGGCCAGCTGTTCGAGCACTGGCCGCTGACGCGCGGCGATGCGCAGTTCCAGGTTGGCCAGCAGCGCCTGCAGATCGCCCTGCCAGTCCAGATCCCGCAGCAGAGCCTGCCCCTGCAGCGGCGGCATGCCGTGCTCCAGGGCCAGGCTGAAGGCATCCGGCGCCGGTTGCCAGCTGGGCTGGCGGTCCTGCAGGACCGCCTCCTGGGCCTGGACCAGCAGGGCCATGAAGCCGAGGAAGTCGCCCAGCTCGGGGCTGCGCTCGGCCAGTTCGCGCAGGCGGCGGGCGCGCCGGGCGAACAGCTGGCGATCGGGCAGGACCACCGGTGGCGGATTGAGGATGCCGGTGGGCGAGGTGCCGTACTGATGCATCAGGGGGTCCCCTTGTCGGGCATGCGGTGTTCATCCAGGGGGCGTTCGCCCCGCTCGCCGCCTTCGCGGCGTTCCTGCTCGACGATCTCGTCGTACCACAGCCTGTGATGGTGCTTGGCCCAGGCACGGCTGACGCGGCCCTGGGTCATGGCGCGGAAGGAGCCCTTCACCCAGATCGCCGAATAGACGTGGATGATCAGGGTGACGATGGCGACGAAGGCGACATAGGCGTGCACCAGGCTGGAAAAGCGCAGCCAGCCACGCGGCAGGATGTCGGCGAAATACGGGCGCCAGATGAAGAAGCCGCTGAGCAACAGCGCCGGCACCGACAGCAGCATCACCCAGTACACCAGCTTCTGCCCCGGGTTGTTGGCGCCGATGGGCGGCGCCAGCTCGTCGCGGTTGGCGAGGACGTCGCCGATGCGCCGCACCCAGGCGACGTCGTGGCGCTTGAACAGGTTGACCTTGAAGAAGCGCACCGCCATGACCACGAAGCCCAGGCTCATGGCCACCCCGATGAAGGGGTGCAGGATGCGCGTCATGGTCGGCCCGCCGAACAGCGCCGTGAGGTCGAAGAAGAACGGGTGGAAGAAGGCCAGGCCGCTCAGGGTCAGGCAGACGAAGGTGAAGGCGATGAACCAGTGGTTCAGCCGGCTGAAGGTGGTGTAACGCAGGATGCCGCGCTTGTTGTCCGACGGCGTGGTCATGGCCGATCCTCCTCGCGCGCGGCGTGGCGCTCTGCCTCGTCCGGGGATTCCTCGGGTTCTTCCTTGGGTCCCTTGGTCAGGTAGTGGGCGATGCCGGCGATGGCGGTGACGCCCAGCAGCGCCGACATGATCGGCTTGGTCACGCCCTTCCACAGGCTGACCATGGGGCTGATCTGCGGATCGGCCGGCAGGTGGGTATAGAGCTCCGGCTTGTCGGCATGCTGCAGCACGTACATCACATGGGTGCCGCCCACCCCGGCCGGATCGTAGAGGCCGGCGCCGGGAAAGCCACGGTCATGCAGCTGGCCGACGCGCATCTGGGCATGTTCGGTCATGTCCTCCTTGGTACCGAACATGATCGCTCCGGTCGGGCAGGACTTGACGCAGGCCGGCTCCAGGCCGTGGTAGACGCGGTCGGAGCAGAGGGTGCACTTGTAGGCCTTCTGGTCCTTCTTGGAGATGCGCGGCACGTCGAAGGGGCAGCCCGAGACGCAATAGCCGCAGCCGATACAGTGCTCGGAATTGAAGTCGACGATGCCGTTGGCGTACTGCACGATGGCCCCCGGCGCCGGGCAGGCCTTGAGGCAGCCCGGCTCGGCGCAGTGCATGCAGTTGTCCTTGCGGATCAGCCACTCCAGGTTGCCCTTCTCGTTGACGTATTCGTCGAATCTCATCACCTGGAAGGTCTCCGGGGTGAGGTCCGGCGGATTGTTGTAGGTACCGTTGCAATGCCCGACCTCGTCGCGCAGGTCGTTCCATTCCGAACAGGCCACCTGGCAGGCCTTGCAGCCGATGCAGCGCGACACGTCGATCAGCTTGGCCACCGCCTCCACCCCGCCGATGCGGGTGTGGGGCGACTCCTCGGAGGTGGCCGAGCGTGCGACGATGTTCTGGAAGTTGACTTGATCGCCTCTCATAGAACCTCCCTCAGACCTTTTCCACGTTCACCAGGAACGACTTGAATTCCGGTGTCTGGGTATTGGCGTCGCCCACGTAGGGGGTCAGGGTGTTGGTGAGGAATCCGGGGCGGGTGACGCCCTTGAAGCCCCAATGGATGGGGATGCCGATGTGGTGCACGGTGCGCCCCTCCACCTGCAGCCCGTGCATGCGCTTGGTCACCACCGCCACCGCCTTGATGTAGCCGCGCTTGGAGCTGACCTTGACCCAGTCGCCGGCCTTGATGCCGAGCTCGGTCGCCAGGTCCTCGCTGATCTCGACGAACTTCTCCGGCTGGGCGATGGCGTTGAGCCGCGCATGGGTGGTCCAGAAGTGGAAGTGCTCGGTCAGGCGGTAGGTGGTGGCCGCATAGGGGAATTCCTCGCGGGTACCCAGCCGCGCCCGATCGCCCGGGAAGATCCGCGCCGCCGGGTTGTTCCTGGCGCGCGGGTTGTCCGGGTGCAGCGGGTTGTGGTCCAGCGGCGACTCGAAGGGCTCGTAGTGCTCCGGGAAGGGCCCCTCGGCCAGCAGGCTGCCGCCAAAGAAATGCGCGACGCCCTCCTGGTTGAGGATGAAGGGCCCGGCCTTGGCCGAGGGTGGCGAGGTCCAGGGGAAGTCGGGGATGTCGGCGCCGGCCCAGCGTTCGCCGTTCCACCAGATCAGCCGCTTCTCCGGCGCCCAGGAGGTGCCATCCGGCCGGGCGCCGGCGCGGTTGTAGAGGATGCGGCGATTGAGCGGCCAGGACCAGGCCCAGCCCAGGGTCATGCCGATGTTGTAGGGATCGGCGTTGTCGCGCCGATCCATATTGTTGCCCTGGCGGTTGTAGGAGCCCGAATAGATCCAGCAGCCGCAGGTGGTGCTGCCGTCGTCGGCGAGGAAGCCGAAGTCGTCGAGCAGTTCGCCGCGCTTGTGGGAAATGGTCCCGTTCGGCCCGGGCAGGTCGGCCAGGGCGCGACCGTTGTATTCCTGGGCGATGTCCTCGGGATTGGGCTCCTCCGGATTGCTGTAGGGCCAGGTGAGATTGAGGATGGGATCGGGAAAGGCGCCGCCCTCGTCGCGATACATCTGCTGCAGGCGATGGAACAGCCCGGCGAGGATGGCCACGTCCGGTCGCGACTCGCCCGGCGGCGGCGCGGCGCGCCAGTGCCACTGCAGCCAGCGCGAGCTGTTGACGATGGCGCCGTTCTCCTCGGCGAAGCAGGTGGTGGGCAGGCGGAACACCTCGGTCTGGATCTGGCTCGGGTCCACGTCGTTGAGTTCGCCGTGGTTCTGCCAGAACTCGGCGGTCTCGATGGCCAGCGGATCCATCACCACCAGGTACTTGAGCTTGCTCAGCGCCTGGCTGACCTTGTTCTTGTCCGGGAAGGAGGCCAGCGGATTGAAGCCCTGGCAGAAATAGCCGGTGATCTCGCCGTGGTGCATGCGCTCGAAGGTGTGCAGGACGTCGTAGAGCGGCTCGCTGAGCTTGGGCAGCCAGTCGTAGCACCAGTCGTTGTCCTTGGTCGCCGCCTCGGAAAACCAGGCCTTCATCAGGCTGACGTGGAAGCGCTCGTAGTACTTCCAGTAGGAGACCTCGCCCTCGCGCAGGGGCTGCTTGGCCCGCCGCTTGATGTAGTCGCGGTATTCCTGTTCCTCGTGGGAGGCCAGGTAGAGATAGCCCGGCAGCTGGTTGGAGAGCAGGCCCAGGTCGGTCAGCCCCTGGATGTTGGAGTGGCCGCGCAGGGCGTTGACCCCACCGCCGAGCATGCCGATGTTGCCCAGCAGCAGCTGCACCATGGAGGCGGTACGGATGATCTGGGCGCCGACGGAGTGCTGGGTCCAGCCCAGGGCGTAGAGGATGCTCATGGTGCGCTCAGGGCGCGCCGTCTCGGCGATCATGTCCCAGGTGGTCTGGATCTGCTCACGCGGCATGCCGCAGACGCGCTCCACCAGCTCGATGGTGTAGCGGCTGTAGTGCGCCTTCATCAGCTGGTAGACGCAGCGCGGGTGCTGCAGGGTCGGGTCCTCCTTCACCATGCCGCGCTCGTCGAATTCGTAGCTCCAGCTGGATTTCTCGTAGGCGCGACGCTTGTCTTCGCCGAAGCCGGAGAAGAGGCCGTCGTGGAAGCCGAAGTCTTCCTTCACGATGAGGGCGACGTCGGTGTAGGCCCTTACGTACTCATGCTGGATCTGGTCCGTGGTGAGCAGGAAGTTGATCAGCCCGCCCAGGTAGACGATGTCGGTCCCGGTGCGGATATAGGCGTGGTAGTCCGCCACCGCCGAGGTCCGGGTGAAGCGCGGATCGATGGTGATCAGCTTGGCGTTGTTCTTTTCCTTGGCCTCCACCATCCAGCGAAAGCCCACCGGGTGCGCCTCGGCCGAGTTGCCGCCCATGGACAGGATGAGATTGGCATTGCGGATATCGACCCAGTGATTGGTCATGGCACCGCGGCCGAACGAAGGGGCAAGACCTGCCACCGTCGGTCCGTGTCACACGCGCGCCTGGTTGTCGATCGCCAGCATGCCGAGGCTGCGGATCACCTTCTGGGTGAGGTACGCGGTCTCGTTGGAACAGGCCGAGGCCGCCAGGAAGCCGGTGGTGATCCAGTGATTGACCAGATGGCCATCGGCGTCATAGGTGACGAAGTTCTTGTCCCTGTCCTCCTTCATGTAGCGGGCGATGCGGTCCAGCGCCTCGTTCCAGCTGATGCGCTTCCACTCGTTGCTGCCCGGCTCGCGCACCTCGGGGTGGGAGAGGCGCGATTCGCTCTTGATGAAGTCCAGCACCCCGGCGCCCTTGGGGCAGAGGGAACCGCGACTGACTGGATGATCCGGATCGCCTTCGACGTGGTAGATGTCGCTGACGGTGTTGATGCCGCCATCGCCGCGGCTGTAGAGCAGCATGCCGCAACCCACCGAGCAGTAGGTGCAGGTGTTGCGCGTCACCTTGGCGGCAGCGAGCTTGTAGTAGCGGATGGACGCCAGTGCCGGTTCCGGGGCGAAGCCGAGCATGGCCATGCTCGAGGTGGCGACCCCCGCCGTACTGAGTTTGAGGAAGTTGCGGCGCGATACCTTGATCGACATTTCTTGGGTAACTCCAGGCACATCACGGTAGGACTTCGTCCTGAGCCGGGCCTGGCAGTTCGAGCGAAGCGTCGTCTTTTTTCGTCGAAAAATCATTCAAAATCAGTGTTTTAGCGAAGCGGCAAGAGGACCTGGCAGGGTCTGCGGCAGGGCCTGGCGGCGGCTGCGACCTTTCGTCCGATGGCCGCCCCGGCTGACCGCCGCGCGCCGCTGGAGTAAGGTGACGGCCTTCATCGCATCTTCGAGAGAGTCTGTCCCATGTCGCTGGAAATCGTCGACCATCCCGCCCTGGAAGTGACCGGTCTGCTGTTCGAGCCTGGCCAGGGCGAAGACATCGCCGCCCTCTGGCGGCGCTTCGCCGACCGCGCCGGGGAGATCACCGGGCGCGAAGGCGACGCCGAATGGTATGGCCTGAGCTGGCGCCAGGCCGGCACCATGCACTACCTGGCCGCGGTGGCCACCACCCCAGGCGCCCCCCTGCCCGCCGGCATGGTGCGCCAGGAACTGCCGGAAGGCCGCTACGCCCGCTACGTGCACCTGGGCACCGCGCCCAGCGTGGCCAAGAGCCTCGGCCGGCTGTTCGCCGAACTGCTGCCGGCGCGCGGCCTGCAACCCCGTCCCGGCGCCTGCTTCGAGCACTACACCGAAGCCTTCACCGGAGTGGATGCCCAGGATTCGCAGATCTATATCTACGTGCCGGTTTTCTGAAGGCCACTCGCCGCAGCGCGGACAGGACGTTCGTCAGCTGCGGCTTGCCTCCCGGCATAACCCTTTCCAAGCTGGGGATATCGCCCGCAACCCCAGGTGCACGATGTCCCTGCCCGAGCTCCAGTCCTTTATCGCCCGGCACGAGCGGATCTTTCTGCTCACCGGTGCCGGTTGCAGCACCGATTCCGGCATTCCCGACTACCGCGACCGCGACGGCGCCTGGAAGCGCCCGCAACCGGTCACCCTGCAGGCCTTCGTTGGCGACGAATTGTTGCGCCGCCGCTACTGGGCACGCAGCCTGATCGGCTGGCCGCGCTTCTGCCAGGCGCGGCCCAACGCCACCCACCAGGCCCTGGCGGCCCTGGAGCGGCGCGGCCAGGTGGAGATGCTGCTGACCCAGAACGTCGATCGGCTGCACCAGGCCGCCGGCAGCGAGGCGGTGATCGACCTGCACGGGCGCCTCGACCAGATCCGCTGCCTGGGTTGCGAGCTGCGCCTGCCGCGCCAGGAATTCCAGCAGTGGCTGGGCGAACTCAATGGCGACTGGCTGCAGCTGGACGCGGCTACCGCGCCGGATGGCGATGCCGATCTGGAAGGCGTGGACTTCATGAGTTTTCGCGTGCCCGACTGCCCGCGCTGCGGCGCCCTGCTCAAGCCGGACGTGGTGTTCTTTGGCGAACACGTGCCCGGTGCGCGGGTGGAGCGTGCCTTCGCCCACCTGGGCCGCGCCGATGCGCTGCTGGTGGTGGGCTCGTCGCTGATGGTCTATTCCGGCTTTCGCTTCGCCCAGGCCGCGGCTCGCGCCGGCCTGCCCATCGCCGCCCTGGGCTATGGCCGCACCCGCGCGGACGACCTGCTCGCGCTCAAGGTGGAAGCCTCCTGCGCCCAGGCACTGGCCTTTCTGCTGGAGTATCCCGGGGCGGCGCCGGCGCTTACGCCGGCACTTGCCGAGGCCGTGGCGCCCGGCCCAGGTGCATCAGCGGACGCTCGATCCAGCGGTAGCTGAGCATCGACAGCAGGCAGGCGAGCACCAGCACCGGTGGCAGCAGGGCCATGAAGCCGACCGTACCCAGGACCTCGACCGACCCCAGGTTGAGCAGGGTGAAGAGGCCGTAGAGCAGCAGGCCATGGGTGAGATAGAGGCTGTAGCTGATCTCGCCCAGCACCTTGAGGCCGCGACTGCGCAGGAGGCCGAAGAGGTCGTTGCCGGCGGCCATGGCGGCGAAGGGCAAGGCCAGCGCCAGCATCTGCTTGAGGTTGTAGTCCGGCTGGGTCATGGCATAGGCCACCAGCGCCAGCGACAGCGCGGCCACCAGGGGCGTGCGCAAACGTGCCAGCAACGCCGGCCGATGGACCTTGACGAACACCGGCAGGAATCCCAGCAGGAACAGTAGGCCGAAGCGCGCGCCCAGCACGTGGTAGTGATAGCCGGCGGCGACCAGGCCGCCCACCAGCAGCACCGAGACCAGCAACGGCAGGCCGAAGCCACGACGATTGAACAGCGCGGCGATGAGCGGAAGGGCCAGGTAGAACAGCGCCTCGTAGCGCAGCGTCCAGTGGGCGCCGGCGGTCATCCAGCCGCTCTCCTCCAGGCCGTTGAGACTGAAGCCGGAAAACAGCTCCCAGCTGAGCAGCTCGAGCATGAAGCGCTGGCCGTCGGCGATGACGAAGTGGGTGCGGATCAGGGTGAAGAGCACCACCACGGCCACCACGCAGAGATACAGCGGCATCACCCGCAGCACCCGCGAACGGAGCAGCTCGCCCCAGTCCGGCGTGCGGCGATAGACCTTTCCGAAGAACAGGTAGCCGGTGATCATGAAGAACAGCGAGACCGGTACCACGCCCATGTTGTAGAGCAGGTCGCTGTCGGGTTCGCGCCACTGGCCCTCGGCCTTGAGGTGATAGGTCAGCACGAAATGCAGGCAGACCACGGCGGTGGCGAGGATGCCGCGCAGGGCATCCAGCGGCGAGGAGCGCGCCAGGGTCTCCTCGGTGAGCAGCGGGCTGCGGCGCAGGGCGAAGGCCAGCAGCACTAGGGTGCCCAGGTAGAGGGCGATGGGGAGAGCGACGTCAGTCATATCCGTGACCTTCTTGACAGGAACCGGCAAAGACCCGCCCCCAGACCACCGGAGCGGTCGCCGGAGCGAGCGAGAGAAAAGCGCGACAGCCGGGCACGCTACCGCGCGGTACGCGACCGTGGGCAGGAGGGCCGGAGCGAAGAGGGAAAGCAGGGAGCGGAAGGATCCGCCCGTCTCAGGAAAGCCCGAGAACGCCCATCAGACAAGTCTTGTTACAGGCGTTCCCTGAGCGATCAAAGGTAAAACAGGCTCTGGCACTGGCTATAGCAGAGATCTACCGCTTGTCGGTTAGGCATCCAACTGATCGTTTGAGGCATGGTAGTACTGGATTATTGCTGCCTTTTGGGCTTCAATTGCAGCCTAAAAGGCAGCAATAAGGTGTTCGATGTCACTCGCGTCCGTCCTTTTTCCCGACTATCGCCGCAAGGTCTTGGCGCTGCTGCTGCTCCATCCGGATAGTAGCTATCACCAGCGTGAAATCGCGCGATTGACCGAGACCCAGTCCGGTACCCTCAGCCGCGAACTCGTCAAGTTGGTCTCGGCGGGTCTGGCCGTGAAAACGCGCGTGGGTAATCAGCAGCACTACCGTGCCAATCGGGACTGCCCGATCTTCGAAGAGCTGGCGAGCATTCTGCGCAAGACCAGTGGCCTTACCGACATCCTGGCCGAGGCATTGGGCCCTGTTGCAGACCGGATAGAAGCAGCTTTCGTCTTCGGCTCGATGGCCAGCGGCAAGGCGAACGGTGGAAGCGATATAGACCTCATGATCCTGGGCACCGTGACCTTCGGTGAAGTAGTGGCGGCCCTTTACCCCTGCCAGGAAAGGCTTGGCCGCGAGATCAATCCCAAGGTATACCGGCAAGAGGAATGGCAGAAGCTGTTGGCGGAAGGGGGAGCCTTCGTTACGGATCTGCTAGAAAAGCCCAAGCTGTTCGTCATAGGCGACGCTGGCGAACTGTCACAAGGATGGACAGATGACCCTGGATAATTTGATTGGCAAAAGTCTCGAAGCGATTACGCCGGATTCGGCAGGTATCCGGCGCCTGCTGGAGGCAGCGCAGCGTAGCCTGGAGGACGCCCGCCTGCCGACGCTGAGCAGTGAAAGCCGCTTCGACCTGGCCTACAAGGCGATCATGCAGGGCGCCAATGCAGCGCTTCAGGCCAATGGCTATCGCACCCTGACCAGTCGCCCTGGCCATCATCAGACCATGATCCAGTCCTTGCCCCGGACCATAGGTCTCGCTACGCCAACGATACTGGTACTGGACACCCTGCGCAAGCAACGCAATGTCATCGACTACTCGGGCGACTTGGTCAGCGACTCGATGGCCGAAGAGGCATTACGGCAGGCTGAAACCCTGCTCCAGCAGATCGTACTATGGCTGGAGCAACAACGACCCGACCTGCTGCCGCGTCGCGAGCCCTGACGGCGCTCGCGACGCGGCAGCATTCCTTACTCAGGGCGCCAGTGCCCGCGCCACCACCGGGTAGTGATCCCACACCTGGCCGTCCGCCATGGAGCGCAGTAGCTTGACGTATTCGGCGTGGGACCAGGCCAGCGGCGTCGCCGAATCGGTGCCCTGCCCCTTGGTGTAGCCGTGGCGCCGGTTGTCGCCCACGCCGTCCCAGACCTGCTCGGGCAGCATCAGGCCGGCGTTGGCGAACAGCTCCAGGCCACGGACGTAGGTGTCGCGCAGCTTGCCGAGCGCCGCCGCATCCGGCTTGCCCTGCAGGACCAGGCGCGCCAGCTCGTAGTGCCCGCGCTCACCGGTGAAGATCGGCCAGACCCGGCCGCGCAGTCCGGAGTTGGGCACCGGCTGCTCGGTGGCCGGGAAGTTGATGCCGGAGCTTTCGCTCTCGCCATAGCCGTCGTTGCCGTAGCGGCGCCAGCCGGGGAAGGTGCCCTGCACTCCCGGGTACTGGAAGCTGTACTTGACCCGCAGATTCTCCGGCAGGCCCTCGTCGTCCAGCACCGCCAGGCTCTTCTGCACCAGGGGATCGCCGGCCGGTCGCACGCCGTAGCGCACCAGTTCGAGGAAACCGGCGTCCAGCACCTGGTCTTCCGGCAAGCCCGGGCGGCTGTTGTTGTCCACCAGCTTGCCCTTGTCGTTGGGATCCTCGTTCTGGGTGATGCGCAGGTAGTAGTGGCCGGCGCCCAGGCTGCCCTGGGTGGTGGCCATGGTCTTTTCCACCTGGCTCGAATAGCGCCGCGCGGTGTCGCGGTAGCGGCTGGCATTGGCCTCGTCGCCGGCGTGGCGCGCCAGTTCGCTCGCCGTGGCGAGACCGGCGATCACCGCCGCGGTGGTGGACGGCGAATAGCCCCACTGCTCTTCCCAGCGCTCCTGCTGGGTCTGCGGCGGCTTGACCTGCCAGGTGTTCCAGCCCAGGTTGACCTGGCTGTCGCGGGCGAGGAAATCCGCCGCGGGCCGGAGCATGTCGCGATACCAGCGATCGATCTCGGCATCGCCCAGCAGGCCGCCTTGCCAGAGGCGGTAGCCAAGCATGATCGGCATGGCGGTCTGGTCCAGTTGCACGCCCACCCATTCGATGGTGCCGTCGACGTGGGTCTTCTGCAGGAACCAGCCGGTGGCCCCCGGCGCGCGGACCTCGTCGCCCTGCTTCTGCTGGTGGATGAAGGCCGAGCTGTCGGCCGGCTTGTGGGCGGTGTTGGCGTCCACCTGCACCTGCTTGAGGTAGCTGAAGGCGACCTTGGGCGTCTGCCGATCGCCCAGCGCCAGCAGCGCCATGGCGCACTGGTAGAAGTCCCGCGGCCAGACCGCCTTGTAGCCGGTGGTGCCCTTGGCCGCCGGCACCGTTTCGCCCCAGGGATTGGACAGCGAGGCGATCAGGGCGCCGGCGTGGGTCTTGTCTTCCTGGGCCTTGAGCACCAGGGCGCTGGCGTTGACCAGCTTGCCGCCGTCGCCGGCCTGGGCCTGCAGGCGCGGCAGTTGATCGAGGCTGGCCAGGTAGTCCTGCCAGCCGATGGCGTCGCCCTCGCCGTTGTAGTGGGCCAGCACCTTTTGGTAGCCGCGGGCCAGGGTGGCATCGGCCGCCGCCTCGGCCTGGCGCGGATTGGCGCCAAAGCCCACCACCACGTCCAGGGTGGTCTCGGCGCCCTTGAGCGGCAGCTTGGCCAGCATGGCGACGTTGCCGGCCTGGTCACCGGTGCTGCTGTAGAGCTGGGTCAGCTTGCCGTTGCGGCGCAGGTCGTCGAGGCCGTCGGAGCTGCCGACGAAACCCACGGTGGGCGTCTGCAGGGGCTGGCTGGCCTTGACCACCAGGGCGTGCTCGCCTTCGCTGGCGTAGAGCACCGCGCCCTTCACCGCCGCGCGATCATGGCTGCCGCTGTTGGCCAGCGCCGGATCGACATAGAGATAGGGCTGGATGCGCGGATCCTGGCTGCGAAAGATGACGCGCATGACCAGGGTGTCCTGGTCCGGGTCAGTGAAAACGTGCTTCTCGATCTCGTAGCGGCCCTGGCGGTCGCGATTGACGATTCGGTAGGCCAGGGAAGTCGGCCGGCCGGCGCTATCGGTGGCCAGGTATTCGATGCGGCTGTCGGTGTCGTCGCGCTCCAGGTGGGTGAAGTCGGGGCCGCGGATCACCAGTTGCATCTCGCGCAGCTGCGCCTCGTGGATGAGGCCCTGCATGGTCTCGGTGACCACGCCCTGGGCCAGGGAGAACCAGACCCGCGAGACGCGTCCGGTACTGGCCTGGTCATTGTAGGCGCCATCGCGATAGGCCTCGTAGCTGGTGCCGATGCCGGTCTTGCCGGAATAGGACCAGAAGGGTGCGGCGCCGGGGGCGCCCGGGGCTTCCAGGGCAGACGCCAGGGGCGTCAGGAGAAAACTGGCGGAACAGAGCAGCGGACGGACGAAGCGGACGGGCATGGGCAGGCGGGCCTTGTTCTGGTTGTGCCGAAAGTCGCATGGCAGAGGGCCTGCTGGCCCTCCCCGTCCGTAAGCCTAGTCGGATTTTGGCCGGCTGCTGGCTAGCCTTCGTCGCGCGCCGGTGGCCGGGCCTGCGGCAGGTACCCGGCCAGAGGCGAATCCGGCGCCAGCAGCGAGGTGCGGATGACGTGCAGGTAGCTGGCGATGCGCCGCAGCGGCGACCGGTCGAAGTCGCCGGGATTGGGCTCCAGGTGGCGCTGGGCCTGGTGCGCCAGCAGGATGGCCTGGTCCACGGCGCCCAGGGCGCGGGCCAGGTTGGCGGCATCGGGCTGGCGAGCCAGCCGCACCAGTGCCCGACCCAGGGCGCGGATCGCCAGGCGCCAGGCGCGCTGTTCGCGATACCAGGGCAAGGGCGGCAGCGCGGCCTGTTCCAGGCGCAACTCGATGATGGCGTGGCCCAGTTCCAGGCTGAGAAAGGTCCAGCGCAGCAGCTGCCGCTGCACCAGCGGCTGGCCCACGGTGAGCACCTGCACCTGGTTGAGCAGATCGCGCAGGCCGGAATCGAAGCGGCCACTCAGGCCGGCCAGGGGCGCGCCTATGGCGTGGACCAGGCGCTCGCGCAGGGCAGCCTCCAGCCGCCGCCAGACCCAGGGCTGGCTGGGCGGCAGCAGCACGCTGACGGCCACCACCGCCACGCCGCAGGCCACGAGGTAGGCCAGGTAGGTGTTGCAGAAGAGGTCGGCGTCGTAGCGCGGCAGATTGCCCGGCAGGGCCGCCGAGCAGAACCAGACCATCAACCCGGTGCCATAGCCGGCCAGGCGTGGCCGGGTGATCAGCCAGGCGCCGGCGGCGAATACCGGCGCCAGCACCAGCAGCAACAGCGCGAAGCCGTCGATCCAGGGCAGCACCTGGAAGTGCAGCAGCCCGCCGGCCAGGGCCCCGACCAGGGTGCCACCGGCCAGTTGCAGGCAATAGCGGCGCGGATCGGCCGAGGTGGAGGCCAGCGCCGAGATCAGCGCCGCCGCCAGGGTGCAGGCCGCGCCGCTCGGCCAGGCGGTCTCGATCCAGAACAGCCCTACGCCCAGCACCACCAGGGCGCTGCGCACCCCGGCCATCCAGGCCACCGCGCGACTGGCCAGCGGCGTGAAGGTCTCGCGCGTCTTGGGCGCGGTGCTGATCGGCAGGTCCAGCTCCAGCTGGGTATTCAGCAGCAGGTGCAGGTCCTCGGCGAAGCGATAGAGCAATTCGGCGGCGGTATCGTAGTCGAGCCGGTCGACCTCGGCCGCAGGCGCCGTGCGAGCCAGTTGCTGACGACCGGCGCGGATCGCCGCCATCAAGGTTTCGCGCTCCGCGGCCAGGCGCTCGTTGAGCCGGCGCAGATCCCGCTCTTCCGGTAGTCGGCCCAGGCTCGGCGCCAGGGCGACGGCGATCAGTTCCAGGGCGGGCGCCAGGGCCTGACGCACCGCCGGCGGCCGCTCGGTCAGGCGCGCCAGCAACTGGTAAAGGGCATGAAAGCGGGTGTTGAGCAGCATGAGCCGATTGCCCAGGGCCGCCAGGCGCCCGCTGCGCCGCCGCAGATAGGGCTCTTCGAAGACGCTGGCGCTGCGCAGGCTCTCGAAGCCCACGGAATCGGCGGCGAAGCGAGCGCTGAGCGCGGCGAAGCGTTCGGCCTCGAGGCGGCCGAGCAGGCCGTCATGGGCCATGGCGAGGAAGTCACGCAGGCGCTGCGCCAGGGTGCGGCGCAGCACGCCGCGGGTGGTCTGCGGCAGGATCGCCACGCCCACCACCCCGGCGCAGCAGATGCCCAGGGCGATCTCCAACAGACGCCATACCGCCTGCAAGAAGGCGCCCTGGGGCTCGGCCACCGCCGGCAGCCCGACCAGGCAGGCGGTATAGCCGGCCAGCAGAAAGGCATAGCTGCGAAAGTCGCGATAGCGCGCCGCCCCGCGGGTGCAATAGCCGATCCACAGCACCAGGGCGCCGAGCAGCAGGACCCGCTCCTGGGCGAACAGGGCGATGGCGGCCACGGTGAAGCTCAGGCCGGCCAGGCTGCCGAGGATGCGATAGAAACTCTTGGCCAGCACCTGGCCGCTCTGCGGCTGCAGGACGATGAAGACGGTGACCAGCACGGTGCTCGGTTGCGGCAGTTCCAGGCGATAGGCCAGCCATAGGGCCAGGGCCGCGGCCAGCAGCGCCTTGGCGATGAAGGCCCAGGTCTGGCCATCGGTACGCGCCCATTCGCGGCCGGCGCGGCGCCAGGCATTCAGACTGGGCCAGCGTTGGCGCGGAACGGAGCGGGAGGGCCGCAGGGGCAACGGCGAAGCGAGGGGCATGCTGGGCAACGACGGGATCGACGGGAGGGGGCGAGACGCGGCGCCTCGGCGGCCATTCTAGGAAGCCGGGTCCACCCCGATTAAGCCGGGTGCGACAGCAAAGAGCGTTAACCAACGGGCGGGTAATGGCCCACAATGGCCCTTTCCACCGCCCTGCCCCGTCCATGGATCATCTCTTCAATCTGCGCGCCTTCGCCTGTGTGGCCCAGACCGGCAGCTTCACCGCCGCCGCGCGCCAGCTGGAACTCACCACCGCCTATGTGTCGCGGGCGGTCAGCCAGCTGGAGCAGCACCTGCAGACCCGGCTGCTGCACCGCACCACCCGCCAGTTGCGCCTGACCGAGGCCGGCGAACGCTACCTGGTGCGCTGCCAGCGCATCCTCGCCGACCTCGACGAAGCCGACGCCGAGGCTCGTCACGCCCTGGCCGTACCGCGCGGCCGGCTGCGCATCCACACCATGACCGGCCTCGGCCAGCACTACCTGATCCAGAGTCTGGCCAGCTATGGCGAGCGCTATCCCGAGGTCGACCTGGATCTGCAACTGACCAACACCTTCACCGACATCCTCAAGGAAGGCTACGACCTGTCGCTGATCCTCGCCGACGGCCTGCCGGACTCGGCCTTCCATTCGGCGCGCCTGGGCAGCACCCACAGCGTGCTCTGCGCGGCGCCTGCCTACCTGGAACGCCAGGGCCGACCGACCACCCCGGCGGAGCTGACCGGGCACCGCTGCTTGCGGCTGGTCAATCGCGCCATGGCGCCGGATCGCTGGTTGCTGGAAGGGCCCGAGGGCCTGGCCGAGGTGGCGGTGGATCGACCGCCCTTCCAGGTCAACACCGCCGACGCCCTGGCCGAGGCCGTGGCCAGCGGCCTGGGTATCGGTGCCCTGCCGCTGTACGCCGCGGTCGAGGGTCTGACCAGTGGCCGCCTGCAACGGGTGCTGCCCGGGCACCGGCTCTATGCCCTGGACATCCATGCGCTCTATCCCTCGCGGCGCTTTCTCGACGCCAAGATCCGCACCCTGGTGGACCACCTGCGCGAGACCCTGCCGGCGCTGCTGGAGCGTGACCGGCAGCGGGTGGAAGGCGGCGCCTAGGTTCTGTACGAAAAGTCGCCGAACGAAGGTCAGGCGAGGCGAAAAACGCTAAGGAAGCGGAATTTACGTGTGGTAAATGAGCATTCCGAAGCGGTTTTCAACGACGCATCACCGAGTGCAGGCAGTTTTCGTACAGAACCTAGAGGCGTTGCTCGGGCAGCATCCGCTCCAGCGTCCCGTCCCGGCGGATCGCCACGTGCCAGACCACCGCCGCCACGTGCAGCAGCACCAGGCCATAGACGGCGAACTGACCGGCCACATGGATGCGATTGGCGAGGATGCCGAGGGCTTCATGGCGGGGAAAACCCGGCAGGGAAAACAACCCGAACACCGGCACCGGCTGCCCCTGGCCGGCCATCAGGTAGCCGGTCACCGGCATCAGCAGCAGCACGGCATAGAGCAGGCCGTGATTGAGACCGGCGAGCAGCCGCAGCAGGCGCCCGTCGCGGGGATTGGCCGGCGGCGCCGGATGCCGCCAGCGCCAGGTCAGGCGGATCAGCACCAGCAGGAACACCGAGATCCCGGTGGATTCGTGCAGCAGGTACCAGAGCGTACGCACCGGACCGGGCGGAAAGTTTTCCGCCACCCAGACGAAGGGCAAGAGCAGGCACAGCAGGGCGACGGTCAGCCAGTGCAGCGCCTGGGCGAAGCCGGTGTAGCGGGCGATGGCCATGGGCGATGCTCCGTAGCGGACGAACCCCGATATTGCCCCAGGCGCAGCGGCAGCGCCGCTACGCCTGGAGACCGTCCGTCAGAGCTGGCTCAAAGATGGATAAGCGCAGCCAGCGCCAGCAGCAGCGCCGGGATCATCACCACGGCGCCCAGCTTGAGGAATTGCCAGAAGCTCACCGACAGCCCTTCGCGGCGCAGCGCGGCCAGCCATAGCAGGGTCGCCAGGGAACCGGTGATGGACAGGTTGGGGCCGAGGTCGATGCCGATCAGCACGGCACCGGCGATCTTTTCCGAGACATGGGCGGCCTGCACCGCCGCCCCGGCCAGTAGCCCGGCCGGCAGGTTGTTGACCAGGTTGCTGCCAAAGGCCACCAGCAACCCGGCGCCCCAGGCGGCGCGCTCCGGGGTCGCCTGGGCAGCGGCCTGCAGCTGATTGGCCAGCGCCTGCAGCACCCCGGTGGTCTCCAGGGCCTCCACCAGCACGAACAGTCCGGCCACCAGCGGCAGCACGCCCCAGGAGATGTGCTTGAGCAACTCCAGGCCGCCGCCGCGCTTGCAGGCCACCACCACCAGGAAGGTGGCGAAGCCGGCCAGGAAGGTCGGCAGACCCAGCTCCAGATCCAGCGCCGAGGCGCCGAGCAGCACCAGGATGGTCAGGATCAGGCCGCAGCCGGCGATGCGTCCGGTGGTGGGCAGCGCGTCCATTGCGCCCCCCTCGGACAGCCGCTCGGCGCGCAGGACCTTGGCCTGGGTCGCCCAGAGGGTAAGGAAGGTCGCGGCGATGGCCAGGATCGACGGCACCGTGAACAGCGCCAGCCAGCGGCTCAGCTCGGGCATGTGCTCGGCGAAGACCACCAGGTTGGCCGGGTTGGAGATCGGCAGCACGAAACTCGCCGCGTTGGCAATGAAGGCGCAGGAAAACAGATAGGGCAGCGGATTCTTCACCTTCGCCGCGCGGGTGGCGTAGTAGACCGCCGGGGTCAGCACCACGGCGCAGGCGTCGTTGGAAAGAAACACCGTGACCAGGATACCGACGCCATAGACCAGCGCGAACAGCCGCAGCGCCGAGCCCTTCGCCGCGCGCACCGCGTGGCCGGCGACCCAGTCGAACAGCCCTTCCTTGCGGGCGATCTCGGCCAGCAGCATCATGCCGATAAGGAACAGATAGACGTCGGTGCCCTTGGCGACGCCGTGCCAGACGCCGTCCAGCGGCAACAGGCCGAACAGCGCCAGCAGCACGGCACCGGCCACGGCGAACAGCGCCTCCGGCAGACCGAAGGGCCGCGAGACCACCCCAAGGGTGGCCAGGGCGGCGATGACCCACGTCAGGACGTGGGGAGTGGTGACGATGGACCCCATGAAAGCGCTGTTCCTTCTAGTCGAGTCGCGAGGTCGGCGCTGCCGACCTCACCATTTGCGGCCATTGCGATTGGGTCCCAATTGGGTCCCCAGCACGCCCTTGGCCTGCCATTCACCCAGTTGGGTGCGATCCGAACCCCAGTCGGCCGGCGCCGCCAGCGGCCGGTGACCGCCGTCCAGCTCGAGCCGGTCGATATCTTCGCCGCCGCGGGAATCCCTGACCCGCACCTGCAACCGCCGCGTCCCTTCCGGCACTGGCCGATCACCCTGGTAGCGACCCTTGCCCAACGGCTGCAGCGGCCACCAGGGGCCGTCGTCGCACTGCCATTCGCAGGCGGTGAGGTCGGCGTCGCCCAGCACCAGCACCCGGCACTCGTGACCCTCGGCCACGCCAGCGCCATTCAGGCGGGGATCGCCAGGCGCGGTGATCTGCACCCAGGGCC
This sequence comes from Pseudomonas sp. GM_Psu_1, assembly GCF_026544185.1. Classification (NCBI taxonomy): domain Bacteria; kingdom Pseudomonadati; phylum Pseudomonadota; class Gammaproteobacteria; order Pseudomonadales; family Pseudomonadaceae; genus Pseudomonas; species Pseudomonas sp. GM_Psu_1. The sequence goes on from NZ_JALNUX010000015.1 coordinate 77,213, forward strand.
AGGTGTCGGGCAATTCGCGAAAGCGCCAGCTCACCGCCGGACCGTCCAGGGTGACCAGCGCGAATCCTACACCGCCTTCCTCGATCTGGCCGGTGGATCTGCAGGCGGCATAGAGCACGCCGCCGTCGTGGGCCAGTTCGTTGTAGTGGGTATGGCCGATCTCCACCAGGCGCACCGGGCCCTCGTGCAGCAGCCGCGCCACCCGCTCGGCCTCGCCGGGCCCCTGCAGGTCCGCCGGATAGCTGTGCATGAAGACCACGCAACGCTGCTCCAGCCGGGTCGCCTCGTGCAACTCCTGCTCCAGCCACTGCAGCTGCTCGCGGCCAAGGCGGAAATCCGGCCCGCCAGTGCCCGGTCCGCACATGTCGAGGAACAGGCAACGCACCCCGCCCACCTCCCTGGAATAAGGCAGTTGCGGCACCTGCAACTCGGCGTAGAAGGGGCCGAGATCGCCGCCCTCCATGTCGTGATCGCCGGTGATCACCGTTACCGGCAGCGGAAAGTCGTCCAGCAGCCGCTTGAGCAGCCGGTACTGCTCCGCGGTGCCGTTGTCGGCGTTGTCCCCGGGCAGATAGACGAAATCCAGTTCGGTGCACCCGCGCAGGCGCTGCAGGAGGGTCTGCAGGTCCCGGGCGTTGTCGGCCTCGGCGGTGGTCAGGTGCAGATCGCCGATATGGGCGAAGGCGAGAAAATCATCCTGGCGTGCCATCTCAGCCTCCCACTACAGTACCGGTGGAACGCGCCGCGTCTCCGGCAACGTGCTCGTCGCGGGTCTCCGGCATCAGCAGCAGATAGAGCACGAAGCCCACCGCGGCGATGGCGGCCAGGGTGGTGAAGGCCGCCGCATAGCCGAAGCGGACGATGATGATCCCGGCGATGGTGGCGCTGATCGCCGCACCCAGCCCCTGGGCGGTGGCGATGGCGCCCTGGCTGACGTTGAAGCGTCCGCTGCCGCGGGTCAGGTCGGCGACGATCACCGGCATCAGGGCGCCATAGATCCCGGCGCCGATGCCATCGAGCAGCTGCACCGCCACCAGGTAGTAGGGGCTGTCGGAAAAGGTGTAGAGCACACCGCGGATCGCCAGCACGGCGAAGGCGAAGAGAAAGATCGGCTTGCGCCCGAAGACATCCGCCTTGCGCCCCACCAGGATGGCCACCGGCACCATCACGCACTGGGCGGCGACGATGCAGACGGCCACCAGCGAGGTGGCGCTGTCCTTGCCGACGATATGGGTCAGCTGCTGGCCGACCGAGGTCAGCATGGCGGCATTGGCCAGGTGGAAGATGGCGGCCAGCAGCGCCAGCAGTTGCAGCTTGCGATTGGCCAGCAGTGCCTGCCAGGCCGACACCGGCTTGGCATCGCGGGCGCCGTTTTCCTCGCCCAGCCCCTGGGCCAGGTCATCGTCGATCTCGTCCTGGGGTACGCGAACGATGGCGACGATGGAGGCCGCGGCCAGCAACGCCATCAGCCAGAACACCACGGTGGGACCGAAGAAATAGGCCAGGCCACCGGCCAGGGCCGCCGAGACGGCGTTGCCGGCGTGGTTGAAGCCCTCGTTGCGGCCGATGTGCTTGGTGAAGGCCTTGGGGCCGACGATGCCCAGGGTGATGGCCGCCAGTGCCGGGGCGAAGATGGCCGCCGCGGCGTGGGCCAGCGACTGGGTGGCCGCCACCACGTAGAAGTTGGAGACGAAGGGCAGCAGCACGCTGCAGAGGGTCACCACCAGGGCGGCGACGCCGACCATGAGGCGCTTGTGGCGGGTGCGGTCGATCAGGGCGCCGGCCGGGGTCTGGGCGATCAGCCCGGCGATGCCGGCCAGGGTCATGATGAAACCGGCGGTGGCCTCGTTCCAGCCCTCCCCCGGACCGCGCACGGCGATCAGGTAGATGGCGAGGTAGGGCCCCAGGCCGTCGCGGACGTCGGCCAGGGTGAAGTTCAGGGCATCCAGGGCATGGCGCGCGCGGCGCGAGGGTTCGGCGCTGGCCCCGGCGGTCGGGAGACGGGTTTCGGACATGAGCGGGCATCCGTAGCGAGATATAGGTCGCGGGACGCAGGTCCCACGGCACCTCTCGCCCCGGCCCGCCAGCGACCCATGGCAAGCGCCGCTGGGCCCCAGCCAACCACCGCTGCCAGGGGAGATTGCAAAATGTGACCGGAACGAAGCGGCGCTAGTGCCGTGCCCTCACGAAAGAAATGCCTCTGGCGCGGGACTTTCCGCACGTTTTCCGTCCCACCTGCCCCGCTCTCCCCGGCTGACGCCGCCGGTCAGGCCACCCGTCGGCTCGGTGCGGCCTCGACCTCGGGCTGGGCCAGGGCCACCGCACTGCCCTCTTCGCTGCGCGGGCGCAGCATCGACAGCAGGTTGGCCTCGATGGTGGCGCACAGCTTGTCCATGGTGATCTGGTGCTGGCTGTCGGCGAAGGGCGCCTGCAGATCGCTACCGATGCGCTCCAGGGCCAGCAGCATGAAGCCGACCACGGTGGACACCAGCGGAGTGAACCAGCCGAGGGTAGAGACCAGGCCCAGCGGCATGGCGATGCAGAACAGGAAGCTGAACAGCTGCGGAAAGCAGACGTAGGGATAGGGCAAGGGGGTGTTGGCGATACGCTCCATGCCGCCCTGCCAGTTGGACATGTCCACCAGGGTCTCTTCCAGCCGCGCCAGGCGGATGCTGTCCAGCCGGCCCTGGCGGTATTCGCTGGCGATCAGCTCGGCGGTGCCGGCAAGGATGTCATTGGCGAAGTTGAGGCTGCCTTCGGCCAGCGCCAGTTCATGACGGGCCAGATAGGGCGCAGCCGCCTGGGCCGGATCCTGGCGCTTGAGCTGGGCGCGCAGGGCATGCAGATAGCCCATGTGCCGACGCAGGAGCACCGCCTTGACCCGGTTCTGCGCCTTGCCCTGGTCGTCGATCAGGGTCAGCACCTGGCGGCCGAAGCTGCGCGAGCTGTTGACCATGGCGCCCCACAGGGTACGGGCCTCCCACCAGCGGGCATAGGCGCTGCTGTTGCGAAAGCTGATCAGCACCACCAGCGCCGAGCACAGCAGGGTCAGGGGCGTAAGCGGCAGGTCGAAGCGATCGTCGACGAACAGCATGGCGTCCACCGTCACCGCCACATCCCACAGCAGCAGACCGAACAGCGACCAGCCGACATAGCTGAAGGTGGTGCGCAGGAACTGGATCTTCTTCTGGATGGAATGGAGCTGGATCGGACTGGACATCTGCTACTCCCGGCGACGCGGATTCTCGATTCGCGGTTGCCCTGACCGTCCTGTCGTCACGCCGCGAGCCGTCGAGCCCGTCACCGTTTCCCCTCCCTGAGAATGCAACCTGTTCGCGAGACTAGTCGGCGGTCCTTAAGTCAAACTTAATCTGGAGCGACGGGCGGATCATGGCAAAGTGCCGTGTTAGAGCCTTCGGCAAAGGCCCCGACGCCTCTACCAGAAGCCTTCCCATCCACCTGACCACTGATCGGTCGTACGTCCGCTCCACTCGTCCGGGTTGGCGAAAATGTGAGCGATCCTGCAACCGCTCCTGTAGTCGTGTCCCTGATGGCTCGCATAGCCAGCAGCGCTTTTGGGACGGCCAGCGCCCTCGTTGCCGGGGGCGCCATGCCATAATCCGGGCACCTTCGCCGTCCTAGATGCCTGCATGTCCAGAATTGTGAAAGCGAGCCTCGTGCTGCTCGTGCTCTTGGCCCTCTACAGTCTGCTCGGATTCCTGGTCGGACCGCGCCTCGCCCTGCACTACCTCAACCAGACGCTGACCGAGCGCCTCACCCAGCCGGCCAGTCTGCAGGCGCTGAGGTTCAATCCCTTCACCCTGCAGCTGCACGCCGAAAAGCTGCTGATCGGCCCGACTGAGCATCCTGTAATCGCCGCCGAAGGCTTCTCGGCCGACCTGCAGTGGGACAGCCTCTGGCGGCGCACCCTGCACCTGACCGAGGTGCGCCTCGACCAGCCCCAGGTCGATCTGCGCATCGCCAAGGGCGGCCAGGTCAATCTGGCCCAGCTCTGGCGCAGCGAGCCCGCTACCCCCGTCACGCCGACGCCGGCCGCCACGGAGCCCGGCCAACCCTTCCCGGTACACATCGAGCGCATCGCCCTGGTCGGGGGCCGCCTGCATTTCCTCGACGCCCAGGGCGCCCAGCCGGTGGAAGCCACCTTCACCCCCCTGGATGCCACCCTGCAGGAGTTCCGCACCCGCAGCGGCGACACCCCCGGCCAGCTGGCACTGACCGCCACCACCGCCCAGGGCGGCCAGCTCACCTGGAAGGGCAGCCTGGATCTCTTGCCGCTGCGCAGCGAAGGTGAACTGACCCTCAGGGGCGTCAGCCTCGCGCCCTGGTGGCCCTATGTGCGCAACCAGTTGCCCCTGGCGCTTGGCAAGGGCCGCCTGGAAGCCAGCGCCCACTACCGCCTGGACCTGAGCAAGACGCTGCAACTGCAACTCAGCCAGGGCCGCCTGGCGCTGGACGACGTCGCCGTGCAGGCGGTGAACGCCGAACCCAAGGCCAGCTTCAAGCGCCTGGCCGCCGAGGGCATCGCCCTGGATCTGCAGCAGCGCGAGGTCAGCATCGCCCGCCTGCGCGGCAATGGCCTGGATGCCTGGGGCAATCGCGAGCAGGACGGCACGCTCGACTGGCAGAAGCTGTTCCCCGCCAGCGACGCCCCGAGCAGCGGCGGCCCGGGCTGGCGCGTGCGCCTCGACGACGCCCAGCTCAGCGACAACCAGCTGCACCTGGTGGACCGCGTGCCCCAGGAGCCGGCCAGTCTCTACTTCAGCGGCCTGGACCTGGCCGTGAAAGGCTTCGACAGCGCCGGCAGCAAGCCCTTCGACCTGGCGCTCAAGACTACCCTGGGTGATCGCGGGCGCATCACCGCCGATGGCCAGCTGGCGCTGACACCGCTGCAGGGCAGCTTCGACATCGGCATCGACGAACTCAACCTGCGCCAGGCCCAGCCCTATCTCAGCCCCTATGTGCGCCTGGAGATCCGCAGCGGCCAGTTGGCCAGCCGGCTCAAGGTGGCCCTGGCCCCGGGCGAACCCCTGGGCCTCACCGTCAGCGGCGCGGCCCAGGTCACCCAGGTGCATGTGCTCGACACCCTGCACCAGCAGGACTTCATGCGCTGGCAGCGGCTGGACGTGCAGGGCATCGCCTTCGAACTGGGCAAGCGGCTGGTGATCGACAGGATCGACCTGGAAAAGCCCTATGGCACCCTGGTGATCAACGAGGACCTCAGCAACAACTTCAGCGCCCTGCTGGTCCCCCAGCCGAAAACCGAGTCGAAGGACAGCTCGCCACCGCTGCAGATCCGCATCGGCGGGGTGAGCATCAGGGACGGCAGCGCCGACTTCGCCGACAACAGCCTCAAGCCCGGCTTCGCCACCAACATCCAGTCCCTGGAAGGCGGCATCGGCACCCTGGACACCGCCGCCTCCAAGCCGGCCGACATCCACCTCGCCGGCAAGGTCGATCGCTTCGCCCCAGTGGAGATCAAGGGCCGCCTCGATCCCCTCGATCCCCTGCAGCAGCTGGACGTGACCGCCTATTTCCGCCAGGTCGAACTCACCACCCTGTCGCCCTATACCGGCAAGTTCGCCGGCTACGCGGTGCGCAAGGGGCGCCTCGACCTGGATCTGCAATACCGCATCGACGACGGCAAACTGCAGGCGCAGAACCACGTGGTGCTCGACCAGCTGGAACTGGGCGAGCGGGTGGACAGCAAGGACGCCGTGGACCTGCCGGTGCGCCTGGCGGTGGCCCTGCTCAAGGACAGCCACGGTCGCATCGACCTGCGCCTGCCGGTGGCGGGCAATCTCGCCGACCCCAACTTCAGCGTCATGCCGGTGGTCTGGCAGACCCTGCGCAATGTGCTCAGCCGCGCCGTCCAGGCGCCCTTCCGCATGCTGGCGGGACTGGTCGGCGGGCACGAGGCGGATCTCAGCGCCATCGACTTCGCCCCCGGCAGCACCAGCCTCTCGGCCCAGGCCCGCGGCGAGCTGGACAAGCTGGCCGCGGCCCTGCGCCAGCGGCCGCAGCTGACGGTGGAGGTCAAGGGGCATGCCGGCGCCGCCAGCGACGGGCGCGCCCTGGCCGCCAACCAGCTGGAAAAGGACTTCCAGACCCAGTACTTCAACCTGCTGCAGCGCCGCGGCGACAAGGTCCCGGCCGATCCCAGCCAGTTGCAGGTGCCCGCCGACATGCGCGCGCCCCTGCTGGAAGGCCTGTACCGCCTGCGACTGCAGGCGCAACCGCCGCAGGAATGGGATAGTCTTGACGATGCCACCCGCACGGCGCGCCTGCGCCAGGCGGTGCTCGAAGCCTGGAGCGGCAACGACGGCCTCCTGCGCAGCCTGGCCCAGCAGCGCGCGGGCGCCATCAAGACCTACCTGGTGGACACGGCGAAACTGGACGCCCAGCGGGTCTACCTGCTGGACGTCAGCACTCAAGCCCAATCCGGCGAATCGCCCACGGCCGCGCAGTTGCAGCTCGGGGTGCTCTGACCGGTCAGGAGACCCTCATGCGTTGCCTGCTCGCCGCCTTCACCCTGCTGGTCGCCACCGGCGCCGCCGCCGATTCCATGAGGTGCGGCAACGCCCTGGTCAGCCGGGGTGATCGCGCCTTCGAAGTGCTGCAGAAATGCGGCGAACCCGCCCATCGCGACCTGGTGGGCTACGAACTGGGCCGCAACGAACGCCGCGAGGCGGTGATCGAAGAATGGGTGTACGGCCCGAAGAACGGCGCCAACTACATCCTCACCTTCGAAGCCAATCGCCTCTCTCGCATCGAGTTCCAGCGCCAATGAGTCCACGCCCCCTGCTGTTGCTGCTCCTGCTCGCCACCGGCACCAGCCAGGCCGCGTCGCTGCGCTGCGGCAGCGCCCTGGTCTCCACCGGCTCCACCACCCACGAGGTCCGCGGCAAGTGCGGCGATCCGCTGAGCGTCACGCCGCTGGGCGAACGCCAGGTCACCGATGGCTACGGCTATCGCCAGGTGGAATTCGTCGAGGAATGGGCCTACGGCCCCTGGAACGGCATGCTGTACTTCCTCACCTTCCGCGGCGGCCGTCTGGATCAGGTGGACAGCAAGAGAGCCAACTGAGGCTTGCCTTGTGAGATTCGCGTGGACGAGGCTGCGCCGTCGTCCACCCTACAGCTCGTAGCGTGGAAAACCGCGTAGCGTTTTCCACTGTCTCGACCAGGCCAACTTCGCTGCAGTCCATGCACTGCATGTAACCGCCCCCTCTCCCCTTGGGAGAGGGCTGGGGTGAGGGAAGCATCGTAGGTTGGTTTGAGCGCCAGCGAAGCCCGACACCACCCAAGGCCCAGCCCCGCCGTTGAGCCCCGAGCCACGGAAACCAGGCCGCGCCAACCCTCACTCCTCCCGCAGATGAACCCCCAACCCCGTCCGCCCCGGCGCCAGGTCAGGCTTCAGGGTCAGCGCCGGAATCTCGTAGTCCCCGCCATTCTGCCGCCGGAACGCCAGGGGTGTGTCCGTGGCCAGCCCATCCAGCCGTGCCCCATAGGCCTGGCACAGCCGCTCGAAGGCGACCGCGTCGACCTTGCTCGTGCGATAGACCGGAAACGGCGGCAGCACGCTGAAACCGGGATAGAAGAGGATGCCGTGCTGGATGGGAAAGAGGATGTCATCCAGGCCCCCGTTGATCCCACGCGCGCTGTAGTGTGATTCCCAGCCGCCACAGGTCACCACCAGCATGGCGCGCTTGCCGGCCAGGGTGCCTTCGCCGTAGCGATCGCCCCAGTGGCTATCGCTGTGCTCGCCCACCCCATAGGCGAAGCCACAGGCATAGACCCGCTCCACCCAGCCCTTGAGGATGGCCGGCAGGGAAAACCACCACAGCGGAAATTGCAGGATTAGCACATCGGCCCATAGCAGCTTGGCCTGCTCGGCGGCGATATCCGCCGGTTGTCCACCACTGGCATAGGCGCGCTGGGAATCGAGGACCGCATCGAAACGCTCGCCGGATGCCAGGTGCGGGGCGTCCGCGGCATCCAGGGTGGCCTTCCAACCCATGGCATAGAGATCGGAGACCTGGACCTCATGGCCGGCCGCCTGCAGATGGGCCACGGCGAAGTCGCGCAGCGCGCCGTTGAGCGACCGGGGTTCGGGATGGGCGTAGACCAGCAGGACCTTCATGGTGATCATCTCGTGAGAAAGAGGTGCCTAGACTAGAAGCGGTCGCGCTATGCTGAAAATGAATTGCCGAAACAGCAGCCATTGCCATGCACAATAGCTTAAGGCGCCTCGATCTCAATCTGCTGGTCACCCTCGACGCCTTGCTCGCCGAACTCAACGTGACCCGCGCCGCACGCCGGCTCAACCTGGCGCAGCCCACCGTCAGCCTGCAACTCGGCCGACTGCGCCAGGTGCTCGACGATCCCCTGCTCTTGCCGGGTCCCCGCGGCATGCGCCCCACGGCGCGTGCCGAGTCCCTGCGCGAGCCGTTGCGCCAGGCACTGGCCGCGCTGGAAGACGCCCTGGCACCGGCCGCCCCCTTCGAACCGGCCCGCGCCGAGCGAACCTGGCGCATCGCCGCCAGCGACCATAGTGCAACCACCCTGCTCACCCCGCTGCTGGCTGACCTGCGTCAGCAGGCGCCCGGTATCCGCCTGGCGCTGCTGGACAAGAAGCCAGCGTTGCTCGCCGAACAGCTGGAGGGGGATCACCTGGACCTGGCACTGGATGTGGCCGATACCGCCGCAGCGGGTCTGCGCCAGCGCCTGCTGTTCACCGAACACTATCTGCTGGCGGGCCGGCGCGGCCATCCGGCCCTGCAGCAACCTGTGTCCCTGGACACCTTCTGCCAACTGGATCAGGCGCTGGTCTCGCCGAGCGGCGGCGGCTTCGCCAGCGTCACCGATCGGTTGCTGGCGGAACAGGGCCGCGCGCGGCGGGTGGTGCTGTCGGTGCCCCACTTCGCCACCCTGGCCAGTGTCCTGCTGGTCAGCGATCTGGTGGCCCTGCTGCCCGCCCAGATCGCCCTGAATCATCCCGGCCTGCAGGTCCAGCCGTCACCCCTGGCCATCCCGGGCTTCGACATGCTGCTGCTCTGGCCCGAACGCCTGCACCGCGATCCCGCCCATGCCTGGCTGCGCGAACGGATCGTCGCCAGCCTCGTGAGCCAAACGCCGGCCTGACCAATCGACTCTTTGCATGGAGGGCATACAGCGAGTTGGCTGTTGCTCCCCCGCCCTGGCCCGGCATTCTTGGTCACCTCAGACGAACGCGGCACGACCGCCCGCAGTCGCATGTTGCGTCACTGTCCCTTCCGGAGCCCGCCATGGCCAAGCTACGCCTCTTCACCTCGCCGTCCGCCTTCCCCAACCCGCAACGGCTGCGGCTGTTCATCCATGAAAAGGGCATCGCCGATCAGTTCGAGGAGGTCATCCTGAAGATGGCGCCCGAAGGCGAGCAACGCCAGTGGCAGCACCTCAAGCGCAATCCCTGGGGCGAGACCCCGACCCTGGAACTGGCCGAAGGCGGCTACCTGGCCGAGAGCGCGGCCATCGCCCGCTATCTGGACAATAGCCATCCCGGGCGCAAGGTCATGGGCGAAACGCCGCTGGAGCAGGGCCAGGACGCCATGTGGAACGACCGCATCTTCGTCCATGTGCTCTATCGCATCGTGACCATGTTCCATGTGCAGCACGAAGGCCTCGGCCACAAGCTGGAGCTGACCCACAATCCGCAATGGGGCGAGCATTGCCGCAAGGAAGCCCTGATGCACGCCGCGCTGGTGGATCGGCACTTGGCCGACGGGCGCGAGTGGCTGCTGGGCGGCGCAGCGCCGACCTTCGCCGACATCACCCTGTGCACCGCCATCGCCTTTTCCAAGTTCCCCACCAACCAGACGCCGCTGGACGAGCGCTTCGAGCACCTGGCGGCCTTCTGGGCGCGCTGGCAGCAGCGCGACAGCTTCCGTGCGGCCTATGCCGATGGCCACAGCGGACTGGACGAACTGGCGGCCCTGGCGCACGGCTGACTCCGCTGCAACCGCGCTCCTCCCCGGCTCTAGGCCCCATAGCGTGGAAAACGGCGCAGCCTTTTCCACTGTCCTGACCGCCAACCAGCCCTCTTCCCTCTGGGAGAAGGCTGCACGCCCCCGCCCCGCTAGCCCAGCCGCTCGCGCAATACCGCCAGGGCCTCCTCCGGGCCCCCGACGACGATGCTGGCCGGCACCGCCAGCATCAGATTGAGCGGCAGGCCGAACTCCTCCAGCGTCCAGCCATCACGGTCCAGCAGCCCCTTGCCCACCCACTCGGGATGGCGGGCGCGAATCCGCTCGGCCAGGCTGCCCGCTTCCGGCACATGGCCGACCACCGGCTTGCCCAGGGCGACGGCGTAGCCCACCTCGAAACAGGTGCCGCTGTCGGGCTCGGCGCCGCGAAAGAAGTCCAGGCTGGCCAGGACGCCATCGGCCTGCCTGATCAGCGCCAGATTCGCCCGATAGATCCAGGCGGCCTGCGCCCCCGGCTCGGTCAGCTCCGGGGGAATGGCATTGTCCAGTGGAAACAGGCCCGTGCAGCCGTGACGGGCGCACAGTGCCTTGAGCGCCTCGCCTTGGGCGACGGCGTCGGGACGAAAGACCTCGGGGCCGGCAAGATAGATACGGGGTGGCATGGCAGGACCTCGCGAAAAGCGCCAGTGTAGAGGGTGGGTACTACCTCGTCTGCCTGACAAGGTTTCGTGATCGCCATGCCACTCGTGCTCCCGGCACGACCGTTTACGCAATAACCAATCCGCCCGCCCCCGCTTGTATACGTTTTGAAAGCTAGACCTTTTAAGATCGGCGCACCTTGAGAGCCTGACTCCCCCGCTGTCCGGAATCGGCTCGCCTCCTGGGCATGCTCGCTTCGGTGTCGCCTGATGTCTGGCCGTTTTCTGCTGACCGTTCACCTCAATCGACTGATCAATGCCTTGCTGGTGGTGACCTCGCTCGCCACTGCCTGCGGCATGGCCCTGCTCGTGCGGCAGGCCCATGAGAATTCGACAGGCATGCGTCTGACCCGGGATCAGTTGCCGGTCTACGCAGAGGCGCTGCGGTTGGTGGAAGCCGTCTCCGCCGAGCGTGGCCCGACCAATGCCCTGCTCGGCGGTCGTGGTGGCGATAGCCGTGAGCTGGCGCGCGCCCGAGCCCTGAGCGATCAGCGCTTCGCTCGTCTGCAGGACCTGCTGCAGGACTGCCAGCAATGCAGCGTGACCGCCGAGCAGGCAGCAAACGGCTATCAGGCGCTGCTGCAGGCCCGCGCCCGGGTCGACCAGCGCCTCTGGGCCACGCCCGACGATCCCGCGCCCCAGGACATCGCCAGCCTGGTCCAGGGCATGTTCCGCGCCCTCGACAGCAACTTCATCACCGCCGATCTCACCCTGCACGACCTCATCCAGCGCAGCCCGGCCGTGGCCATCTACCTGGTCAATGCCAAGCTGGCCGCGCGCCTGCGCGACACCGCCGGACGCCTGGGCTCGCTGCTGACCCCCGCGCTGCAGGCGCAGCGCCTGCCCAGCGGCGCGGAACAGGTCCAGTTGCTGCAGACCCAGGGCCGCATCAACCAGCTGATGGACCTCCTGCGCAGCAATCTCAATCTGGCCCCCGGTCGCCCCGAACGCGATCGTTTCGTGCAGGTGCAGGAGCGCTACCTGGGCGAAGGCCTGGACTGGTACCACCAGACCCTCGCCGCCCTGGCGACCGGCACGGCGCCCAGTGCGGCCAGCTTCGCCCGGGGCTATGTCCCGACCATGGTCAGCATCCTGGAGTTGCGCGACGAAGCCCTGAGCCTGGCCCGCGAGGAAGCCGACGCCCTGGCCCGCGAGGCCCAGCTGCGGCTGCTGCTGACCATCGCCGCAGCGGTGGGCATCCTGCTGGCGCTGGGCACCGGCCTGCTGCTGCTCAAGCAGCGCCTGCTGACGCCGCTGCTGGCCAATACCCAGCGGCTGCTCAGCCTCAGCCGGCGCGCCCGACCGCTGGGGACGGTGGCCGAAGACGATCCGCGCACCCTGTTCGCCGCCTTCGCCCAGCTGGAGGACGAACTGCTGCAGGCCGACCGGCTGCGCGAGGAGCGCGACGCCCTGATCGCCGAACTGGGCATCCGCGCGGAAACCGACTACCTCACCGGCCTGGCCAATCGCCGCGCCTTCGAACGCGAACTGGCGCAGGGGGTGACCAGCACGCCCGGGCAGTTGGCGGCGATCGCCTTCGATGTCGATCACTTCAAGCGCATCAACGACACCTACGGCCATGCCGCCGGCGATCTGCTGCTGCAACAACTGGCGCAGCGCTGCCGCGAACTCTTGCGCCCTGGCGATCGCATCGCCCGGATCGGTGGCGAGGAATTCGCCGTGCTCGCCGACGTGGCCCAACCGGCCGACGCCCTGGCACTGGCCGAGCGCCTGCGCCAGGGCATCGCCGCGACGCCCTTCGCCGTCGGCCCGACCGAGGCGCTGCCGGTCACCGCCAGCTTTGGCGTGGCGGTGACGCCGCGCCTGGCGGAAGGCGTCCCGGTCCGCTTGCTGGCGCAAGCCGATGCCGCCCTCTACCGGGCCAAGCATCGCGGGCGCAATTGCAGCGAGATCGCCGAACTCGGCTAAGCCAGCGTCGCCAGCGACCGCGGCAGCGCCTCGTCGAGCAGTCGGCAGGCGGCTTCGCCCACGCGCCGTACGCCCTCCTCGATCCCTGGACGCTGGGCCTGGGCATAGTTCAGGCGCAGACAGTTACGGTACTTGCCCGAAGCGGAAAAGATGCTGCCGCAGGCGATCTGCACGCTCTGGGCGAGCAACTCGCGATTGAGTCGATGGCTGTCGCAGGCCTCGGGCAACTCGACCCATAGCAGGAAGCTGCCCTGAGGCTGGCTGACCCGGGTACCGGCGGGAAAGTAGCGCTGCACCCAGGCGCTCATCAGGTCGCGATTGCGCTGGTACTGGGCGCGCATGCGCCGGACGTGCACGGTGTAGTGACCGGCGGCGATGAATTCGGCGATGGCCAGTTGCGGCTGGGGCGCGGTGCAGCCGGTGCCTATGTACTTGAGGTGCAGGATGCGCTCGGCATAGCGCCCGGGCGCCACCCAGCCGACCCTCAGACCCGGCGCCAGGGTCTTGGAAAAGGAACTGCAGAGCACCACCCGGTCGTCTTCGTCGAAGGCCTTGAGCGCCCGGCCCCGGGGATAGCTGTAGAGCAGGTCGCCGTAGACATCGTCCTCGATCACCGCCAGGTCATGCTTGCGCGCCAACGCCACCAGCTGGCGCTTGTTCGCCTCGGGCATGCAGTAGCCCAGGGGGTTGTTGCAGCTGGGGGTGAGCTGGATGGCCCGCACCGGCCACTGCTCCAGGGCCAGCTCCAGCGCCGGCAGGCTGATGCCGGTGCGCGGATCGGTAGGTATCTCCAGCGCCTTGAGCCCCTGGCCCTTGAGGGTCTGCATCACCCCGTGAAAGGTCGGCGAATCCACCGCGACGATGTCGCCCTCCTGGCAGGTGGCGCGCAGGGCGATGGCCAGCGCCTCGTGGGCGCCACTGGTGATGACGATGTCATCGGCGGTGAGCACGCAGCCGGCGTCCAGCTGCAGCCGCGCCACCTGTTCGCGCAGCGCCGCCACGCCCTGGATGCTGTCGTAGGACAGCCCAGCATTGCCCGGCCGCCGCGCCAGGCGTGCCATGCCGGCGAGCAAGGGGGCCAGGGTCGGCGCCTCGGTATCCGGCAGGCCGCGGCCGAGTTGCACCCGCACCGAATCCGGGGTGGAGGTCATCAGCTCCCGCACCGGTTCCCAGCCGGACACCTCCACCGGCCAGCGCGCCGGCCGGGTCACCCGCGGCAATTCGATGGCGCGTCGCTCCAAGCGGACGAAATAGCCGGACTTGGGCCGGGGCTCCACTAGGCCGCGGTCTTCCAGCAGCCGATAGGCCTGCTGCACCGTGGCCAGACTGACCCCGTGCTCCTGGGCCAGGGCGCGCACCGACGGCAGGCGTTCGCCCGGTCGGTAGAGGCCCTGCTCGATACGGCGGCCGAGGGCATCGGCCAACAGCTGATAGCGATTCATGCCCGGACTATAGCGGCGCAGACAGGCATCGCGCGCCATACAGATGGCCACGCCGTGCACCATACAGCTGAGCGCTGTAAGGCAGCTGTATGGCGGACAACCCATCGGCCTGGATCTGCCCCTGAAGCGGCTGGCGGCGGAGCATGGAGACAGCCCAGGAGAGACGCCATGCCCAGAGACCCCAGCCTTCACGACCAGACGCGCGCCAGCGGTTGCTGGCTGCTGTTCCAGCGCCAGCTGACCACCCGCCGCGTCCTGCCGGAGCTTACCGACCGGGAACTGGCCGATGTCGGCCTGGACCGCCATACCGCCCTGCGCGAGGCCCGGCGCCCCTGGTGGCGACTGCTGCTGGAGGCCTGGCGTCAGTCCGGCAGGCGCGACAGTCGCGCGGCCCAGTCCGCCACTGGCGATGGCAGCTCCGGATGCCAGAGTCTGCGCCAGACCACCGCCAGCTGCTCGCGGCCCCCTCGCTCGCGCGGCCACAACGACGGCTCGGCGACCAGTCGCCAACCGCTCGCCTCCCGCTGAGCCAGGACGAAACGAAAGGTGTGGTAGCCGGTGGCCCCCAGGCGCAGATCGGTCACCACCAGGTCGTTGCCCAGGCGGTCGTAGCGCAGCCAGTCATCGGTGAACCAGCGCAGTCGCTGCTCGGCCGACGAATCGGCGAGGATCGGCGCCAGTTCGCCACCCCGAGGCAGGGGGATCAAGGCGGGTGGGCGATCGTCGAACAGCCCCACCCAGGTCTCCCGGTAGCGCTCGGGTCCGTCATCCACCATGACCCGCCAGAGCAGGCTGGTGAACGGCAGCGGCGCGCTGAACAGGCGGGCATCCGCCTGCCCCTGGGCCGCCAGTACCTGGCGCACCTGGCGCTCGGCGGCGTACTTGGCCACCAGGGTCCAGCCCAGATAGACGGTGGACAACGCCAGCGCCGCCACGGCCAGCCGCGGCGAGCGTCCGCGCGGGCCGATCAGCAGCCCGGCCAGCACCGCCACCAGCAGCGGCAAGGTATAGAGCGGATCGATGATGAAGACGCTGGACCAGGCCACCGGGGTCGTCGGCAGCGGCCAGAACAACTGGGTCCCATAGGTGGTGAAGGCATCCAGCAAGGGATGGGTGACCAGCACCAGCCAGAGCGTCAGGAACAGGCGTCCCTGGCTGTAACCGGGATCGCGCCAGCGACCGCAGATCCCCGTCAGCAACAGCGCCAGTCCGGTCAGCACGAACAGCGAATGGCTAAAGCCGCGGTGATAGGTCATTTCCTTGACCGCATCGCCGTAGTCGATGACCACATCGAGATCCGGCAGGGTGGCCAGGGCGGCGCCATAGAGGATGGCGCGCCGCCCCTGCCAGCGACCCAGGAGTGCGGTCTGGACGGTGGCGCCGAGCACGGCCTGGGTCAGCGAATCCACCGGTCAGAGCTCCCGGGCGAAGTCGAGCATCAGTCGCGCCAGGGCCTGGGGCGTCTGCAGCGGCATCAGGTGGCCGGCGCCGGGAATGACCTCCAGGCGGCTGTTGGGAAAGGCCGCCAGGGTGGTGCGGCGCTGCTCGTCCGGCCCCGGCACCTGCTGGTCGTCGGCGCCGCAGACCAGCAGCACCGGATAGTCCAGGGTGTCGATCCGCTCGCTCCAGTCCTCGCGACTGCCGTGATCGACCCAGGCGCGCCAGGCCTGCAGATTCAGCCGCTGGGCATCGGCGATCACCACCTCGCGGATGGCATCGGGCAGGCGGTGGGCGCTGGATTCGTCGACGAAGGCCTCGGCTTCCGCCCGGCTCTTGCCATAGGCGCGCTGGGCATCGCGATCCGCCTCGCTCATGGGCTGCGGTCCGGGCGGCGAAGGCGCCACCAGGATCAGCCCGACCAGATAGTCCGGTCGCCGCGCCGCCAGCACCACGGCCACCTTGCCGGTCATCGAATGGCCGACCAGGATGCAACGCGTAAGACCCAGGGCGCGGATGCTGGCATCCACCTGATCGGCCATCTCGGCCACGCTGTAGCCCTCGACTTCGGCGGCGTCGCCAAAGCCCGGCGTATTGAGCGCCACGCAGCGGTGTTCGCCATCCAGGTAGGGGGCGGTGGGAAACCAGGTGCGGTGCGAGCCACCGAGAAAGTGCATGAGCACGAAGGTGGGCGAACCGCTGCCCTGCTGGCTGTGGGGAAGCATGGGAAATCCTCGGTGCGGGGCTGAAGGCACTCCTCAGATGGAGAGGTGGGCATCGCGCTAAGTTCCGCTTCGCTCGAGGCCCGGCAACCCGGGCCGCGCCGGCCGGTCTCACCAGAACCGCCCCCTTGCCAGGAGTCCACCATGGCCGATCTGTCGCGCTTTCCCATCACCCACCGCTGGCCGGCTCGGCATCCCGAGCGCCTGCAACTCTATTCGCTGCCCACGCCCAACGGCGTCAAGGTCGCCATCCTGCTGGAAGAACTCGGCCTGCCCTACGAGGTGCATCGCATCGATTTCGGCAAGGACGACCAGCACACCGCGGAATTCCTCTCCCTGAGCCCCAACAACAAGATCCCCGCCCTCCTCGACCCCGACGGCCCTGGCGGCGAACCCCTGGGGCTGTTCGAATCCGGCGCCATCCTGCTCTATCTCGCGGAAAAGACCGGGCGCCTGCTGCCGGAGGATCCGGCGCGGCGCTACCAGGCCATCCAGTGGCTGATGTTCCAGATGGGCGGCATCGGCCCCATGTTCGGCCAGCTCGGCTTCTTCACCAAATTCGCCGGCAAGGACATCGAGGACCCCCGTCCCCGCGAGCGTTATGTAGCCGAAGCCCGGCGCCTGCTCGGCGTGCTGGATGGCCAGCTCAAGGGCCGCGCCTGGATCCTGGGCGAGGACTACAGCCTCGTCGACATCGCCACCTTCCCCTGGATCCGCGCCCTGCTGGAGGTATACCAGGTGGCCGACCTGGTCGGCTTTCAGGACTTCCCCGAAGTGCGTCGCGCCCTCGACGCCTTCCTCGCCCGCCCGGCGGTGCAACGCGGCCTGCAGATCCCGGCAGCGCCCTGATGCCGGGCGACGTCGAGCTGGGGCTGCGCCAGTGGCGAGCGGAGGATGGCCCCGCCTTCGCCAGGCTGAATGCCGATCCCGAGGTGATGCGCCACTTTCCCGCCTGCCTGGACCGGGCGGCCAGCGATGCGCTGCTCGAACGGTGCCGCCAGGGCATTGCCGAGCGCGGCTGGGGATTCTGGGCGTTGGAGCGTCGTACCGACGGCGTCCTGCTCGGCTTGCTCGGCATCAGCCCGGTGGCACCCGATCTTCCTTGTACGTCTGCGGTCGAGATCGGCTGGCGGCTGGATCGCCCCTATTGGGGCAAGGGCTACGCCAGCCGCGGTGCCCAGTTGGCTCTGGCCCACGCCTTCCACACTCTCGGACTCGACGAAGTGGTCGCCTTTACCGCGGCAGCCAATCAGCCATCATTGGCCGTGATGCACCGGCTGGCGATGGCCGACGTCGGTCATTTCGAACATCCGCACCTGCCACCAGGCCATCCGCTACGGCTGCATCGGCTGTTTCGGCTGTTTCGGCTGAGCCAGGCGCAATGGACGGCCGCGCGCACCGCAGCTGAGTAGACTGTCCCCTTCTGCAAGGTAAAGCGGCGCCGATGACTGCAAGTCCGGATTCACAAGATGCGACCCTGATAGTCGAGAGCCCGCACTGGCGCCTGGGCTATCGACGGGACTCTCGGTATCCCGGTCTGCTGATCCTGAGCACTCAACAGGCCGTGAGCGACTTCAGCGAACTCGATGCGGCCAGCCTGGCCGAACTGGGTCAGCAACTGGGCTTCGCTGAGAAACTTCTGCAGCACTGTTATGCACCGCACAGGGTAGTGTTCTACAAGCTGGGCTTTTCCGCAGGCTTTTCCCTGCACATGCACATCGCGCCGATCTCGCACGCATTGTTGAGCGAAATCGCAGCCCACCCCAATTACAGCGGCGATCCGGATGGCAACGATGCCATCCTCTATCTGAGTCGCGAATATGGCGAGCGAGACCTCGGGCCAGAGGAACAACAGGCGCAAAGGATTGAGATCGCACGCCTCAGAGATATGGCTGGCGAGCTTTTGCGTCAGCCCAGTAACTTTCCATAGCCGACCTGCCGTATCAAGGAGCCTAAACGCGCCTGGCCACGGCTAGAGCATCACCTGCTCCCGGATTAAACTGCGCGGATGTCAAGCTCAGAACGGCTGTTCGATCTGCTCCAGGCCTTGCGCAGGCACCGCCGCGCCGTGAGTGGCCGCGCCTTGGCTGCGGAAACGGGGGTCAGCCTCAGGACCCTTTACCGTGATATCGCCAGCCTGCAGGCGCTGGGTGCGGCCATCGAGGGTGAACCGGGCGTTGGCTATCTCCTCAAGCCAGGTTTTCTGCTGCCACCGCTGATGTTCACGCCCGAAGAACTGGAAGCCCTGGTGCTCGGCTCGCGCTGGGTGGCCGAACGCACCGATGGCAGCCTTGCCGCGGCGGCCGGCAATGCCCTGGCGCGCATCTCCGCGGTCCTGCCAAGCGAGCTGCAAAACGAATTGGCCATGACCACCCTGCTCATCGGCCCGAGTCGGGAAACCCCGCAGAACCAGATCGATCCGGCAATCCTGCGCCAGGCGATACGCCAGGAAACCAAGCTCACCCTGGTCTACCGCGACGCCGCCGACAACGAGTCTCGGCGTACCCTCTGGCCTTTCGCGCTGGCCTACTTCGATGCCGCCCGTGTCTTGCTAGCCTGGTGTGAGTTGCGCGAGGACTTCCGCAGCTTTCGCGCCGACCGCATCCTTGCGGTCGAGCCTAGCGAAGAGCGCTATCCCCAGCGCCGCCAGGCCTTGCTGAGGGACTGGCGACAGCAGATGAATCGTCAGCGCAATAATCCAGGCTGACTACTGACAGAAACTGGCAGTAGGGGCTCCTAGACTGGTCGGCATCACCACAAAGGAGATGCACCATGCACTACAGCACCAGCCTGATGTTTTACGTTGCCGATGTCCCTACTAGCCGGGAGTTCTATGCCGGATTGCTCGACCTCGCCCCGGTCGAGGACGGTCCCGGCTTCGCCCTCTTCGTCCTGCCCTCCGGTCTCGCCCTGGGCCTGTGGGCACAAGAGGCAGTGGTTCCGCCGGTAAGCGCGGGCAGTGCGACGGGTGAATTGGGCTTCAAGGTGGCCAGCATGGCAGCGGTGGACGAGCTGCATGATCTTTGGCGCGCTCGGGGCGCCCAGGAGGCCTGGCCGCCGACCGACCTGCCATTCGGCCGCAGCTTCGTCGTGCTCGATCCGGACGGTAACCGGCTGCGCGGCTACGCGGTGCATCCCGACTGATCGATGGACTGCTGCTGGGGAAGGGCCCGCATGGTACAAACCGTTCTTGGCCCTGGGCTGGAAAGACTCAAGGCTCCTGTACGGGTCACCACACCATGCCGCTGCCCCATCCACCCCTAGCGCAACTGACTGTCCTTGCTCGCCCGCCGGTTGTAGCCGCCGGCGCGCTGGTCTTCGGCGTCCTGCTCGGATTGGCAGCGGATGCACAGGCGCACGCCCGGTACCACCTGGCGGCGTGCTTCGGGGATGGCGTCGCCGCATTCCTCGCAATGGGTGAGGCTCGCGCCCCGATGCAGACGGCTGCGGGCGCGCTGCACCGCATCGTCCACCGTGCTGTCGATCTGTTCCTGAACCGCGCCGTCTCCGGCCCAACCATTGGCCATGACTGATCTCCCAGTGCGTTGCCCTGATAGCCATTGGAAGCGCCGCGCGCGCAGTTGTTCGCTGCCGAGCCGCATCCGCTCGTCGTGGCGGCGCCTGTTGCCGCTGCTGATGCTGAGCCTGGCGCTGACGGGCTGTGCCAGCCGCGACCTGCTGCGCCAGGTCACGACCGGGCTCTGCGTGCCCAATGCCCGGCTCACCGGTCTGGCGGCACCCTGTCGCCAGGTGGTGGAGGATCCCGGCTTCGCCATGCTGCGCGCGCCGGGTGAGCGACAGCATTTCATCCTGGTACCGCTGCGGCCCCTGCGCGGGCTGGAAAGTCCGGCGCTGTGGCAGCCCGGCCAACCCAACTGGTTCGGTCTGGCCTGGCGCCAGCGCTGGTACCTGAGCGCCTGGGGCCGGGCGCCGGTGGCGGACGAGCGGATCGCCCTGGCCCTCAATGCCCCCAGCGGGCGTAGCCAGGATCAGCTGCATGTGCACCTGGCCTGTCTGCGGCCCGAAGTACGCGCGCAGCTCCTGCCGCTGGCGCCCGCTCTGGACGAACACTGGCGCGCGCTGCCAAAGGCGCTGGCGGGCAGTCTTTATCAGGCGCGGCGGCTAAGCGAAACCCAGTTGCTGGCCGTGGATTTCTTCCAGGCCCTGGCCAACCGGCCGCCCTATCCGCTGCCGGATCCACGGCTGTCACTGGCGGTGGTGGCCTTGCCGAGCCGGGACGCCAGCCGCCAGTTCCTGTTGCTGGCCGGTCGCGCGGGCAGCCAGCCGGGCGACCAGGGTTCGGCGGAACGATTGCTGGCGGCGGACTGCCAGGGAACGACCGCGGCCCCGGCGACTCAATAGCGCCAGCGCGCCAGGAGGCCCCATGCCGCAGGAATTCCAAGACCTCTTCGACTTCATCGATCAGCTGCTCGCCTGGTCCGACTTCTATCTCAAGTCCGGCCTGTTGCTTTGCGGGGTGGGCATGGTGGCCGGCGCGATCGCCTGGAAACGCTGGTGGGGCAAGGCGCTGGCCTTTGGCTGCGCCGGCCTGGGCGCGCTCGCGGCCCTGAGTCTGGATCTGCTCCATCGGCTCTGAACCGCCGCTGCAAGATCCTGAACGGCTTTGCCGCTTTTACCGCCTACCCCATGGCGGCAAGATGACACTGGCCGTCGCTTTCCGCCGCCAAAGCTTGAACTGCTTCACCGTCTCGAACAGAGGGCGCTACGGGTTGGCGGATAGATCGCGGCGGCTTGCTAGGGTACTGCCCCACAATAATCCGGCTTGCTCATCACGGCCTTCATCTTTTCAGCTCATGCATACAGACCCGATCATGCCCATGTCCCCAACTCGCCTGCTCTCCCGCCTACCGCATCTCGGCCTCTGCCTGGCTGCCTCCCTCGCTTCCCTGGCCGGCACCGCCGTGGCCCAGGAAGGCACTGCCCGCTGGGTCAGCGACAGCCTGACCACCTATGTCCGCAGTGGTCCCACCGATGGCTATCGCATCGTCGGCACCCTCAAGTCCGGGCAGAAGGTCGAGCTGATCAGCACCCAGGGCGACTACAGCCAGGTGCGCGGTGAAGGCGGCAGCACCGTCTGGATTCCCAATGCCGATCTGCAGGCCAAGCCCGGCCAGGCCGAGCGCCTGCCGCAGCTGGAACAGCAGGTGGCCGAATTGAGCGGCCAGCTCAAGACCATCGACGACAGCTGGAAGAATCGCGTCCAGGGCATGCAGGAGACCCTGGATTCGCGCAAGAAGCAGATCGACGAACTGGAGAGCCGCCGCAAGGACCTCGACGCCCAGCTCACCCAGGCCCAGTCCGAACTGCGCAGCACCCAGGCCAAGCTCGGCAACGAGAACAAGCAGGCGCTGATGCAGTACATGGTCTACGGCGGCAGCATCGCCGGCGCCGGCCTGCTGGCCGGCCTGATCCTGCCGTCCATGACGCGGGGTCGCAAGAAGAACGACCGCTGGTTCTAGACGTCGGCGGTCTGCCGTCCTCACGACAGGGTGGAACCCGGGGTCACGGGGCATGCCTCAGAAAGGCAGCGCTTCTGCTACCGTGGCCCGACGCCTCCTGTCCAGACGAGCCCCCATGCCCGACACCTCCCGCATTCGCATCCAGCAGGTCGAGACCCTTTCCCAGGACTGGGGCCTGCTGAAGAAGACCACCTTCGACTACCTGCGCCGCGACGGCAGCTGGCAACGCCAGACCCGCGAGACCTACGACCGCGGCAACGGCGCCACCATCCTGCTGTACGACCGCGAGCGGCGCACCGTGCTGCTGATCCGCCAGTTCCGCCTGCCGACCCTGGGCAACGGTCTGGACGACGGCCTGCTGGTGGAGACCCCCGCTGGCCTGCTCGACGCGGCCGCCCCCGAAGCGCGCATCAAGGCCGAGGTCGAGGAAGAGACCGGCTACCGCCTGGACAATGTCCAGCACCTGTTCGACGCCTTCATGAGTCCCGGTTCGGTGACCGAGCTGCTGCACTTCTTCGCCGGTGAATACCGCGCCGACCAGCGCATCGCCGACGGTGGCGGACTGCACGAGGAAGGCGAGGACATCGAGCTGCTGGAACTGCCCTTCGACGAGGCCCTGGCCATGGCCCGCGACGGCCGGCTGCTGGATGGCAAGACCATCATGCTGCTGCAGTACGCGGCGCTCTATCTGCTGCCGCGCTAGTCCATGGAGCGGATCCGCAGCCGTATCGAGCAGCAGGTGATGAGCCTTACCGGACTGGCCCTGGGCGAGGTCGACTACGAGCAACCACCGGGTGACCCTGGGTTGTTCGGGCCTGGCAGCCTGCCCTGGCGGGTGCACAGCGACTTCACCTGCATGCTGATCGGTGGCATCGCCGCCCTGCTGATGCAGACCCTGCACCCGCTGGCTCTGGCCGGGGTCTGGGACCATTCGAAATTTCGCGAAGACATGCTCGGCCGCCTGAGACGCACCGGTCAGTTCATCGCCGCCACCACCTTTGGCAGCTGCGGCGATGCCGAGCGACTGATCGCCCGGGTCAGGGCCATCCACCGGCATATCCGGGGCCAGGCCGCCGACGGCCGCCCCTACAGCGCCGAAGACCCGGCGCTGCTGACCTGGGTCCATGTGGCCGAGGTCAGTCACTTCCTGGCGGCCTATCTGCGCTATTTCGATCCCCGGCTGCCGGGGGCCGAACAGGATCGCTACTACGCCGAAATCGCCCTGGTCGCCGAACGCTTGGGCGCGACCGACGTGCCCCGCTCCCGAGCGGAGATAGCCGCCTACTACCAGGCGATCCGCCCGCAGCTGGTGTGCGACGAACGCAGCCGCGAGGTCTGCCGGGTATTGCTGCAGGCGCCCGCGCCCAGCGCCCTGGCCAAGCCCTTCGGCGCCCTGATGATGCAGGCCGGCATCGACCTCTTGCCCGACTGGGCCAGTGCGGAGCTGGGTTTCCACCAGAGTGCGCTGCAACGGCAGCTGATTCGCACGGGAATAGGCTCCACCGCCCCGGTGCTGCGCTGGGCCGTGCGCAACGGCTCCTCGCATCGCGCCAGACGGCGGATGGGGATCGAGGACTGAGGCAGGTGGGGTCGGGACGACTCCATCGTCGAAGCCCAACAGCCCGAGGTACACCTAGGCATTCGGACAACCCCCTCTCCCCATGGGAGAGGGTCGGGGTGAGGGCGCCCCTCGCGACGAAGCCCCAGTGGAAAAGGCTGCGCCGTTTTCCACGCTACGGCGCTGCTTGGATAGACCCCTCTCCCCCTGGGAGAGGGCTGGGGTGAGGGCGCCCCTCGCGACGAAGCCCCAGTGGAAAAGGCTGCGCCGTTTTCCACGCTACGGCGCTGCTTGGATAGCCCCCTCTCCCCCTGGGAGAGGGTTGGGGTGAGGGCGCGCCTCGCGACGAAGTCCCGGTGGAAAAGGCTGCGCCGTTTTCCACGCTACGGCGCTGCTTGGATAGCCCCCTCTCCCCCTGGGAGAGGGTTGGGGTGAGGGCGCGCCTCGCGGCAAAGCCCCAGTGGAAAAGGCTGCGCCGTTTTCCACGCTACGGCGCTACCACACACCTGAGACAGGCCTATCGCTGATCGCGGCCAGGCCAGTGCGCCGTAGCGACTGCTCCTACAGATCGGTTTGATACCTGTAGGAGCGGCCCATGGCCGCGATAAAGCCAATACCGTCAGGCGCGGGTCGTCAGAGCCACAATGCCCGTAGTCAAATCTGCCCTACAGCATCCGCACCTTGATCGACCGCCCCTTGATCTTGCCCTCGCTCAACCGCTGCAACGCCTGGCGGGCAATATCGCGCTCCACGGCGACATAGGCCTGGTTGTCGAACAGGGTGATCTTGCCGATCTTGGCGCCGGGCAGGCCGGCGTCGCCGGTCAGGGCGCCGAGGATGTCGCCGGGGCGCAGCTTGTCCTTCTTGCCGGCCGCCAGGGCCAGGGTGTGCATGGCCGGTACCAGCGGCTCCGGGGTGTCGCGTAGGGCGCCAAGAGGCTGCCAGTCCAGCGGCGAGCCCTGCTGCACCTCGATGGCCTGGGCGCGACTGGCTTCGGCCGGCGCCACCAAGGACAGCGCCAGGCCTTGCTCACCCGCCCGACCGCTGCGACCGATGCGGTGCACGTGCACCGCCGGATCGCGGGACAGCTCCACGTTGATCACGGCCTCCAGGCCGGCGACGTCGATGCCGCGGGCCGCCACGTCGGTGGCCACCAGCACGCAGAGACTGCGGTTGGCGAACATCGCCAGCACCTGGTCGCGCTCGCGCTGCTCCAGATCGCCATGCAGGGCGGCTGCGGAGATGCGCTGGGCATGCAGCGCCTCGACCACCTCCTGGCACTGCTGGCGGGTCTGGCAGAAGGCCACGGCGCTGGCCGGGCGATGATGCCGGAGCAGGCGCACCACGGCGGCCAGACGATCCTGGGCGGCGATCTCGTAGAAGCGCTGGCGGATCTGCGTCTCGCTGTGCTGACTCTCGACGCTGATGCGCAGCGGCGCGCGCAGGTAGTCCTGGGCCAGACGCTCGATGCCTTCCGGATAGGTCGCCGAGAACAGCAGCGTCTGCCGCCGTGCCGGCGTCTGGCTGAGGATGTCGGCGATGGCGTCGATGAAGCCCATGTCGAGCATGCGATCGGCTTCGTCGAGCACCGCGACGTTGAGGCCGTCCAGCACCAGGGTGCCCTTGCGCAGGTGCTCCTGCACCCGCCCCGGGGTGCCGACGATCACCTGGGCGCCATGCTCCAGGGAAGCGATCTGCGGCCCCAGCGGCATGCCGCCACAGAGGGTCAGGATCTTCATGTTGGGCGTGGTGCGCGCCAGGCGACGCAGTTCGCGGGCCACCTGGTCCGCCAGTTCGCGGGTCGGACAGAGCACCAGCGCCTGACAGCCGAAATAGCGCGGATTGAGTCCCGTCAGCAAGCCGATGCCAAAGGCGGCCGTCTTGCCCGAACCGGTCTTGGCCTGGGCGATGAGGTCCTGGCCCTTGAGAATGATGGGCAGGCTGGCCGCCTGGATGGGCGTCATGCTCAGGTAGCCGAGTTCGGCCAGATTGGCCTGCATGGCCTCGGCCAGCGGCAGGGAATCGAAGGATGAGGGCACGGGAGTCCTGTGAAACGGCTGGTAAAGGTTTACCAGTTTAGCAGAAGGGTACCGGCTCTCCTGCGAATGGACGCTGGATGAGGGCCTACCTATGCTAAGGGGTACGACAACTCAAGGAAGCTTCACCATGTTCGACCGGCCTGTGCTCTATACCCACCCCATGTCGCGCGGACGCATCGTGCGCTGGCTGCTGGAGGAGCTCGGACAACCCTACGAGGTGCAACGGGTCGACTACGGGCCGGCGATGAAATCCCCGGCCTATCGCGCCATCAACCCCATGGGCAAGGTGCCGGCGCTGCGCCATGGCGCCGCCGTGGTGACCGAGACCGCCGCCATCTGCGCCTATCTCGCCGACGCCTTTCCCGCTGCGGGGCTCGCCCCACCGCTGAGCGATCCGGCGCGCGGTGCCTACTACCGCTGGCTGTTCTTCGCTGCCGGTCCGCTGGAGGCGGCCACCACCAACCAGGCGCTGGGCGTCGTCCTGCCCGAAGACCCGCAAAAGCGCGGCGCGGTGGGCTATGGCAGTCTGGCCGAGGTGCTCGACACCCTCGACGCCGCCCTGGCCCCCGGTGAATACCTGGTGGACGACCGCTTCACCGCCGCCGACGTCTATGTCGGTGCCCATCTCGCCTGGGGCATGGCCTTCGGCACCATCGAGAAGCGCCCCCACTTCGAGCGCTATGTCGCCGGGCTGGTGTCCCGCCCAGCGGCGGTACGCGCTCGCGAACTCGACGACGCCGAGCTCGCCACGCTCAACTGAGCCGCGTTACAGCTCCACCGGTCCGCGCGGATGGTGCAACGGGCAGCCGTTGCGCTCGCTGCGAAACTGCGACGACATCTCGTAGGCCGGTTGCCGCGATCTCATGATGCCGCCCAGCGGGCGGTGCGCAGCCAGACCATGCCAGGGGCTGAACACCATGCCATCGTCCACTTCGCGCGAGCGCGCCTCGTTCCAGGCCGGCTGCGGCTGCACCTCCAGGCGCGCCACGGTCACATAGGGACTGAGGTCTTCCGGCCAGACCACCGAGGCGTCCTCGATAGGTGTCCGCTCGATATCGACGCCCAGCTGCACGCGGATCTCCCAGACGCCGCCGTGCCGGGCGAAATGGGCATTGACCGCCTCGCGCAGGCCGTCGGGCTTGCCGTTGACCTCGACCGGCGCGTCGGTCAGAGCGGTCAGCTCGGGCGCCACCGGAACCACGCTGAGCTTGGCGAAATAGGGGCCGTAGAGAAAGGGCACCATGGTGTAGAAGGTTTCGCCGAGCGGATGGGTCTCCGGGTGGCCACCCAGGCTCTTCAGCGTCGGACTTTCGCCGCCAAAGGCTTCCACCACCTTCTCGGTGCCGCGCAGCACCGCTGACGCCACCTTCTTCAGGCCCTCACCGCGGTCGGTGGTCTTGGCCAGCAGCTTGAGCGTCTTGAGAAAGGTCTTGGGATCCGGCGCGGTAAAGGCCGGGGCGTTCTGCATGACGAAATCCTGGGTCACCTGGCCTTCGCTGCCGGGCAGGCGCTCGCCCGGCACGTCGATCAGCTTGAGCGCCAGCCCCCGCGGGGTGGAGACGCTGTCGGCCAGGATGTCGCCCGGATTGGTCGAAAATCTCAGCACCGCGGCATAGTTGCCCGGCACGGCGAAGGCGCCCTGGGCATAGGCCGGCGGCAGGCCCTCCAGCACCCGCACCTGGCCGGTGAGCAGACCGTGACTCTTGGCGTGCACGCTGCGAATGGCATGACCGCCATTGGCGTAGGTGGTCTCGGTGATGTCTCTCATGGCCGCGACCATCTCGCGAACGGTTTCGGCTTCATCATCCGGCACCTGTTCGAAGGCGGGTTGGAACGGCAGCGGATGGACAGCGGTGGGCGTGGTCATCACGGGACTCCTTGGGCGCCGTCGTTCGGATGAGACAGTCAGGCGTTGGACCGCTATCGCGCTAACGAAGTTCGCCCTTTGGCCATCTGACCGACACGAGGTCGCTGTCGACAGCCGCTCGGGAACGGCCCCGCCCAGAGGGGTTCGATATCTCCACACCCACCCCGGAGAGCCACCATGAGCGACGCCGACCAGAAGACCTACGACAACCCCAGCAACACCCCGCCGCCCGAAGAGCTGCCCTATGCGGACATGGAACCCGAGGAGTTTCCGGACGATCCGGACGTGGCCGGTGCGACCGAATCGGGCACTCCTGGCTAGCCACGGCCCTGCCCCGCGGACGACAGCCTGAGTGGCGTCCGCGACACTTTGTGACCGGCCGGTTTGACGGGCGCTTAAGGCGCCGCGAAGATGGGCAGGCGTCTGCCGTGTCGAGTCCCCCATGCTTTCCACCAAGGTACCCTTGCTCCTGCGTAGCCTGATCGGTCGGCTGGTGCGTATCGCCATCGCCTCCGGCGTGACCTACCAGACCTTCGATCGCCTGCTGCGCCAGACCTACTTCGAGGTCGCCCAGGATTTCGAACCGCTGCGCGACAAGCCCAATTCCGACAGCCGCATCTCGGTGCTGACCGGCCTGCCGCGCCGCGAGGTCCGAGCCCTGCGCGAGGCCAGCCCGGAACGTACGCCCTGCACGCCCAGCCTGGAATGGCAGGTGCTCAGCGCCTGGACCTCACGACTGGATCTGCTCGATGCCGAGGGCAATCTGCGCCCCCTCCCCCGCACTCAGCGCCGTGGCGGCGAACAGAGCTTCGACGCCCTGGTCGCCAGCGTCGGCAGCGACGTGCGCGCCCGCACCGTGCTGGATGAATGGCTGCGCAAGGGTTACGCCCGCCTCGACGAGGAAGACCGGGTGGTGCTCACCCCCCGCTCGCTGCTGCGCGGCACCGAGAGCCAGGAAGGCGCAGGGCGGCTGCTGGCCCATTTCACCGGCGACCTGCTGGCCGGCTTCGAGCGCCTCTACCTGCAGGACCGCGCCGCGCCGGACTTCACCTTTCACGTGGTCTACGGCCACAACCTGACCGAGGATTCCACGCTCAGCCTCTATCGCACCGCCTACGACGAATCCATGCACCTGCTCAACCGCCTCAACCGCCTGGTGGTCGAACACGAAGCCCGCGACGCCGGCAAGGCCGACGCCACCCAGCGGGTCACCCTGGGCTTCGGCGGCTATCGCGTGGAACAGGACAGGGATGCCGGCCTGGTACAGGGACGGGAGGATTAGCGCCAGCAGTCAGTGGGATCACCCCTCGATACCTTTTTGACGCCTTGAGCGTTAAGTATCAGATTGCCACAGGAATCTTTTTCCTGACTGCCCTTGGGCAGTGCGGTCAGCACATAGGGACCATCACTGCTATAGCCAGCACTACCAGCAGCGCTGGTTAAAATCGTCAGTTCGTAGTACCCGCTGCTGGAGAACACTCTGTCACTGCCGGGGTCGGTCTTTGTATTGACAATGTTTAGGTCTTTTACCTTCGCCGGATAGGCATTGTTCTGCGCATAGAAGCGCTCCATCCGTGCCGCCGCCTCGTTGAGCAGTGCCTGCCCCTCGCTGCGGTTGGAGCGCAGCACAGAGGTCTGATAAGTCGGATAGGCAATGGCTGCCAGGATGCCAACAATCGCCACGACGACCATCAGTTCGATCAGGGTAAAGCCTCGTGCTCGCATCGCTACCTCAGAGATCGGGAATCTGATTGAAGAAGGTACGCCAGGTCTGACGTGCGGGTGTTATGCCTGACACCCATACTCAAACTGCCAGGCCACGTTGCTGCGCTTTAGGCAAACGCTTTGCCTAGCAGCATGCTGGGCCTCACGCTCGATTGGACCACTACCACACACCAGATTCTCAGCTTGCGCAAAGCTCGGCGACCGGCAGCCAAGCCAACACAAAAAGCCGTAGGAATAAGGACCTAGCCTTTCGTGCCCATAGCCTAACGATAGGTAATGGCGTTCGAATCGCAAGGATTCTTGTTGGAGAGAAACCTGCACGCCGACAAGCCCGATCTTGAGACCTGCTGAGACTCAAGGACATGGATGAGTCGGTGTGGGGATGCAGCACGGACAATCCGTACGAACGCCATCCGCCCTCTTTGCCCCACACGCTTGATTCTTCCACGCCTGCAATATCCTCTGCGATTTGCTTCTCTCGTCCTTACCTGACCCTATCCCATCACCAAGGTCTTACTACTACGCCACAGAAGCGTAAAACGGCCTCACTTTCAGCCCACAACTGATTTGATTGAACGAACAAACAATAAACTGATATTTAAATTGAAAGAACGAACAATCAAAAACAATTAGAACTACCAACTTCTCATTCAAGCCAGATAACCCCCGACACAACTAGCCAAACACCGTGCGATTGTTCTAAAACAGTAAAGATCCTATCTGGAGCAGCCGTCACGCCTGGCTTGCAGCCCCTGGATACAAAAGCGAAAGAGCCACTTCCAATCCGCACAACGAAATAGCGAAGCGCCTGCTTCCATCGACAGGCCGCAACTTTTCACCCTCGCACGCCGCGCCGAGTTGGCGCCGTAACGCCTCTGCTTTCATCTACCGACAATGACAAGGCCGCTATGCACGACTCGAAGAAAATCGATTATTCGCTGAATACCGCCGACACGTCCGCACCGCACTCCGCGCTGGACAATGCCGCCATCATTTCCGCCTACCGGCGCTGGGCCAATGTCTATGATCGGGTGTTCGGCGGCGTTTCCGCCCCCGGTCGCAAGCGTGCGGTGGCGGCGGTCAACGCCCTGGCGGGTACCCGGGTGCTGGAAGTGGGCGTCGGGACGGGGCTGGCCCTGCCCCACTATGGCGCCGACAAGCGCGTCACCGGGATCGATCTCTCGCCCGACATGCTGGCCAAGGCCCGGGAGCGGGTCATTCGCGACGACATCACCACGGTGGATGCCCTGCTCGAAGCCAATGCCGAGGAAACCGGCCTGCCCACCGGCTCCTTCGATATCGCCGTAGCCATGTTCGTGGCCTCCGTGGTGCCCAATCCGCGCAAGCTGATGCAGGAGATGCGCCGGGTGGTGAAGCCGGGAGGTCACCTCTTGCTGGTCAATCACTTCCAGGCCGAGAGCGGCCTGCGGCTGCTGGCGGAAAAGGCCTTGGCACCGGCCTCGCGCAAGCTCGGCTGGCATCCGGACTTCGCCATGGACTCCATCCTCTCCCGCGAAGACCTGCGCCGCGCCCGTCGCAGCAGCGTGCCGCCCTGCGGGCTGTTCACCCTGGTGCAGCTGACCAACGACTGATCGCTACTCCACGCGATAGCCACGCCCCGCCAGGCAGGCCGCCAGCGCCTGGCGGAAGCGCGGGGTGAGGTAGGGATCGCCGACCGCGCCGGGTCGTTCGGGATCGAAGCCCGACTCCCCGGCGGCGTAGCGCCGGCAGTCGTAGCGATCCGTGGCGTAGCGCTGCGGCGACTGCCCCCGCAGGGGATAGGCGGTGACGTCATAGGCGTCGTAGTCCGTTCCGGCAGGCGCTGCCGTCGTGGCCGGCACGGCCGCCACGGTGGGATCGGCGACGGTGACGAAGCCGCCGCCCGGATCGGTGCGGTAATAGCTGCCCGCGGCGAAGTAATAGGTAGTGCCGCCCATCCACAGGGTCTCGGCGAAGGCCGGCAGGACACTGACCCGTACCCCGGTCGGTGGCAGGGTCACCACATAGCGCGGCCCCTGGGGGCGATACCAGTAGCCATCGGCATAGTAGTACTGGCTGTCGCGGTACCAGACGCGGGTGAAGCCAGCCGGCACGCCCGGCACCTCGAAGCCCGGACGCCACTGGGGATTGGTGCCCCAGCCCGGACGCGGACCGGCCCACTGAGGATCCCGCTCCGGACGCGGTGGCGGCGGCGGCGGGTAGTTCCGCCCCGGTTGATCGGGCGCCGGCATCATATATCCCGGGCGCGGCAAGGGAACGGGGCGATCCTGCCAGGCCGGCTGATAGCCCGGCCGCGGTGGCGGGGGGTCGTTGCGCTCCCAGCGCTCCAGCGCCGGACCATTGCCGCGCCCAGGACCGTCGCCACGCCCGGGCGGCCCCCCATTCCAGTCACCCTGGCCACCGCCCTGCCAGCGCCCGGCGTTGCCGGCGGGAGCGATCGGCGGCGGCTGGGCCCCCGGTGGCGGGGTCACGTAGCCGCCGCCGAGGCGATAGTTGTTATCGGCCCAGGCGGGCGCGGCGTTCCATAGGGAAACGCCGGAAAGGACGAGCGCACACAGCACGGCAGGCGATTTCATCGCACGGCTCCACGAGGGGATGACCCAGAGTACCCCAAGGCTTGGACCCTGCCCCAGCCTGGCCGTTAGCCGCGCGCCCCTCTGCCATCGAACGGCCGCCACAGACTGCCGAGGGCAAGCCGGGAAACGCGGAGGCCGCAAGGGCGGAGCGGACGCCCGGGCCTGGAATCTCCCAGGGCCGCGCAGGCATTCCCGGGTCGCTCCCTGGAGGCGGCGGGGAAGTTTCTGCCCCTCTGTCATCGCACTTCTAGCGGTCCGCTCGGGTCTATGGCCCCACGCAAGGAGGAAAACACATGTCGAAACACCATCATCACGTTGGCTGGTTCAAGCGCCGCCATGAGGTAAAACCGGACGACCTCACCATCGTCGACAATTCTCTGGTCAAGCGTGCCGTCGGCGCCGCCGCCCTCGGCAACGCCATGGAATGGTTCGACTTCGGCGTCTACGGCTACCTGGCCGTGACCCTGGGCAAGGTCTTCTTTCCCGATGGCGATGCCGCCGCCCAGCTGATCGCCACCTTCGCCACCTTTACCGTGGCCTTCCTGGTCCGCCCGATCGGCGGCATGGTCTTTGGCCCCCTGGGCGACAAGTACGGTCGCCAGAAGGTGCTGGCCCTGACCATGATCATGATGGCCCTGGGCACCTTCAGCATCGGCCTGATTCCCAGCTACGAAAGCATCGGCATCTGGGCACCGGCCCTGCTGTTGCTGGCGCGCGTGGTACAGGGCTTCTCCACCGGGGGCGAATACGGCGGCGCGGCGACCTTCATCGCCGAATACGCCACCGACAAGACCCGAGGACGCATGGGCAGCTGGCTGGAATTCGGCACCCTGGCCGGCTATATCGCCGGCGCGGGAACGGTCACGGCGCTCACCGCGGCCCTGACCCAGGAACAGCTGCTCGACTGGGGTTGGCGGGTTCCCTTCTTCATCGCCGGCCCGCTCGGCCTGCTCGGCCTCTATATGCGCCTCAAGCTGGAAGAGACCCCGGCGTTCAAGGCCCACACCGAAGCCAACGAAGGCAAGGCGGCGGACGGTCCGGCGCACAGCCTGCGCGAGCTGTTCACCCTGCATCGCGTCGCCCTGCTCAAGTGCATCGGCCTGGTGCTGGTGTTCAACGTCACCGACTACATGCTGCTGACCTACATGCCCAGCTACCTGGCCGTGACCATGGGCTACGCCGAGACCAAGGGGCTGCTGCTGATCCTCATCGTCATGGTGGTGATGATGCCGCTCAACATTCTCGGCGGCTTCTTCAGCGACCGCCTGGGCCGCAAGCCGATGATCATCGGCGCCTGTCTGGCGATCCTGGTCCTGGCGATTCCCTGCCTCAAGCTGATCGGCAGCGGCCACGACTGGCTGATCTTCCTCGGCCTGATGCTGCTGGGCGTGGCCCTGGCCTGCTTTACCAGCACCATGCCGTCCACCCTGCCGGCGCTGTTCTACACCCCGATCCGCTACAGCGCCCTGTCCATCGCCTTCAACATCTCGGTGTCGCTGTTCGGGGGCACCACCCCGCTGGTCACTGCCTGGCTGGTGGAAAAGACCGGCGACCCCCTGGTGCCGGCCTACTACCTGATGGCGGCGGCCCTGATCGGCATCCTGACCATGCTCACCGTGCGCGAAACCGCCGGCAAACCCCTGCGCGGCTCGCCCCCCTCGGTGGCCAGCGAAGAGGAAGCCAAGGAATACCTCGCCAGCGACGCACCCCTGACCGTGGACAAGCAGCCGCCCGGGCAGGCGTAAGCCTGAAGGTCTGCTCGCGGCCATGGCGGTCCGCCGAGGCGGCCGCTCCTACAAGCCTGGACTTTTGTAGGAGCGGCCCATGGCCGCGATCGAATAGCCTCCAAAGCAGCGGCCGCCATGGCCGCGATGCTCTTCCCACGGTCAGGGGTGCGTCGCTGGCGAGGTATTCCTTGGCTTCCTCT
>NZ_JALNUX010000016.1:0-84574 GCF_026544185.1 Pseudomonas sp. GM_Psu_1
AAACCTTCTACCGATTCCCCCCGAAGGCGAAACCGAAATTTGGTGGAGCTAGACGGGATCGAACCGTCGACCTCTTGCATGCCATGCAAGCGCTCTCCCAGCTGAGCTATAGCCCCGTCGGTCAGGACGGGGCGCATGTTAAGAGGCCCGGCCTCCCCTGTCAACACCAATAAGAAAAAAACCTGCTAGTAACAGACACTTAAGCCGGAAACCGACTAGATCGCCCGGGACAGGGCCGCACGCTGGGCACGGGCGGCCAGCAGGTAGGTGAACTTGCCATCGCTGGAGGAGAGCTTGCGCAGGACCTTCTTGTCCAGGGCGCGATAGGCCCCCATCTCCAGCGCCGTACGGCCCGAGCTGCCGATCAGCATGCCCGGGTTGGCCACCATCAGCCTGGCGGCCTGCTCCACCGCCTTGGCGTAGCTCTTGCGATCGTCGAGATCGTAGTCACGCAGCGGCAGCAGCATGCGCAGCCATTCGGCCCAGTAGAACTCGAGGAATTCCGACGGCAATACCCGGCCATCCGGGGTCCGCGGCTTGTCGTAGCCGATCTGGCGGGTGAAATAGACCAGCGCGCGGTAGGGGTCGTCGGCCATGGCGGAGAGGCCCAGGGTCGGCGGCAGCTGCTCGGGCAGGATGGGCCGGCCCTGGGGATCCTTGAGCCAGGCCTTGCGCTCGTCGAGCAGGCGGATCCAGAAGTCGGCCATGCTCGCGGCGTCGCTGAAATCGTCGGTGACCCTGACCCACACCGGGGTCTCGGGGCCGCCACCGGGGTGCTCCCAGAAGGCGGAAAAGGTGTGGTGGCCGTCGGTGAGATAGAGCTGCCGCCCCGGACCTATGACGACGGTCTTCATTTCATCCGGACAGCTACCCGGCGGCCGTACCCCGAGGGCGTCGCCGGCCGAGCGCAGACTGGTGCTCGGCTGGAAGCCACCACTCAGGTGCTGGCCGTTGGCTTCGCAGTAGTCGTCGAATAGCTTGCGCCGGTCGCAGGTATACTTGCCAAGCTTGTACAGCACCTGGTCGTGGCCGATCGCGGGCTGGGTGGGGCGCAGCTGATGCAGCTGCACCTGGAGCAGGCTTCCTGGCGGCACGGGGTCTTCCTATTTCAAGAGGTCTTCCCAGGTCCGACAACGGTCATCCGGGGAAGACTCCTGCCGTCGATCAGACCTTGCGCAGCACCACGCTGCCGATGGAGTAGCCCGCGCCAAAGGAGCTGAGCACCCCCAGGCTGCCGCTGGCCAGATCCTCGTGGTGCAGATGCAGCGCGATGACCGAACCGGCCGAGCTGGTGTTGCCGTAGGTGTCGAGAATGACCGGCGCCTCGTTGGACTCGGGTTCGCGACCCAGCAGGCGTTTGACGATGAGCTGATTCATCGCCAGGTTGGCCTGGTGCAGCCAGAAGCGCGAGACCCGCTCGACGGGGATGTCCAGTTCGGCCAGGTGATTGCCGATCAGCTCGGCCACCAGGGGGCAGACCTCCTTGAACACCTTGCGCCCTTCCTGGACGAACAGCTTGTCGGGGTGGGTCATGCCCTCCTCCGCCGCGCGGTTGAGGAAGCCGAAGTTGTTGCGGATGTTGTTGGAGAACTGGGTGAACAACCGGGTACCAAGGATCTCGAAGCGGTGCGCCGAGGTCGCCTGGTCGGCACGCTCCACCACCAGGGCGGTGGCCGCATCGCCAAAGATGAAATGGCTGTCGCGGTCGCGGAAATTCAGGTGACCGGTGCAGATCTCCGGATCGATCACCAGCACCGCCCGCGCCTGGCCCAGCTGCACGGCGTTGGCCGCGGTCTGCAGGCCGAAGGTCGCCGAGGAGCAGGCGACGTTCATGTCGAAGCCGTAGCCCTGGATACCCAGCGCGGCCTGGACCTCGATGGCCACCGCCGGATAGGGCCGCTGCAGGTTGGAACAGGCGACGATGACGCCGTCGATGTCGGCGGCCGTCCTTCCGGCCCGTTCCAGGGCCTCGCGTGCCGCGGCGACACCCATCTCGCAGAGGATCGAGGGCTCGTCGTTGGAACGCTCGGGGATACGCGGCACCATGCGCGCCGGATCGAGGATGCCGGCCTTGTCGACCACATGGCGGCTGCGGATGCCGGAGGCCTTCTCGATGAAGGCGGCGCTGGATTCCGGCTGGGGCGCCAGGCTGCCCTGGGCGATGGCGTCGGCATGCTCGGCATTCCATTGGCCTGCCCACTGGTTGAAGGACGCAACCAGCTCGTCGTTGGAAATACTTTCGGGCGGCGTATAGAGCCCACTACCGCTGATGACCGCGTGCTGCACGGCTATTCCTCTTGTTGTCGGGATGACGCCGTGCCAGTTTGCCGCAAATCCGGGGTGGACGCCCGTGCAATCTCAGCGCCGATTGGCGGCCTCGGCGGCACGCAGGACATCGCTGCCCACTTCGCTTTCGTACCCCTTGATCAGGGGCGCCACCGCCGCGCGCCAGGCCTCGCGCTCGGCAGCCGTCGGCACCAGGATCTTGCTGGTATTGGCCGCCACCACCCGCTCGCGTGCCTTGGCGTTGATGGCTTCGGCATCGCGATTCACCGACTGGGACACCTCGTCGAGGATGGCCTCCAGCTCGCTGCGGATTTCGAAGGGCAGCCCGTTCCAGAAGGTGGTGTTGGTGATGAGCATGTAGGTGAGGAAGCTGTGGTTGTCCTCGACGATGTAGGGCTGCACGGTATTGATCTTCTGCCCCAGCAGGTTCGACCAGGGATTTTCCGCGCCCTGGACCTTGCCGGTGCGCAGGGCGTCGTAGACCTGGGCGAAGGGCAGCTTGACCGCCTGGGCGCCGAGCTGCTGGTAGTAGGCCGCCAGCACATCGGAGGACTCGACGCGGAAGCTCAGGCCCTTGAGGTCGGCGGGAACGTGGATTTCCCGGGTGGCCGAGAGTTGCCGGCCACCGTTGTTCCAATAGGCCAGCCCGGTGATGCCATGGGGGACCAGGCTGCCCAGCAGCTCGCGACTCTTGTCGCGGCGCTGAAAGCGCTTGACCGCCTCGATATTGTCGAACAGGAAGGGCAGATCGTAGACCTTGAGCGGCTTGGCCAGGGCATTGAGCTTGGAAACCGAGGGTGCCAGCAGCTGGACCCTGTTGCTGCGCAGCGCCTCCAGTTCGTCGGCATCGCCCACCAGGCTGGAGTTGGGATAGACCTCGATCTTGACCTTGCCCGCCAGGCGTTCCTGCACCAGCTTCTGCAACTGCAGGGCACCGCGCCCCTTGGGCGTGTCGTCCGTCACCACATGGGCGAACTTGATGACGATGGGTTCGGCCACGGCGAAGGGCATGGCCAGAGCGATAAGCGAGCCGGCCAGGGTGGCGAAAAAGGTCTTGATCATGGGATTCCCTGCGTTGAACGATCCATCGGATCGCCTGCGCGACCCCGGTCGCGATGCGTGCGCGACGCGATTACCTTAGCAGCCGCGGCGGGAAAGGCTGGTCAGCGGAGGAAAACGGCACGACGAAAGTGCAGGAAAGCCGGATCAGGGGTAGGAACAGCGCCGCCGAAACGGCGCCAAGAATCCATCAGGGAGAGATGGGATCGCTCGCGGGAAAGGTTTCCTCGACGGATTCGTCGAGTTGCTCTTCGCTGACCTCGTCCTCGTCATCGGCGACGGGCGGATCGTTGGGCTGCTGCTGGGCATGGACGGCGTTCATGGCAAATCTCCGGACACGAGAGGTGTGGCAGGGCTGGAGACCTCCAGCCCTACAGCATTAGTCATGACTATGCAGACGGACGTTCAGCTCGTCGACGATCGGCGCCCAGTCGGCGTCGCCCATGATTTCGTCCTTGAGAAAGGCCTTTTGCGCCGGCGACCAGAAGTCGGCCTCGGACACCTTGACCTCATCGGGCAGTGGCGAATGACTGGCGATGAAGTCGTCGATGGCAGCCGGATCGGAGTCCAGGCCCAGTTGTTCGAAGAGGGTCGTCAGATCGTGAACGGGAAGTTCCATGGGGGTCTCCAGGCGGTTATCGGTCGTTACGCTGGGCATCTAGAAAGACGCCAGCCTGGAGGGGTTCCCCGGCCTTAATAAATCCTTCAGCGTCGACCCTTAAGGTACGCCCACGTTCCGCCAACCAGGGCCTCCGCCATGTCGCTTCCCGTCTCTTCCATCCAATTCACCGCCGCGCCGCGCCGTATCCTCGTCACCGGCGCCACCGGCTTTCTCGGCGGCGCCGTCACCCTGCGCCTGCTGGAGCTGGGCCATGTCGAAGGGCTGAGATTCCTGGTCCGGGCCGCGACTCCCGCAGAAGGCCTGGAGCGCCTGCTGCAGAATCTGCGCGTGCATGACGTCGACGAGCGCCTGGCCGCCCTGCTCAGGCCCGAACAGATCCTCTGTGGCGACCTGCTGGACACCCACTGGATCGACGCCGCCAAGCCGCTCCTGCAGACGCTGGACGAGGTCATCAACTGCGCGGCGGTCGCCTCCTTCTCGCGCAATCCGAAGATCTGGCCAGTCAACGTCGAAGGCACCTTCGCCCTGGCCGAGGCCTGCGCCCAGTCGCGGCGGCTGAAGCGCTTCCTGCACGTCAGCACCGCCATGGCCTGCGGTCCGCAGCGCCAGTCACCGGTCGCCGAGACCTGGGACTTCCCCGAGCCGGAGCAGCAACTGGTGGACTACACCGCCTCCAAGGCGGCCATCGAACTCAAGCTGCGCAACGAGTTGCCGCTGCTGCCGCTGGTGGTGGCACGCCCTTCCATCGTGGTGGGTCACCGTCGTTCCGGCTGCAAGGCGTCAGGCAGCATCTTCTGGGTGTTCCGCATGGGTTTCGCCCTGGAGCGCTTCACCTGTGGCCTCGACGAGCAGATCGATGTCATTCCGGTGGACTACTGCGCCGAAGCCCTGGTGGAACTGGCCCTCAAGCCGAAGCTGAACTACAGCCTGTATCACATCTCGGCGGGCAATGCCGGCGCCTGCACCTTTGGTGAAATCGACGAGGCCTATGCCGGCGCCATGGGCGATGCCCCGGTGGGCGAGCGCTATCGCCAGGTGGACAGCGCCGATCTCAAGGAACTGGCGGCCGACTTCAACGAACGCATCGGCCCGGCGAATCCGCGGCTGGTGCTGCGGGCGCTCAAGCTGTACGGCGGCTTCGCAGATCTGAACTACCTGTTCGACAATCAGCGTCTGCTGGACGAAGGCATCGCCGCCCCGCCGCGCTTCACCGACTACCTGGATGTCTGCGTGCATTCCTCGCGCGACATCAGCATCCCGGCGCAGATGCAGTGGGACTTCAAGTAAGGCCCATGCCCGGGGCTGGCGATGGCCAGCCACTGGGCGCCGCTCAGACGGAATCCTTCTCCGGCGAGCTCAACCGCGAATCCCGCACGATCTCGCTGACCGAGGCGTAACCCCCGCGGGCATCGCGCAGCATGGTGCGCAGGTTGCCTTCGATGGTATTGCAGATGGTGCCCATGGTGATCTGGTGCCGACTGCGCTGGAAGGGACTCTGCAGATCGGTTCCGACCTTTTCCAGCGCCAGGAACATGAAGCCCACCACGGTGGAGGCCAGCGGCGTGTACCACTCCAGGCTTTCCACCAGGCCGATGGGCATCAGCACGCAGAACAGGAAGACGAACAACCGCGGGAAGTTGACGTAGGGATAGGGCAAGGGCGTGTTGGCGATGCGCTCCATGCCGCCCTGCCAGTTGGACATGTCGACGAAGGTGGCTTCCAGGCGCTCCAGGCGGATGCTGTCCAGGCGACCGGCGCGGTACTCCAGGGCGATCAGGCTGGAAGAGCCGCTGAGGATGGCGTTGGCGAAGTTGTTGGTCTCCTTGCGCATCGCCCACTCCTCCTTGCCCAGGTAGGTGCGGACTTCCTTGGGCAGCGGGTCGCCGCTGAGCTGGCAGGCCAGGCAGCGGACGTAGGCGAGATGGCGCTCGATGAGTACCGTCTTGATGGCGTTGAAATGCTCGTCGCCATCGTCGATGAGCGTCAGCGCCTGACGGGCGAAGCTGCGCGAGCTGTTGACCATGCCGCCCCAGAGGGTGCGCGCTTCCCACCAGCGCTGATAGGCACTGGTGTTGCGAAAGCTGGTCAGCACGATCAGCGCCGAGCCGATCAGGGTCAGGGGGATGTTGGGCAGCTGCGCCCGTTGGTCGACGAAGATCATGTAGTCGACGGTGACGGCGATGTCCCACAGCAGCAGCCAGAAAACCGACCAGCCGACGTAGCTGAAGGTTTGCCGAAGGAATGTCAGTTTGCGTTCGAAAAAACCCAAGGTGATAGTCCTTAGCGCGTGAAAGAAAGGATGCAGCCATAGGAACCTGGGGTCGGGGACAGGTTCAAGGCAAGCGTCTAGAGCGCGGATCGCCACCCATTTCACGCAATTGGCCGGTGGCCATTCCGTTTCCGGATATGAAGAGGATGTCGGTTGCTGGCTGCCAACCTGTGGCTCGCAACCCGTACTTGGAGGCCCTATCGGCCGTGGATATCGGCACGTTCACCGAACATCCGCTTTCGGGTGCGGTCCGACAGACACCATGCCCTTCCGGAGCACTGCCATGACCGCCACCCCGCGCGTTCGTCTGGATGTCTGGAGCGATTACGTCTGTCCCTTCTGCTACCTGGAGCTGCCCCAGCTGGCGCGTCTGCAGGAAGAATTCGGCGACCAGCTGGCCATCGAGTGGCATGCCTTCGAATTGCGTCCCGAGCCCACGCCCACCCTCGACCCTGCCGGTGACTACCTGCGCCGGACCTGGGATCGCGCCGTCTATCCCATGGCGGCGGAATACGGCATGGTGCTGCGGCTGCCGCCCGTGCAACCCCGCAGTCGCCTGGCGCTGGAGGCGGCGGAATTCGCCCGCGAGCAGGATCGCTTCGACGCCTTCCACCTGGCGGTCTTCCAGGCCTTTTTCGAAGAGGGTCGGGATATCGGCGAGCTGGACGTGCTGCTCGACCTGGCGCGTCACAGCGGTCTGGACAGCGAGGCGCTAAGAGCCAGCCTGGCCCGGGGCGACCATACCGATGTCGTGCTGCACGCCGAGGATCGCGCCGAAGCCCTGGGCATCACCGCGGTACCGACGCTGCTGCTGCGCTCCGCCGGGGCGCCCGTCGAAGAGGCTC
The DNA here is from genome assembly GCF_026544185.1 of Pseudomonas sp. GM_Psu_1. Classification (NCBI taxonomy): domain Bacteria; kingdom Pseudomonadati; phylum Pseudomonadota; class Gammaproteobacteria; order Pseudomonadales; family Pseudomonadaceae; genus Pseudomonas; species Pseudomonas sp. GM_Psu_1. The sequence goes on from NZ_JALNUX010000016.1 coordinate 7,082, forward strand.
GCGCCCTGGATGGCGCGGTGCCCTTCGCCCAGTTGGCGGCGGCCGTCAGGGCGCAGCTGGAGGCCGCCGGCGCCTAGCGCTGCGCGGCCGCGGTCAACTCGGGAAACAGTACCTCGGTGAAGCCGAAGCGGGCGAAATCCTGGATGCGCGAGGGATAGAGTCGCCCGATCAGGTGATCGTATTCGTGCAGCACCACCCGTGCATGGAAGCCTTCGGCCTCCTGGTCCACCGGACGACCGTCGCCATCCACGCCCCGATAGCGGATCCGCCGCGGCCGTGGCACCTCGCCGCGCAACCCCGGGATCGACAGGCAGCCTTCCCAGCCCAGCTCCTCGCTGGCGTCCAGCACCTCGATCCGCGGATTGATCAGCACCTGCAGGGGCACCGGCGCCGCCTCGGGATAGCGGACATTGCGCTCGAAGCCGAAGACCATCAGTTGCAGGTCTTCGCCGATCTGCGGCGCCGCGAGGCCCACGCCACCCGCGGCAGCCATGGTGTCGAACATGTCCTGGATCAGCCCCTGCAGCTCGGCCGAACCGAAGCGCTCGGCCGCCACCGGCGGTGCCAACCGCAGCAGGCGGGGATCGCCCATCTTCAAAATGTCACGAATCATGCGAGGATTCCTCCTTTGGCCGGTCCAGCCGCCGGCGATTCGCCAGGAGCTTAAACCAGATGTCTTCCCTACTGCTCGCCAGCGCACTCGGCCTCGGCCTGAGTACCCCCCTTGCCCAGGCCGAGGACGCGGCCCTCGCCGCCCGCCTCGATCCGATCCTGGAACAGGCCATCGCCCAGCAGCGCATCGTCGGCACCGTGGTCATGGTCGCTCACCAGGGCCGCGTGGTGTATCGGCGCGCCGCCGGTTTCGCCGATCGCGAAGCCCGGCGGCCGATGCAGGAAGACCAGCTGTTTCGCTTCGCCTCCCTGACCAAGCCGCTGGTGGCCGTGACCGCCTTGCGGCTGGCGGACCAGGGCCGCCTGGATCTGCAGGCGCCGGTCAGTCGCTACCTGCCCTACTTCACCCCGGCTCTGGCCGATGGCACTCCGGCCACGCCGACCCTGGCGCAGCTGCTCAGCCACACCGCCGGCCTGCACTATGGTTTCGGCGAAGACCAGCACGGTCCCTATCACCGTGCCGGGGTATCCGACGGCCTGGATGATGCCTCCCTCACCCTGGAAGAAAACCTCCGACGCCTGGCGGGGGTGCCGCTGGACTTCCAGCCGGGCACCCAGTGGCGCTACTCCCTGGGGCTGGACGTGATGGGCGGCGTGCTGGCGGCCGCCACCGGGCAGCCCCTGCCGGCGGTCGTCCAGCGGGAGGTGGCCGCACCGCTGGGTCTGCACGACCTGAGCTTCCACGTCAGCGACGCCGGGCGCCTGGCCACAGCCTATCGCGACGGCTATCCGCGCCCCGAACCCATGAGCGAGCCCTATCTGCTACCCATGCCCAAGGGCGGCATTCTCTATTCGCCGGCACGCGCCCTTTCGGCGCAGGCCTTCGCCTCGGGCGGCGGTGGCATGCAGGGCAGCGCGGGCGACTATCTTGCCTTTCTCGAGGCGCTCCGCCAGGGGCGGCTGCTCCAACCGGCCAGCCAGCGCCTGTTCATGGAAGACCAGATCCCTGAGCTGCAGCGCGACGACGCCCCGGGCTGGGGCTTTAGCCTGGGCGCGGCGGTGCTGCGCGATGCCCGGATGGCGAAGACCCCGCAGACGCCTGGCACCCTGCAATGGGGTGGCGTCTACGGCAATGCCTGGTTCATCGACCCGGCGCGCGAGCTGAGCGTGGTCATCCTCACCAACACGGCGATCGCCGGCATGAGCGGCCCCTTCCCCGACGCCATCCGTGATGCCCTTTACCGCGACTGAGCGGCGTCCAGCCGGGCCTGCAGCGCCTGCAGCTGCTCCTGCAGCGCGGCATGCTCCTGTTGCAGGGCCTGATAGCTGTCGGTGACGGCGTCGGTATCGATGAACACCTGCTCGATGAACTCCTTTTCCACCAGGGTGCGCGACAGCTTCGCCCGCTCCTCTTCGAGACTCTCGCGCAGGGTCTCCAGCTCCTCCTGCAGGCGCCCATCCACCTCGGCCACGCCCGCCGCAGCCGGCGCCGCGGGCTGTTGCCGCAGCCGCAGCAGCTCTTCGCCGAGTCGCTGTACCTTCACCTTGAGCTGATCGCGCTCGCGGCGCACTTCCAGCAGGGTGCCCTGCACCCGATCGTGATCGAGACTGAGGCGCTGCAGCTTGGCTTCCGCGCCGCGCATCTCGCGATTCTGCACGTGCAGGTTGGTGATCAGCTTGTGCGCCCGGTCCAGCTTGGACTTGAGATCGTCCAGCTTGAATTCCAGACTCTCGCGATGGGACAGCAGGTCGTCGATATAGGGCTGGTTGGTCTTCTTCCAGTCCGGATAGTCGTCACCGCCCACCCCGTCGAGGCGGCCTACCAGATCCAGGCTGTCGCTGATGGCCTGCCCCAGGGGCTCGACATCCGCCTGCCGCGCCGCGTCGATCAGGCTGGCCGCGGTCTCGGCCTGACTGGTGAGCGGCAGCGGCGCGCCGGGCGCAGACGCCGCAGGGACCTCGGGGTCCTCGACCGCGGCCTCGGGGCGTGGAAAGAGGCGCTGCCAGAGCAGGGTCAGGACCAGGGCGATGAGCAGGACATTGGACAGGGTGACCAGCAGGAAACCCCATTCGACGAAGCGCGAGTCGGCCATCCCCTAGCTCAACAGGAAGGCGATGAAGCCGTCACCCAGCCCGGGAAAGGACAGGCTGAAATCGGCGCGACCATTGTTCTGCCGCCAGAGGCTGTAGAGCTTCTCGAAGGGCTTCTGCACCAAGTGACTGGTGCTGAGTACCAGCGGCGCACCACCCTTGCCGGCGGAGATCATGCCGCTGAGGTCGGCGAGGAAGGCGGTGGCGTTCTCGTAGATTTCCCGGCTCAGGGTCGCGCTGGCAATGGCGCTGTGGATGGCTGCCGGCGCGAGTCCGGCCAGGGAGCCACCGAGAATGCAGGCCGCGTTGAGGTCCAGCAGGCAGACGGCTTCCAGTGCCTTGCTCTGCGGATGGCCATAGATGCCGATCACATAGGGCAAGGCCAGCCGATCAACCGGAATCGGCGCCATGGGCTCTATCTGGCAGACGATGGACGAGAGGCCGAGCAACTGGCGGATGCGCTGTGGATCAGGGTTGAAACGAGTCGGGATCGGCAGGCTCTCGCGACCGGAGGATTCAATGGCCTGTTCGGCGCTGGCGCCATCCTGCAGCACGGTGAGCACCGCCTGCTGCAGGGTTTCCTGGGCGAAGGGCTTGGTCACCACGAAGGCTGCGCCATTGCGGTAGGCCGCCTCGATGTTGCGCGCCGACGACTCGGTGGTGACAAAACCCACGTGGATGTCGGCGCCCACCCGCTGACGGATCGCCTGGAGCAGTTCCAGACCGGTCATGCCGGGCATGTGCCAGTCGGTGAGCACCAGGTTGGGCGTCCAACTCTCCAGCAGCGCCACGGCTTCCTCACCGGTGGACGCCACGCGCAATTCGATATCCCTGTAACCGGTATTCGCCAGAATCCGCTTGATGATGGTCTGGACCGCTCGACTGTCGTCTACCACGAGGAACTTCATGCATCATCCTGAATTATGAACGCCACGTTATCCCTCGGCGAGCTGTCGCCGCGGGCGCCAGTGTGGATCACAGTGCAGATATCACCTGGCCAGTATCAGCCGAACGGCAACCTTTTTGCGAGAGCTTGTCATCGGCGAGTGAAAGGTATTCGTCCAGGGCGGGATACGGCAATTCGAGGACCGTACAATAGAGCCTCAGCAGCTCCAGCTCTGCGGTTTGCACCCTTTCGTCCGCCTCGATGAGACAGAGCAGGCCCTCCAGTACCAGGGTGCGCGCCGCCACGCTCAGTTGGGCGAGCTGCGCCAGGGCGCCGTCCAGCGCCGGACGCCAGGGACGCGGCGGCGCGTAGCTACAGTGCAAACCGGGAAAGGTACGGGCGACGGCGAGCAGGAAGGCCCGACGAGCGGCCTGGACGTCATCGTGGCTCTGTTCGGCGGCCACCGCATAGAAGGTAAGCACCGCGGTCCGGGCCTGTGCCAGCTTGCCCCGCCCCGACAGCCGTTGGCGACCCGGCGCCAAGCTGGCGATCAGCTGACGCTGGATGATCTGCGCCAGGCAGTAGCGGGACAACTCCAGGTCCGGCGCAGCGGCGAAGCCTGCCTTGAGATCGATCAGCAGCTGGCGCAGGACCGGCCGCGGAAGTTGGCGGATGGCCGGAAAGGTCAGTTGCGCCACCGGCAGCCGCAGAGAGGCATGCAGACTGTTCACCCAGCGCGCGCCCTCCCCGCCGCCCGCTGCCGGCGGCGTGCCGGCCAGTGCCAGCAACAGCTCCGCCGCCTGCTGCGGCTGGCGCAGCACTTCGAGCAGGGCCGGTGGAAGGGTGCGCAGGGGCGTATCGGCCAGTGCCGGTGCAACCGGCAGCGCTACGGCGGTCGGCGGCGGCGAAGCGGGCGGCGTACCCCCTGCCACATAGGCGACGCCCATGGGCAGCAAGGCTTCCGCCCGGAGGCGCTCCAACTGCCATTCGTCGAAGTCCGGTTCCAAGAGCTGGATGCGCTCCAGCACCGGGGGATGGGTGGCGAACCAGGAGGCGCCCGAGTCGCCCAGCACCATGTGCGCGACGCTGCGCGCCCGACGGTGATAGAGCCGCCCCTGCAGCGGATGGGCGGCGATCTTCTTCAGGGCATTGGCCAGACCCTGGGGCTGGCGGGTGAACTGCACGGCGGAGGCATCCGCCAGACGCTCGCGTGAGCGCGCCGCGGCAGCCTGGATCAGGTTGGCGAAGAACAGTCCGCAGCCGCCGACCGCCAGCAGCACAGTGCCCAGCAACCAGCCCAGCAGGTGGTTGCCATCGACCCGGGTGATGGTCGAGGTGCGATCCGAGAAGAGCTCCTGTCCGAGGTCGGCGATCAGGCTGATGCCATGCAGCCAGCCCAGCAGGCGCAGATTCAGGCGCATGTCGCCGTTGAGCAGATGACTGAATTCATGGGCGACGACACCCTGCAATTCGTCCCTGTTCAAGAGCTGGAGCGCGCCGCGGGTCAGGCACAGGCTGGCATCTGCCGGTCCGTAGCCGCTGATGAAGGCATTGATGGCCGGCTCGTCCGGCAGCAGGTACAGCCGCGGCACAGGTACGCCGGCGGCCAGGGCCATCTCCGCCACCACGTTGTGCAGCTGACGGGTACGGGGGTCTCCCTCATCATCCAGTGGCACGGCGCCCAGCCGCCTGACCACGGCCTCGCCGCCCTGGCGCGCCAGTTGCCGCACCTTCCAGAAGGAAGCGCCAGCGATGATGCCCATGAATGCCAGGCCGATCTTGACCAGCGTCGCCCCACGCCCACCGAGGTAGTCGATCACCTCCCGCGGCAGGAACACCAGGGCCAGACCGGCGCTGGCCAGCGCCATGAGCAGCACCACCAGGGCCAGCAAGGCGAGGCACAGCCGGGTGCGCCGGCGCGCCGCGGCCTGGTCGTCGAGAAAGCGCACGCACTCAGCTCAGGCTGATGCGCGGGGTCTGACGCGCGGCCCCGTCTGGCAAGGTCAGCGGCTGCGCCAGGCGAAAGCCGAAGCGACGGGCGAGCAGCGATCCGGGAAAGGTCTCGCAGCGATTGTTGTAGTCCATCACCGCATCGTTATGGGCCTGACGGGCATAGGCCAGGCGATTTTCCGTGGAGCTCAGCTCTTCCATCAGCTGCAGGACCGTGTCGTTGGCCTTGAGCTCCGGATAGGCCTCGCTCACGGCGAACAGCCGCCCGAGGGCAATGCCGAGTCCCTGCTCGCCCTGCTCCAGGGCGTGCAGGGCGACGGGATCCTCCGGCCGGGTCTTGGCCTGGTGCAGGCCGGACTGCGCCTGCTGGCGCGCCGTCATCACCGCCTGCAGCGTTTCGCGCTCGTGCTGCAGATAGCCCTTCACCGCCTCCACCAGATTGGGGATGAGATCGTGCCGGCGGGTGAGCTGGACATCGATCTGGGCGAAGGCGTTGCGGTAGGCGTTACGCGCCGTGACCAGAGCGTTGTAGAGGCTGATCGCGAACAGGCCGAGAGCGACCAGGGCAGCCAGCAGGAGCAGCAGTTTCATCGAATCGTCCTTGAAGGTGCTGAGAATTTCCAGTCTAGGGCGCGCGCCGCTGCGCCCGCTGCACAGCGCGACGGATGCGGCGGTTGAGGGGATGGCTGGTGAATCCGGGGGGCATACCGCGGTTCAAGACGGGGATGGCGTGCCCGGGTCGGTGGGCTGGCGTGGCGCTGCGTCCGCCTTGCGGCCGGGCTGGAGCTGCAGCAGCAGGGCATCGCGCTCCTGACGCATCTGGGCGAGGCTGGTCTGGGTCCGGGTCAGTTCCTCCTGCAGTCGCTGGGCCTGGGCCTCGGAGGCGCGCAATTCGCGATTCTGCGCGCGCAGGCCGGTCACCACCTTGTGCGCCCGCGTCAGCCGCATGACCATGTTGTCGACCTTGAGCTCCAGGGCTTCGCGGTGCGACAGCAATTCCTCGACATAGGGGTCGTCGCTTTTCTTCCACTCGGGATAGTTGGCGTCGTACACCTCTTCCGGACCCTCGTCGAAGAGGTCGACGTTGCGGTTCGCCGCCGGGGCGGGACTGGCGGGAAGTGGCGGCGGCGGAGCGTCGGCAGGCGCGCTGTCGACCACCTCGGGAGCGACCGGCGCCTGCTCCTCGTTAGCGCCCTCGGCCTTGGAAGCCGCGTCGCTGGCGACGTACCGCTGCCACAGCAGAAACACCACCAGGGCGATCAGCAGGATATTGCACAGGGTTATCAGGACGAATCCCCAATCCATCAGCTGTGCATGACTCATCTGCCGCTCCGTGCTTTTCCGGTGACTGGATCCAAGGCCTGTCGAGACCTCTCGCCTACCCTGTCGGCGGCGGCGCCTCGTTCTGCAGCCGATTTGAATACAGCTGGCAGCCTAAAGCATTTCTATCAGCCAAGCGGCGCCAGGGCGGAGACGAATTGTCAGGCACGGGGGTGTGCGCGGTTTTTTCCGTAGGCAGCAGAGGCGCTATAGGCTAGGGCCGCGCGGGAAAATCCGGGCGAAAAAAAGCCCGACGCTGGACGTCAGGCTTTGCAACGGTGGGCGGATGTTGGGCTTCGCTGCGCTCAACCCAACCTACGAGACGAAGTAGGTTGGATTGAGACGGCTCTGTCGTCGAAGCCCAACAAGCAGCCCAGTCGGATCTCCTACGCCAGGCTCTTGCTCACCACCTCGTAGACGTCGCTGGACAACTCGCCGCTGGCCAGGATGCGCTCCAGCTCGGCACGCATCAGCGCCTGACGCTCCGGCGTGTACTTCTTCCAACGCGTCAGGGGCGTGAGCAGGCGCGAGGCGATCTGCGGATTGAGGCGGTTGAGGGTGATGATCTGGCCGGCCAGGAAGCGATAGCCGCTGCCGTCCTCGGCGTGGAAGTTGACCAGGTTGGCGTTGGCGAAGGCGCCGATCAGGGCCCGTACCTTGTTGGGGTTCTTCAGGGTGAAGACCGGGTTTTCCATCAGCGCCTGGACCCGCGCCAGGCCGCCCGGCAGCGGGCTTGAAGCCTGCACGCTGAGCCAGGTGTCCATGACCAGCGGATCGGCCTTGAACTCTTCGAAGAAGCGCGCCAAGACGTCGGCCTTCTCCTGTTCGAAGCTGGAGTTGACCAGAGCGCTCAGGGCGGCCAGGCGCTCGGTCATGTTGTCGGCGTTATCGAACTGCTCCAGGGCGGCGTCGCGGGCTTCCGGCTCTTCCAGCAGCATCAGATAGCCGAGGGCGGCGTTCTGCAGACTGCGGCGGGCGATGTGGTCGGCACTGGCCTGGTAAGGCGTGGTGCGGGATTCCTCGCGGGCACGGCGATAGCGCTGCCAGAGCACGTCACGCAGGGCCTCGGCGATGGCCCGACGCGCCTGACGACGGGCGCCGTAGATGGCCCCGGGATCGGCCTGCTCGGACAACTCCACCAGATAGGCTTCGGACGGCAGCGAGAGCATCTCGGCGACCATGGCCGGGTCGAGGGACTCGTCCGCCGCCACGGTGCGCAGGGCTTCCACCAGCCGGGTGTCCAGCGGCTCACCGGCGATCATGCCCTGCAGCACCTGCACGGTCAGCTGCTGGCCGGCGTCCCAGCGGTTGAAGCCGTCGCTGTCGTGCTGCATGAGGAAGGTCAGCTGTTCACGGCTGTAGGGGAAGCTGAGCTTGACCGGCGCGGAGAAGCCACGCAGCAGCGACGGCAGCGGGCGCTCGGGCACGTCGACGAAGGTAAAGGTCTGCTCGGCCTGGGTGACCGACAGCACCCGGTCGGTGCCCTGGGCAGCGCCCTCGCCTTCCAGGCGCAGCGGCAGGTCGCGCCCCTGGCCATCCAGCAGACCGAGCTGGACCGGGATCACGAAGGGCTCCTTGGTCGGCTGGCCCGGGGTGGGCGGGCAGCTCTGGCTGAAGGTCAGCCGATAGGTCTGGGCCGCGGCGTCATAGCTGTCGCTGACCGCCAGGCGCGGGGTGCCGGACTGGCTGTACCAGCGCTTGAACTGGCTGAAGTCGGCGCCATTGGCGTCTTCCAGGGCCTTGATGAAGTCGTCGCAGGTCACCGCCTGACCGTCGTGGCGCTCGAAGTAGAGATCGGTGCCCTTGCGGAAGCCCTCGGCGCCCAGCAGGGTGTGCAGCATCCGCACCACCTCGGCGCCCTTCTCGTACACCGTCAGGGTGTAGAAGTTGGAAATCTCGATGAAGTGGTCCGGGCGCACCGGGTGGGCCATGGGACCGGCGTCCTCGGCGAACTGGTTGGTGCGCAGGAAGGCCACGTCCTCGATGCGCTTGACCGTGGGCGAATTCATGTCGGAGCTGAAGCCGGCGTCGCGGAACACGGTGAAGCCTTCCTTGAGCGACAGCTGGAACCAGTCGCGGCAGGTCACGCGATTGCCCGACCAGTTGTGGAAGTATTCGTGGGCGACGATGGCCTCGACGCGCTGATGGGCGGCGTCGGTGGCGGTGCGCGGGCTGGCCAGCACGGCGCTGGAGTTGAAGATGTTGAGGCCCTTGTTCTCCATGGCGCCCATGTTGAAGTCGTTCACCGCGACGATCATGAAGATGTCCAGATCGTATTCGCGGCCGTAGACCTCCTCGTCCCAGCGCATGGATTTCTTCAGGCTGTCCATGGCGTGCTGCAGCTTGCCGATGTTCTCCGGTTCGACGTAGATGCGCAGGGCCACGTCGCGGCCACTGCCGGTGCGGTAGCTGTCTTCGACGCACCAGAGGTCCCCGGCGACCAGGGCGAACAGGTAGGCCGGCTTGGGGAAGGGATCTTCCCAGGTGGCCCAGTGACGGCCGCCCTCGGCTTCGCCGCTGGCCACCGGGTTGCCGTTGGAGAGCAGGATCGGGTACTTGGCCTTGTCGGCTTCCACCGTGGTGGTGAAGACGCTCATCACGTCCGGCCGATCCAGGTAGTAGGTGATCTTGCGGAAGCCTTCGGCCTCGCACTGGGTGCAGAACATGGTGCCGGAGACGTACAGGCCTTCCAGGGCGGTGTTGCTTTCCGGATGGATGCGCACCGCGGTCTTGAGCACGAAGGCTTCGCCCTGGGGCTGCAGGGTCAGGCTGCCCGCCTCGACCTGATAGTCGTCGGCGGCCAGGGCCTGGTCGTCCAGGGCCACGGCCAGCAGCTCCAGTTCCTCGCCATGCAGCACCAGCGGCGGCAGGCCCGCGCCACGGGCCGGATTGCGCTGCAGCCGCAATTCGGCATGTACCAGGGTCTGGTCGTCGTGCAGCTCGAATCTGAGGCGGGTCTCCTCGATGAGGTACTCGGGCGCCTGGTAGTCCTTGAGGTAGATGGTCTGGGGCTGGTCGGTGCGCATGGCTTACGTCCTTACATCTCTGCTGCGGAGGCGGACACGGCCAGCTGATAGGCCGTGTACTTGCGAATGTTGATCACGCCGGTATCGAACATCAGGTATTGACCCTTGATGCCCAGCAGCGTGCCTTCCACCACGGGGGTCTTTTCCAGGTCGTGGCTGACCACCTTGGTGGGATAGACCGTCACCGGATAATGGATCTCGATGGGCGCCATGTCGACCACCGGCTGGATCGCCTGCAGGCCGAAGCGGCCCTGGAGATCGTCCAGACCCTGGGCGCAGGCGTCGAAGATCCGCTCGCGCACCGCCACCAGGTCTTCCGGTGCGGCCACGCCCTTGAGCATGGCGCGCCAATTGGTGCGATCGCCCACCTGGCTGCGCAGCAGGTCTTCCACCAGGCCGGACTGCTGGCGCGTGGCGACCCTCAGGATCGGCAGCGCCTGGTAGGCGCCCTGGTCGATCCAGCGGGTGGGCAGCTGGGTGGCGCGGGTGATGCCCACCTTGAGGCCCGAGGAGTTGGCCAGGTAGACGACGTGGGGCACCATGCAATGGGCTTCGCCCCACTCCGGCTGGCGACAGGTGCCATGCTCGTAGTGGCACTTTTCGGGGCTGACGATGCAGCTGTCGCACTGGGCCAGGGCGGTGAAGCAGGGATAGCAGTAGCCCTGGCTGAAGCTCTTTCGGGTCTTGCGGCCGCAGTGGGTGCAGTGGATGGCGCCCAGGTATTCCAGGCGCAGGCGACGGCCGATCAGCGGATTGACCGGTACCTCGCGCTCGTCGAGGCGAAAGGCGTAGTTGACGGGGTCGGCCAGGGTCACGGCCATCTTGCGCAGGGCGCCACGGCCCAGTTCGGTCATCACGGTAGGAATTTCTCGATTTCTAAAAGACGCGAGGTGCCTCTTCGTCGCCGAAGGGCACCTCGTCGGGGTAAGGCGCGGACAATCAGTGGATGGCGTCGGACTTGAACAGGATGTTCTCGATGGGCACCGACTTGGAGGCGCACTCCTGGGGACCCATGTAGCCGGTCCGCTGGTCTTCGGGCAGGTGCTTGGCCTCGTAGGCGATCACCGCCTGCAGACAGAGCTCGACCTGGTCGCGACTGAGCTTGCGGCCGTCCGGCCACTTGCCGATCTCCACGGCCAGCTTTAGGCCTTCGTAGATATCGGGGGTGATGTTTTCCAGCATCTGGGCGAAGGATGTCGACATGGGTCGCTCCGGACTCTAGTGAACCGCCAGTTTACCGGGCTGCCGACGACGGTGCACCTGGCCTGGTTCAATGGGGGTCATAGGTTGTATTTCGGCTCGCGGCCCGGTGTCGCGATAGGCTGGGTTGAGACGGCTCCATCGTCGAAGCCCGATAGGGGCGATGCCGATTGGGCTGTGCTGTGCTCAACCTAACCTACGCGGGTGCGTATTCCGTGGCGTGGAAAACGGCCTGGCCTTTTCCACTGAAGAATTCGGGGCAGGGTCGCCCTCACCCCAACCCTGCCGCAGGGAGAGGGCGTTAGCAGAGCGGCCCTCCCCTCCAACAGGGCTGAACCCCGGCACCTGGCCGCCATCAGAGCAGGAAGCGCTTCCTGGAGAACCCATGCCTGCCTATCACCCTCTCATCCTCGCCGGTGTCGAACTCTGGCTGCTCGCAGAAAAGGCGATCTACTGGCCCGCGCGCCGGGCGCTGCTGGTGGCCGACATCCATTTCGGTAAGGCGGCCGCCTTCCGGGCATTGGGCCAGCCGGTGCCCCATGGCACCACCGCGGGCAACATCGCGCGGCTGGACGGCCTGCTAGCGCGTTATGACTGCCGGGAGATCATCTTTCTCGGTGACTTCCTGCACGCCCCGGAATCCCGCGCGCCCCTGACCCTGGACACCCTCGAACGCTGGCGGGAACATCAGGCCCATCTGCGGCTGCTGCTGATTCGTGGCAACCATGACCGGCGCGCCGGGGACCCACCGGCCGCGCTGGGCATCGACGTGGTGGGCGAGCCGCTGGAGCTGGACGGCCTGTCGCTGCAGCACGAACCCGATCCACACCCGCGCCTGCCGGTGCTGGCCGGCCACATTCATCCGGCGTTTCGCCTGCAGGGGCGTGGGCGCCAGGCGCTGCGCCTGCCCTGCTTCTGCCTGGAAAATGACGAGGTACTGATCCTGCCGGCCTTTGGCGACTTCACCGGCGGGCACCTGCTGGCACCCGATCCGGCGCGGCGGATCTTCGTGGTGGGGGATGGCGGTATCTGGCCCTTGCGCTAGAGCCAGATACCCTGGCGATCAGCCTTCTTCGGTGATCCCGGTGATGGTGATGCCGTGGCGTTCCAGCAGGGCCACCGTGGGTTCGTCGTAATCCCGGGGGACTTCGCTGTCGTCGTACTCTTCCAAGGCATCGTCGCGGACGATCTGGGCGACGCGCTCCATGTCCGGTTTCTGGTCTGCGTCGGTGGTGACCACCGAGGTGTTGCCATCAACGTTGCTGTAAGCAATTTTCCACTTCGACATCTCAGGACTCCTCACGGGGAAAAAAGGCTATCGAGAGATTAGAGGGCCGGATCCCCAGTAATTCGCCCTAACGCGGACGAAAGACGATATCCAGCAGGCCGGCCAGGGCGCCGTCGGCGCAACCAGCCTGGGCCAGAGCCTCGCGGGCCTGCTTGAGGTGACCGTGCAACTGGCGTTGCGCATGGTCGCGGCCGAGCAGGCTGACCAGGGTGGACTTGTCGCCATCCTTGCCGGCGTCCTTGCCCAGGCCCTTGCCGTCGTCCAGATCGTCGAGCAACTGGAAGGCCAGGCCGAGCTGGCAGGCGAAGACGTGGAAGGCCTCGCGCTGCACGGCGGTGGTGACCAGGGTGGCACCGGCCATGGCCATGGCCGCGGAGAACAACGCGCCGGTCTTGAGCTGGTTGGTCAGGGCGATGGCATCGGCCGGCCGTGCCTGGCGGCCGCCGTGCAGGTCATGGTACTGGCCGCAGACCAGCCCGGCGGTGCCGACCGCATCGGCCAGTTGGCAGACCATCTGGGTGCGGGTTTCCGCTGGTACCCCGGCGAGGCCCGCGACCAGGCGCAGGGCGTGGCTGAGCAGGGCCACGGCGGCCAGCATGGCGACGTCCTCGCCGAACTCGACGTGCAGGGTCGGACGCCCGCGGCGCAGGCGGGCGTCGTCCATGCAGGGCATGTCGTCGAGGAACAGCGAGGCGGCGTGCACCATCTCCACGGCGCAGCCCAGATCGAGGACGGCCTCGTCTCCCTGACCCAGGTCCTCGGCGGCCAGCACCATCAGCAGCGGACGCAGCCGCTTGCCGGGTGCCAGCACACCACTGCGAATCGCTTCGGCGACCGGATCGCTGCCGGCCGGTAACAGCTCTGCCAGACGCTCGTCGATACGGGTACGCTGCCATTGCAGCGCAGCGGCAAAATTGTCTGTCGCGTTCGGCACTAATACGGTCGCCATGAGTCGAGATACTCCATATGTGGAACCGACGAACGGTCGCACCTTGGTGGATTAGGTCTTCGCAAAGCGAACCCGTCGTCCCCTACCAGACCACAACGACCGACGAAAGGTCATTCAGGGCGGACTCTAGAAGACATGGTGGATTGGGAACTGGCAAGCCGCAAGAACGATCATCTGGACATCGTGCTGGATCCCCACAAGGCCCGCAGCGCCGTCACCACGGGCTTCGACGCCTACCGCTTCACGCACTGCGCCCTGCCCGAGCTGAACCTCGACGAGATCGACCTCGGCACCCGCCTGTTCGAGCGTCCCCTGGCCGCGCCGCTGCTGATCAGCTCCATGACCGGCGGCCCAGAGCGGGCCGCGCTGATCAATCGCCATCTCGCCGAAGCGGCCCAGACCCTGGGCATCGCCCTGGCAGTCGGGTCCCAACGCATCGCCCTGCAGCAGGGTGGCGACCAGGGCCTCACCGGCGAATTGCGCCGTCTGGCGCCGGACGTGCCGCTGCTGGCCAACTTCGGCGCGGCGCAGCTGGTGGCGGGCTATGGCCTCGACGAAGCCCGCCGCGCGGTGGAGATGATCGAGGCGGACGCCCTGATCGTGCATCTCAACCCCCTGCAGGAAGCCGTGCAGGCCGGTGGCGATCGCCGCTGGCACGGCATTCTTCTCGCTCTGGAAAATCTGGTTACACAACTGGCCGTGCCGGTCGTCGTCAAGGAAGTCGGCGCCGGGTTGTCGGGCCGAGTCGCCAAGCAATTGGTGGAAGCTGGCGTGGCGGTACTCGATGTCGCCGGCGCCGGAGGCACCAGCTGGGCGGCGGTGGAAGCCGAACGGGCCCGTGACGACCAGCAGCGCGCCGTTGCCCGCGCCTTTGCCGACTGGGGCATCCCCACCGCCGAGAGCTTGCGCCAGGTGCGCGCTGCATGCCCCCAGGCGACGGTGATCGCCTCCGGTGGCATCCGCGATGGCATCGACGTGGCCAAGGCCATTCGCCTCGGCGCGGACCTGGCCGGTCAGGCTGCCGCGGCCCTGCCCGGCGCCACCGAATCCACCGAGGCGGTGATCGCGCATTTCCAGGTGGTGATCGAACAGCTGCGCATCGCCTGCTTCTGCACTGGCTCGGCCAATCTGGCCGGCCTGCGCCAGGCCGAGCTGCTAGACGCCGCGCCGCTGCGGTGCCCATAGTGGCCGACACCCGACCGGACGCCGCCATGCATGTCGCCCTGATCTCGCCGCCGCTGCCGAGCCACCTGTCCACCCATCTGGTGCTGGGTGAGGCGCTGGTCGCGCTCGGCCACCGGGTCACCCTGCTGCACCAGGTGGAGGTGGGCGATCGGGCGCTGCCGGCGGGTGTCGGCTTCCAGGCGATAGGCGCGACCAGTCATCCGCGCGGCAGCCTGGCGCCGCTGCTGGCCCGTACCGCCAGCAGCAAGCCCTGGTCGGTATTCGGCGTGATCGCCGACATGGCGCGCAATACCGAACTGTTCTGCCGCGAAGGCCCGGCCGCCCTGCGTGACCTCGAGGTCGACTGCCTGATCGCCGACCAGATGGAACCGGCCGGTGGCCTGCTCGGCGACCACCTGGGCCTGCCCTATGCGTCCCTGGCCTGCGCCGTGCCGATGAATCGCGAGCCCCATCTGCCCCTGCCCACCCTGCCCTTCGCCTACCCCGCCAGCGAGCGGGAAAGGCAGATCGTCCAGGGCGCCACCCAGGTGTTCGACCTGATGATGCGCGGCCAGGGCAAGGTCATCCAGCGCCAGGCCCAGGCCTTCGGCCTTGGCGACCGCCGGACCCTCGACGACTGCTTTTCGCCCTATCTGCAGCTGAGCCAGTGCCTGCCGGGCTTCGACTTTCCGCGGAAGGCCCCGCCGCCGCATTTCCACGAGGTCGGGCCGCTGCGCTCGCCGGCGGTGAGCGAGCAACGGCTGGCGCTGGAGATCGATCCGCGCCGGCCCTTCGTCTTCGCCTCCTTCGGCACCCTGCAGGGTGGCCGTCTGCCCCTGTTCCGCCGCATCGCCCAGGCCTGTCGCCACCTGGGCGTCCAGGTGCTGATCGCCCACTGCGGGCGCCTGGATGCCAGCGGCGAACGCCGCCTGCTCGACGACGGCGCCACCTGGGTCACCGACTTCGCGCCCCAGGAAGCGGCCATTGCCCGCGCCGATGCGGTCATCACCCACGGCGGCTTCAATACCGTGCTGGACGCCCTGGCGGCCGGCAAGCCCATGCTCGCCCTGCCCATGGTGTTCGACCAGCCGGGCATCGCCCGGCGCCTGGAGCGGGTCGGCGCCGGCATCTGCCTGGCACCGCGGCTGGCCAGCAAGGCCCGCCTGACCCAGGCCCTGGGCGCCGTGCTGGCCGACCCCAGCTATCGCCAGGCGGCCGAACGCTTCGTGCCCATCGCCAGAGCGGCAGGCGGCGTCGCCACGGCCGCTCGCCTGGTGGATGACCTGGCCCGCCGAGGACTCGAACGTGCGTCCTGACCTGCTGATCGTCGGCGGCGGCCTGGCCGGCGGCCTGCTCGCCCTGCGCCTGACCGAAACGCGTCCGGAGCTGGACTGGCGCCTGGTGGAAGCCGGTCCGCGCCTGGGCGGCAACCACACCTGGTCCTTCCACGAGCCGGACCTCACCGCGCCGCAGCATGCCTGGATCGATCCGCTGGTCGCCCATCGCTGGCCGGGCTACGAGGTGCGCTTCCCCCAGCGCCAGCGGCAGCTCGGCAGCGGCTACGCCAGCATCAGCGCCGAACGCTTCCATGAAGTCCTGAGCGCGCGCCTGCCCGCCGAGCGCCTGCTGCTGGGACGCCAGGTGCTTCGCCTGCAGGACGATGGCGTGGTCTTCGCCGATGGCTACACCCTGGCCGCCGGCGCGGTGATCGATGCCCGCGGACCGCGGCCCGATCCGGCGCTCTGGCTCGGCTATCAGAAATTTCTCGGTCAGGAGGTACGCCTCGCGCGGCCCCATGGCCTGGCCGAACCCATCGTGATGGATGCCACCGTCGATCAGCTGGACGGCTATCGCTTCGTCTACAGCCTGCCACTGGCCCCCGACCGGCTGCTGATCGAAGACACCTACTATGCCGATGGCGAGAGCCTGCCGGTCGAGCGCCTGCGCCAGCACCTGGCCGACTATGCCGGGCAGCAGGGCTGGGAGATCGCCGAGGTGCTGCGCGAGGAACAGGGCGTGCTGCCCATTACCCTGGGCGGCGATCTGGACCGCTACTGGGACAACGTCACCGCCGGCGCCCCCATTGGCCTGGCCGCCGGGCTGTTCCATCCCACCACCGGCTATTCGCTGCCCGAAGCGGTGCGCCTGGCGGAGCACCTGGCTGCCCAGCCCTTCACCTCCAGCGCCGTGCTGCGCGACGGCCTGCGCCAGTACGCCCAGGGCCGCTGGCAGGGCCAGGGCTTCTTCCGCCTGCTCAATCGCATGCTATTTCTCGCCGGCCGCCCCGAGCACCGGGTGCGCGTCATGGAAAGGTTCTACGGCCTCGGAGAACCGCTGATCCAGCGCTTCTACGCCGGCCGCCTCACCGCCTTCGATCGGCTGCGCATCCTTTCCGGCAAACCGCCGGTGCCGCTGAAACCGGCCCTGGATGCCGCGCTGGCTCGTCCTCCTCAGTTCAAGGAAGCACCATGACCCAAGGTAACGCGCCCAAGCGGGCCATTGTCATCGGCGCCGGCTTTGGCGGTATCGCCCTGGCGATCCGTCTGCAGTCGGCCGGCATCGCCACCACCCTCATCGAGGGCCGCGACAAGCCTGGCGGCCGTGCCTACGTCTACGAGGACGCGGGCTTCACCTTCGACGCCGGTCCGACCGTCATCACCGATCCCTCGGCCCTGGAAGAACTGTTCACCCTCAGTGGTCGGCAGATGCGCGACTATGTGGAGCTGCTGCCGGTCAGCCCCTTCTACCAGCTGTGCTGGGAAGACGGCACCCGCTTCGACTACGTCAACGACCAGGCCCGGCTGGACGAGCAGATCCGCGCCCTGGAACCGGACGACGTCGCCGGCTACCAGCGCTTCCTGGCCTATTCCCAGGCGGTATTCGAAGAAGGCTACATCCGCCTCGGCGCCAAGCCCTTCCTCAAGGTCGGCGACATGCTCGCCGCCGGTCCCAAGCTGGCCCAGCTCAGCGCCTGGCGCAGCGTCTACACCCAGGTGTCGCGCTTCGTGAAGAGCGAGAAGCTGCGCCAGACGCTGTCTTTCCATACCCTGCTGGTGGGCGGCAACCCCTTCGCCACCTCCTCGATCTATGCGCTGATCCATGCGCTGGAACGCAAGTGGGGCGTCTGGTTCGCCAAGGGCGGTACCCACCAGCTGGTGCTCGGCCTGCTGAAGCTCTTTACCGACCTTGGCGGCGAGGTGCGGCTGAACGCGCCGGTGGAACGCATCCTCACCGAAGGCAATCGCGCCACCGGCGTTTGCCTGGCCGACGGCAGCCAGCTCGCGGCCGATCTGGTGGCCTCCAACGCCGACGTGGTGCACACCTATCGCAAGCTGCTTGGCCACCACACCCATGGCGTGGTCGAGGGCAATCGCCTCAAGCGCAAGAGACACAGCATGTCGCTGTTCGTCATCCATTTCGGCCTGAGCCAGCCGCCGGTGGGTCTCGAACACCACATGGTCTGCTTCGGCCAGCGCTATCGTGGCCTGATCGACGAACTGTTCAAGGGCCCGGGCGTGCCGGACGACTTCTCGCTCTACCTGCACTCGCCCTGCGTCACTGATCCGTCACTGGCACCGCCCGGCCACAGTTCCCACTACGTGCTGGCGCCGGTGCCGCACCTGGGCAATGCCGACGTCGACTGGAGCGTGGAAGGCCCGCTCCTGAGAGACAAGATCTTCGCCTACCTGGAAGAGCGCTACATGCCCGGCCTGAGGGCCAACCTGGTCACCTCGCGCATCTTCACCCCGGCCGATTTCCGCCAGGAGCTCAATGCCCATGTCGGCTCGGCCTTCTCCCTGGAGCCCATCCTCACCCAGAGCGCCTGGTTCCGGCCGCACAATCGCGATAGTGTCATTCCCAACCTCTACCTGGTCGGCGCGGGCACCCATCCCGGGGCCGGCGTTCCGGGCGTGGTCGGCTCGGCCAAGGCCACCGCCAGCGTCATCCTCGAGGAGCACGGTTAGCCATGCCAGCCACCCCTGACGTCGTCGACCACGCCGAGCAGAGCATTGCCGTCGGTTCCAAGAGCTTTGCCGCGGCCGCCAAGCTGTTCGCCCCCGAAACCCGCGAGAGCGCCGTGCTGCTCTATGCCTGGTGTCGCCACTGCGACGACGTCATCGATGGCCAGGAACTGGGCCATGGCCAGGTCGACGGCGATCGCCGCGCCGGGGGGGAACGCCTGGCCGAGCTGGAACGGCTGACCCGCGCCGCCTACGGCGACGAGCCGCTGCAGGACCCTGCCTTCGCCGCCTTCCAGCGCGTGGTCAGGCGCCACGGCATTCCCCTTGCGCTGCCGCTGGATCACCTGGCCGGCTTTCGCATGGACGTCGAGGAGCGCGTCTATGTGGAACTGGAAGACACCCTGGAGTACTGCTATCACGTCGCCGGGGTGGTCGGGGTGATGATGGCGCGCATCATGGGCGCCGAAGACGAGGAAACCCTGGATCGTGCCTGCGACCTGGGCATGGCCTTCCAGCTCACCAACATCGCCCGCGACATCGTCGAGGACGCCCGTATCGGCCGCGTCTATCTGCCGCGGCTATGGCTCGACGAACTCGGGGTGCCGGCGGACGAACTGGCCGCGCCGCGCCATCGCGAAGCCGTCGCCCAGTTGGCCGAGCGTCTGGTGCGCCTGGCCGAGCCCTACTACGACTCGGCACGCCAGGGCCTGGCTGCCCTGCCCCTGCGTTCGGCCTGGGCCATCGCCACCGCCCGCGGCGTCTATCGCGAGATCGGCGTGCAGGTGCTGCACCTGGGCGCCCAGGCCTGGGATCAGCGGGTCAGCACCAGCACCGCCGACAAGCTGCGCCTGGTCTGTCGCGGCGCCGCCCGCGCCATGTTGTCCCGCCACCAGCGCGACGAGCCACGCGCGGGCGAGCTCTGGACCCGGCCGCGGCGCTGACGCCAGCGATCGCGCTTCGGTCACATTTGTGCGCATCTTGGGGCTGCCCACCCGCAAACTTTTATGCGATAAACGGGTCGGATTAAAGCGACCCCTGGTGGGCCGCGGATGGATGGATGCCTGAGCCAGAGCGCTGCATCCGGTAGTCAGCCTACGAGTATGGGATTTGCACATGCACAAGACGGAAACGGCTGTTTCACACGATCGCTTCGCTGCCTCCTCGTCACTACTTGCCCTTGGCCTTTCCGCTAACGCGCAGTCCGGTTACAAGCCCGAATTCTTCAACGCCACCCAGTGGCGTACCCTGGTCGCCCTCTGCGCTCACCTGCAGGCCGACAGCGAGCAGGCCGATGCCCGGCTGCCCGAATTCATCGATCGCCACATGCTGACCCCCTACGCCCACGGCGACCGCTCCAATATCGTCGATCCCTTCGACGAGCAGGCGCAGGTCCAGCAGGGCGCCAACCTGCGCGATCTGCTGCGTGACGGTCTGGCCGTGGTGGACAGCTATTGCACCGAGCGTCTGGGTGCCGGTTTCGCCGAATTGGCAGCCGGTGAACAGGCCCAGGTGGTCACCGCCGCCGAAGCGGGTACCCTGAATCCGCCCGCCAAGGAATTCATCGATCTGCTGCGCAACGAAAGCGAACGCAGTCAGTACGCCCACTCTCTGTTCGCCGCCTACGACGACACCCCTGCCGTCGCCTGACCCCGCTTAGCGCCTCCTCGGAGGCGCTCCCCTCTCCCGCCTAATCCGCACCTTCCTGCACCTGACCCCGCGCCTTGCGCTCGCGCGAAGAATCCAGGGCGCCGCCGTGTATCTCGCGCAGCTGCTGCTTGAGTTGCTGGGTGGTGGGCGCCAGCAGGAAACCGAAGGACACGCAGCCGTCCTTGCCGTCCACCGCATGATGCATGCGATGCGCCTGATAGAGCCGCTTCAGATAGCCGCTGCGCGGGATGTAGCGGAACGGCCAGCGCTGATGCACCAGGCCGTCGTGGGCGATGAAGTACAGCAGGCCATAGAGGGTCATGCCGGCGCCGATCCACTGCAGGCGCCAGTAGCCGGCGTTGCCCAAGGCGATCAGCAGGATCGCGAGGCCAGCGAAGACCACCGCATAGAGATCGTTCTTCTCGAACCAGCCGGTACGCGGGCGGTGGTGGGATTCATGCCAGCCCCAACCCCAGCCATGCATGATGTACTTGTGCGACCACCAGGCGAAGGCTTCCATGCCGGCCACGGTGGCCAGCACGATTCCCGCATTGATCAGTAGCTCCAACGTTACCTCCGCAGGCGCCTGCTCAGGACGTCGCCGCCGGCTCGGCCAGGGTGCCGGCGGTCTCGCCCAGCAGGGGCGAATCCACCGGTAGACAGACCTGCAGGATACCCGGACGCACCTCGAATCTCACCCGGTCTCGCTTGACCGGTTCGCCATCGAGGTTCATGTCCAGGCCTTCGGCGGCTTCCAGCTCCACCCAGGGCAGTCGCGCGCGGATGAACATCTCCTCGGTGCTGAAGCCCTTGCTGAGGAATTCGCCCAGGGTGCCGAGCACGTCCTGGGACGCCGGCAGAATACCCACGTCGAGCAGACCATCGTTGACCACGGCGGTGGGACAGAGCACATGACCACCGCCGGCCTGGCGACCGTTGCCGATGCCTAGGGCGAGGAATTCGCCTTCCCATTCGAAACCGGGACCGCGGAAGCGGCCATGGGCCGAATGCACCTCGGCGAAGCGGGTCAGGCCGGTGAGGAAGTAGGCCGCGCCGCCCAGCAGGCGCTTGAGTTCACCCGGGGTGTTGGCGGTGACCTGGGAGCCGAAGCCGCCGGTGGCCATGTTGAGGAACAGCTGACCCTCCGCCTCGACCAGGTCGATGGCGCTGGTCGGACCGTCCAGCAGGGCCAGGGCCGCGGCAGGCTCCACCGGCACACCCGCCGCGCGGGCGAAATCGTTGGCGGTCCCCAGGGGCAGCAGGCCGAGACGGGCCTGACTGTGGTTCTGCGCCATGGCCTCGGCCACCGCCCGCAGGGTGCCGTCGCCGCCGGCCGCGACCAGGGTACCGTAGCCTTCGCGGGTCGCCTGCTCGACGAAGCGCGCGGCATCGTCTTCTTCCCAGGTCACCCGCACATCGATGCGATGACCGGCGGCACGCCGTTCGAGAATGGCCTCCCGAACGTCCTCGTTACCGGTTTCCTTGCCATTGAGAATGACCAGGGCTGCGTCAGCCAGGGTGCCTGTCGTCGTCATGTCTGTCGTCCAAGGTTGGCGCTGCGCGGCGAGATGCCGCGTCAGGTACCGGGCAGCGCCCGGCGAGCGAATCTGGAGACTAGGACTGTGGCCCAACGGCCACGTTCAGTCCTGACCGCCGGTTGGCTAGGCCTTGAGCAATTCCGCGAGCGGAATGAAGCGCACCGGGTCACCCACGGCGAAGGTGCGGTCCTCGCGGATCTCCACCAGGCCATGGGCCCAGGCCGCCGTCTGCAGCACATTGGAGCCCTGGTTACGGTGGGGTACCGCCCGGCCATTCTCCAGGCGCGCCCGCTGGTATTCGCGGCGGGCACCGGCACGCGGCCAGTCGAAACCGGCCGGCACCTCGACGCTCAGCGGGGCCACGTCGATCTTGCCGGCCCGCCGCAACAGATAGGGCCGCGCCAGCAGACCGAAGGTCACCAGGGTCGAGGCGGGATTGCCCGGCAGGCCGATCAGCGGGATCCCGCGGAAGCGCCCACAGGTCAGCGGCTTGCCCGGCTTGAGCGCCAGCTTCCACAGGGTCAGCTCGCCCTCCTCGCGCAGGGCCTGCCCCAGGTAGTCGGCTTCGCCCACCGAGACACCGCCGGTGGAAAGGATCAGATCGGCCTGCAGCGCGCCCAGCCGCCGGCGCGTCTCGGCGAGATCGTCGGGCAGGATGCCCTGGTCCGACACCTCGCAACCCAGCCGCCGTAACCAGCTGATCAGCAGAGCACGATTGCTATTGTAGATCTGCCCCGGTCCGAGCGGCTGGCCGGGCGCCACCAGTTCATCGCCGGTGGACAGCACCGCGACCCTGAGGCGCCGAAAGACATTCAGCTGGGCACGGCCGAGGGAGGCAGCGACGCCCAGCTCCGCAGGACCCAGGGCGGTGCCGGCCGACAGGACCTCGTCACCCACCTTGACCTCGTTGCCGCGGCGCCGGATGTTGCGGCCCAGCCGCAGTTGCTCGACGAAGCGCACCCGGCCATCGTCCAGCACCTCGGTGTTTTCCTGCATTTCCACGCAGTCGGCACCCGCCGGCACTGGCGCGCCGGTAAAGATGCGGGCGCAGGTTCCCGGCTCCAGCGGGGCCGGTGCCTGGCCGGCGAAGATGCGCTGGGAGACCCGCAGCGGCTCGCCCTGCCAGTCGTCCAGGCGCAGGGCGTAGCCGTCCATGGCGCTGTTGTCCCAGGGCGGCAGATCCAGGTCGGCTACCAGGGGCGCGGCCAGGATGCGCCCGTCGGCCTTTTCCAGGGCGACCTGCTCCAGGGGCAAGGGACCGTCTTCGGCCGCCAGGGCCAACAGTCGCGCCAGGGCCTCTTCCAGCGACAGCAGGCTCATCCGCGTGGCCCGCAGGGTTCGGCCTGCTTGAGATGCGGCACGAAATTGCAGGGGCGATGACGGTTGTCCAGCTGCTCGGCGAGGATGCCGTCCCAGGCGGTGCGGCAGGCATTGGTCGAACCCGGCAGGCAGCAGACCAGGGTGCCGTTGGCCAGGCCGGCCAGGGCGCGGGACTGCACGGTGGAGGTGCCGATGTCGGCCACGGAGATCTGGCGGAACAGTTCACCAAAGCCATCTACCTGCTTGTCCAGCAGGCAGGCCACGGCTTCCGGGGTGCTGTCGCGACCGGTGAAGCCGGTGCCGCCGGTGATCAGCACCACCTGCACCTGGTCTTCGGCGATCCAGTGGGCGACCTGGGCGCGGATCCGGTAGAGGTCATCCTTGAGCAGCACGCGGTCGGCGAGGAAATGGCCGGCGGCCTCCAGGCGGTCGACGAACAGCTGACCCGAGGTGTCGGTCTCGAAGGTGCGGGTATCGCTGACCGTCAGGACGGCGATGTTCAGCGGTACGAAAACCGCCTCGGCTTTGTGGCTCATCTGCTTGGGTTTCCGAAGTGTGCGAAAGAAAGGGTGCAGCGGAAGACCGCCGGACGGGCCGCGGGTTTCCCGAAAGGGGGGGAGCGCCGGACTGGCAGCGGCCAGGAGATAGCCGCGCCGACTGTCGGCCAGGATCGCGAGGAAGGTCCGAAAAGGCTGCATCGCCACAGCCTAGAGGAAAAGCCGGCGCCCCTTCAACCGAGAGGACACCTGGCCACGCCTAGCGCTGGCGTTGTTCGCCTTCGGCATGGGTCTCCCATTTGATGGGACGCGGATCGGCGATGTCGTTGGCATCCTGGCTGAAGCGCCCGTACTGGGGCGCGATGTTCGGGTCCTCCTCCCAGGTCGCCTGCTGGGTGAAGGTGCCGGCCTTGCGATCGAATTTGAGGAAATGCCGGGCCGTCTTGCCACCCCAGTCCGCGGACGGCAGGGAGATGAAATCCACCTGGTACTGGTCGTCGGTCAGCTTGCCGTGCACCACGTAGACGCCGTAGTGCTCCTCACCGGGCGAGATGATCTTGTAGACGCCGTTGCTGTAGTAATAGAGGGTGGCGTCGGGATAGGGCTTCTTCTCGTAGAGCTTTTCGTAGAACAGCTTCTGGCGGATGGTCGGCTGGCCAAAGGTGACCTTGACCGAGGGAGGTTCACCGCCGCCCGCGCCAAAGGCGGGCAAGGCGGCCAGGGCCAACGCAGGGAGCAACATCGTCTTCATCGTTTCCAAACTCCTTCTGGGCAGGGACTCCCCGCCACCGCACGGCAGGGATCAAAGGTGTCTAGCACGCCCCTTTGCACGGGACGCGCCCGAGTCTAGCCCAGCCGTTGCGCCCGGACAAACCCTGCTCCAGCCGACCGCCAGCGGCGAAACCGGGCTAGGATGAAAGCCCGCCCCCCACGTCCGAAAGCCGAGGTCCGCTGTATGTCCCTTCTGCCCGCTTCCATCCTGATCCTCGCCGGCGGTCGCGGCCAGCGCATGGGCGGACGCGACAAGGGACTGGTGGAATGGCGCGGCCAGCCCCTGGTGGCCCAGGTGCAGGCCGCGGTAAGGCCACTGACCGATGACCTGGTGATCTCCTGCAACCGCAATGCGCCGCGCTATGCCCAGTGGGCCGACCAGCTGGTGGCCGATGAACAACCGGACTATCCCGGCCCCCTGGCCGGCATCCTCGCCGGCCTCGCCGTGGCGCGGCATGACTGGGTGCTGCTGCTGCCCTGCGATGCGCCGCGTATCGATGCCGCCCTCGCCCTGCAACTGCTCGCGGCGGCTCAGGCGAGCGTGGGGCCAGTAATGGCGCGCCAGGGTGGCTACTGGCAACCGCTGTTCAGCGCCCTGCCCCGGCGCCTGTTGCCGGCCTTGCGCCAGGCCTGGGCGGATGGCGAGCGCAGTCCGCGTGGCGCCCTGCTGCCCCTTGGCCTGACCGCCGTGGACTTCGCCGAAGACGATATTCGCCTGGCCAACTTCAACGACCCCGCGGCGCTGGAAAGCGCGGTCTGAACGCGGCGATCCACCCGGCCAGACGGCGTGACCCACCGGTTCCCGGACGAACTCGGCCCTGCACCCGCGGTCCTAAGCCCGCTTGGTTGCCAAGAAAGGAGACCGTCACATGAACAAGCACCTGCTTCCCGCCGCCCTGCTGGTCGTCGCCAGCGCCCTGCTCGCCGGCTGCTCCACGCCCAGCGTCATCACCCTCAACGATGGCCGCGAGATCCAGGCCACCGACACGCCGAAGTACGATGACGACTCGGGCTTCTATACCTTCAAGCAGCTCGACGGCAAGCCGACCCGCATCAACAAGGACCAGGTTCGCACCATCAAGGAGCTCTGATTCCTGCCCGGCGCGATTTTTTTACCTAACCCCTTGTGCTTGCATGAGTTTTAGGTAGAATGCGCGCCATCCATCACGGAGC
Source organism: Pseudomonas sp. GM_Psu_1 (assembly GCF_026544185.1). Taxonomy (NCBI): domain Bacteria; kingdom Pseudomonadati; phylum Pseudomonadota; class Gammaproteobacteria; order Pseudomonadales; family Pseudomonadaceae; genus Pseudomonas; species Pseudomonas sp. GM_Psu_1. Next base: position 32,476 of record NZ_JALNUX010000016.1, read on the forward strand.
GTAGCGCAGTTTGGTAGCGCGTCTCGTTCGGGACGAGAAGGTCGCTGGTTCGAATCCAGTCGCTCCGACCAATCCGATCCGCAAGGATCACCCCAAGGCCCGCCTAGTGCGGGCTTTGTCGTGTCTGGGGTTTGGCTATCTGCTTTGGCTGGGCAGGTTCGTTCTCACTAGAGACACGAGCTGCTCAAGAAACACCCAGAGCCTGTCCTGGCAAACAGGTAGGCCGAGCAGCCCTACCGTCGAGTCGGCCACAGCGGATCCATTCGAGCGGATCTTGCACAGGCCTGACCTCACCCCTTTCAAGCGTGCGCCGCGTTCTCAGCCGACTCCTCTTCCTTGGCTGCAAGCCCAACCGTCCAGTGCCCACCACTCTCCTGGATCAGGTGCAACAGATCGTAGGTTCGGATCATGTCGAGCAGACCGGAATGACCGTAAGCGTTTGGTGAGAAGGCAGGATCGGTACGCTTGAGGTACTGCCCAAGGGCACTCAGGGTGACCTTGCCTTCGCTGGTTCCACCTGCAAGCAGAGATACGGCGTCCACCACAAATCTTGGTCGCCGTTTGACGACTGGCTTTGTAGGTTCGGGCTTAGGGATTTCCTGCTTTGAGTTCGTTTCAGTTTTGGCCGCCGGCTTGTCGGCATGCTCTGCAGCGGGTTCCTTAAAGTGCTCCTCGCGGCGCCACTCGAAGAACTGGTCGCTGGCATTGCGTAGTGCGTCGGGCGTCTTGGGTTCACCGACTATGCAGACGGTAGCGCCGCGCTCTCTAAGCTTGCGGCACAGGTAGGCAAAATCGGAGTCGCTGGTCACCAGGCAGAACGTATCCGCACGGTGATCGAAGAGCGCCTCCATTGCGTCGAGAGCCAAGGCGATATCGGAGGTATTTTTGCCAGCGGCATATTGGTACTGCAGGCATGGCGTAAAGGCCAATCGGACCAGGGCCTCCTGCCACTTGTTGGCCAAGGTGCCGTGATTGCCATACCCCCTTCTCACAACCACACGTCCAAACTGGGCCACAACGCGCAACGCGTGTTCCAGAATCTCGGGCGATACGTTGTCGCAATCTACAAGTACCGCTACACGCGTTTCTCCAGCCGGAGTGAAAGCTCCCATCCCTGCTCCTATCGAGTGATCCAGTTCCTTGGAAGGCTTTATTCAAACCCGCCCCATAGGCCGACGATGCGCGGGGTGGCACGAGCAAGTCAATACAACGCAACTTGATCATCAGCGCCAACCATATCTAAACGGCCAACCCAAGCGGCAGCATTGCCACAGCTGGCCTCTCGCCAGTCACTATGAGCCCATGCCTCTACACGCAGTACAGTTGATCGCGACGGAGAGCTGGCAGGCATGCCCGAAGTGCATCACCCCGCTCCTCCTGGCCGGTGAAAGGCCTCAGGCGATCGCCCTAGCCGCGCCGACAATGTGCGTACCTGCCCTTCCATGCACGATCAGCCCATCGCCAGTGCTCGTCTCGACCGCTGACATTCCAAGCGGGGAAACGGATGTCCTAGAGGTGAGTTGTTTGCGCATCGAATGCCCAGCGCCTAACTCTTCCAGTCTCTTTCACAACTTCGACTGCCGCCCTTGCTAACCGAAGAGCGGCACGGAGCAGCCGAAGCGCGGGTTTCAGGTTCAACGATGACGGCTAGTGCCTTACCCCCGCAGCATGCAGGCGCCGACGTCTCCTGTATGGAAGCGGCTTGCCTCTCTGGCGCTGGCTCTCCCTGCCCTTCTGCACCAAGACGCCACGCGCCGTAGGCCTCACGACTGACCTGCCAAGCCGAATGCAGGAACAGCGCGGCGATGGCGAGACCGACCAGGACGTCTGGCCAGAGGCTGCCAGTGACAGCCACCAGGACGGCGGCCAGCACCACACTGGTGTTGGCGACCAGATCGTTCCGTGAGCAGATCCAAGTGGACCTCATGTTGAGATCGTCCGCGCGATGGCTGTACAGCAGATAGAAGCAGTAGCTGTTCGCCAGGAGCGCAACGAGTCCGATAGTCCCCATCCAGTCGGCCTGGGGCACCTCCTGCAGGATCACCTTGCGCACGGCATCCGCGACTACCACCAAGCCGAACAGCAACATGAAACCGCCTTTCACCAGGGCGGCACTGGCGCGGGCTCTATCGCTGCGATGCAGCACGAAGAGCGTCAGGGCATAGACCGAGGCATCGCCGAACATGTCCAGGGAATCCCCAAGCAGCGCCGTCGAGTCGGCAAGCCAACCGGCAGTGAACTCCACTCCAAACATGACGGCATTGATCGCCAGCACCATGTAGAGGACGCGGCTCTGGCGACTCCGCAGCTGAGCCAGCTCACCGGCCTTGTTTTCGCAGCAACTGTCCACGGCAACCTCTCTGCAACTCTCAGGATTTAGCCTAGGCTGAGGGTTATAGTCGCTATAAGGTCAATGCTATGAACGCCTCTGCCTACACCATCGGTCAGCTAGCGAAGGCCACGGATATCAAGATCGTCACCATCCGCTACTACGAAAAAGAAGGCTTGCTCCCGACCTCAATGCGCTCAGCATCTGGCTACCGGCTGTACGGCCCGGCCGAACGGGATCGGCTGCTCTTCGTCAGACGTGCCCGCACCCTGGGCTTCAGCCTTGAAGAAGTCCGTGAGCTACTCGGCCTGGCAGATCGGCAGCAGGCGCCTTGCGATGCCGTGGATAGTCTGGTTGCAGAACACCTGCAACAGGTGCGGCAGCGGCTTGCAGATCTACAAGCCTTAGAGAGCGAATTGCAGCGTCTGCTGGCGTGCTGCCACGGCGGGACAATATCGGAATGCAGGATCATCGAATCCTTAGCTGGCGCGTAGACAGCGGAGGGGTTGGCGGTGCTCTGACAGCGGCCGGCATGCGCTGCGTTCCCAGGTAAACGCCACCGGCCACCACAGCCTCATCATCTGGCGCGCGCTGTTGTCCCCCCGCCACACCTGCGGGCTAAATGTGTCGGTTTTTCTGCATACCTGCAGGACCTGCAAAGGCGCGGCAGTCCTGGAGGCCGATACAGAATCACCTACGTATTTTTACCTGCAGATCCCTGCACCACCCGCACCTTGCATTTGGCGCTCGGAGTGCTATACGAGAACTGGGACACATTCCGAGGGAACTATGGAAAAAGGCAGATTCAGGTGTAACCGCTATAGATGCAGGCCAGTACAGCCTATACAGGCATCGCGCCTATCATGCTAAGCAATATTGCGCGAACGTTTATCGCCGCTACAGCACTATCTCCAATACTGCTTACGTGGGCTTTAATTGCTGTTGATCGCGAAGACAAGGGGGACTATGAGGGTCCGCTCTTAGCGTTAGCACTAGCACTATCTATCATACTAATTTGTATGGTTATCCTTCGACTAGCCGAGAAGAAGTTAACTAAAATAACGTTTTCGTGCGAAGAAGTTAAATCGATAGATAACGAATCTATCGCTTACGTTGTAACGTATTTGCTTCCGCTAGTTTCACCACCCGAAAACCTCAGCATAACAGTGCAGCTACTCGTCTTTTCAATTCTAATAGCACTTTTATCGTTATCTCACGCGTTTTCGTTTAACCCAATTTTAAGCGCTCTAAACTACCACTTTTATGAAATAAAGGAGAAGTCCGGCACAAGCTACATGCTTATCTCAAAACAAAATATAACCGACAAAAAATCAATTAAGACAGTAGGGAGATTATCAAACTTCCTTCTAATTGACCTATCGTAAAGGAGTGGATGGGATGGATTTTTTCGCAATCAGTAGCAGCCAAGACACCTATAGAATGGATATAGATCAGGCGCTACAACAAGAACTCGAGAACATCTTTCTTGATCAAGCCAAGGCAATCAACGGAACACATCTTACATCCATCCCATTTATGCGGGAAAATTTTCACCCAGACGAAACAGAAGTACTTGAATTAACCCCATTCACCCTACCGCCTCATATAAGCACCCCACTACAAAATATAGTTGGCTGTGCAACACTAAACAGAAGCCCAGATATACTAGCATCGATTAGCTGTATATTTGCGTATGACCAAACCGACGATCTTGCCATCTTCCAAGTCATACCTAAATCGCAAAGACTGAACACAGCACTAGTTAATATAATATTATCAAGGAATACATTTACTAAACTGGAAGACCCGGGCATCGTAATTGGCAACTCATGCCACGCCGTGTATCAAAAAGGATCGATTAAATTCAAAAAACTTTGGTGGTTAAAACAAATTATAGACATTACACCGCACTACCGTACTGCCACGGATGCTGACATCGTAAAACTTTGTCAGCATCCTGAAGTACATGTGGCGAACCCAGCAGCACTAAACCAAAATACCGGCCAGTGGGCACGCACAAGAATAGCCTACATTCTAGACTCCAAGATTCTTGACAACTTCACCACTCCACAACTGGTGGCCCTTGCAACAACGCACAACATAAACCTACAAGTCCACACATCTGCCCAAGGCAACAAACTTATAATCCCGGATGATAATAAAGAACTGCGTGAAGTTCTCAAATTCCTAGAAGAGGAGTACTACATAGGACCTATAACAGGCGAAAACTACGAAACGAATAACAAGCGCAAAAGAACTTAGAAACAGTCCACGACAAGGAACTAACATGCAGTACATAGCATCGCTTAAAGTCGGCCAAAATGATGTCAAGGCACTTCATAATCTTGACGCCGCAAGGAAGAGAGATTTCTGCCCATTGTTAACTTTCATAGGAAACCAGAGACACCTTACGAATTTCCTGACTACATGGGGCGCCTTTCCATACATGATGGACGTATCGAGGGCTATTAGTGATGTAAGCTCAGGTGTGATACATGACGAGGACCTTCACAACCCAACAGGCAACTTCAGTAACAAAAGGGCTTGGCTTGAAACGGTCAAAGAGCAAAATGATAATTTGGTGCCCGTTGTATCTTGGAGCGAAAGTGACGGGACTAGGGAAACTGTACAGCTGGCAATAGCGCTCGAGCGTGATTATGAGACAGTAGCCATTAGAGCAAAGTGTCCACGCGAGGTGATCGGACCGCAGCTGCGTAGAGTTGAAAGCATATTGGACGCTGTTAGCGATCCGTCAAAATTTATCGTAGTACTTGACTTCGTAGATCAAGAACCCTCTACAAGCACCGGCAGCAATCTTGAACGCACATTAGACATGCTGTACCAATATTCTATTGGATCAGTATGTTTGCTCAGCTCGTCATTCCCGACCCAAAAGCCTCCGTCGGGCTCCACTGCGACTGCAATTTGCCGAGAAATCATTTGGCAGCTAGAGGCGAAGGATCTAAGCCATTCATTGGACTTGATTTACGGCGATTACGCCGGATTCAGCCCTACCGCGGCTACCGAGTATATTGCCGGGATGGCCGTAATCCCCTTCGCTAGCTATTACACACCAAACGAATGGTGGCTAAAGCGGCTTGGACGGGACAAAGAATTTGAGAACTATGTTGCATTAGCTCGCGAAATTCTCGACCTACCCGGCTACCATGGTGACGGCTTTTGCTGGGCCACTAGCGAATATTCTAGAATCGCAAGAACAGGCGAGCAGTACGGCAATAACGGAGTTTGGAACGGATTCAGAGCTAATCAGCACATCTGCGCGACATTGCTGTATTTAAACTACGTTGCCGAAGATGATGAACTGTCAATAGACGACCTTATCTGACCACCATATCGCGCCTTGAGTGCATTTAGGACGTTAACCATAATTTCATCCCAACTGAGCGCCTTCGATACCAGAAGGCGTACCTCTCTTATCCGCATCGCCGACTTCACCGGCAAGCCAAACTCTTTGCATACGCCATCGAGCTCTTCGCGCCATAAGAATCCAGTGAGATTATATTTATCACCAGCAAGATTTTTTCTGGCTGACCTCAGCTGGACTAAATCTCCGTAGTCATCTGAAACAAGAAGCCCTACTTTTCTGTCAGTAATAAGCAGTGCTTTCTCTACATGCCGAGAATGACAGCACAACCAAACCTCATCAAAGCAACTTAAATAAGCCTCCTGTTGAGACTCCCAGCGATACAGGCTATCTGCAGCTGACTTTATCTCGAAGGCACAGAGCTTTCCATTTGCATGGACTACGTCTGCCCGTCTTGTTTTCTCAATAAAACAGAGCTCATCAATAAATACGTCATTGGCCCCATGACCGAGGCGCTTTGTAATCCACAACTTCAGTGACACGCTTATTTCGACAGGGCTTTGCATAGATATGTTGACTTCATATGAAATTCTTTATAACACCACCAGGGTTATGTGGTGAGTAAGAAGGCCGCACTCGCAATGAAAGCCTCCCACTCCAAGGCTCACGCCACTGACCTAACTGAAGAGCCCGATTGTTAACCTCAGGAGTGTATACGGAGACACGTAATCGCTCACTGGCAATCTGACAACCTGCAGATTGACGCACACGCAGGCGTTGACGATCCCGGGCCGAGCCACTGCTTAAAAAGGGTCAAAGGTTAATGGACGCCTAGCTTGGGCTCCAGCCATGGATCTGACGACCTTAAAGCCGCAATGTATGCCAGCGTGTATGCCAGGAGTCACGACCCTGAAGGAAATCCAGCAATAAAGCGCTCTGCGGAGGTTTGTGTTGACGTAGTCGCTCGACCAATTTGATCCGCAAGGATCACCCCAAGGCCCGCCTAGTGCGGGCTTTGTCGTTTCTGGGGTTTGGCTTTGGCGCCCCCAAGGAGCGTCGCCCTCCCCCCTCTATCGCCTATCGCCGACTCAACGCCAGCTTGGCGGCGAACAGCAGAAAGACCACGCCCGTCACCCGATCCAGCCAGCGAATCACCGCGGCCTTGCGCAGGGTCTCGCCCAGGGTGCGGGTGGCGCCGATCAGGGTCAGGGACCAGACCAGGCCCAGTGCCACATGGATGGCGACCAGGCCGAAGGTCCAGGCGATCAGGGGTTGGCCCTGGGGAATGAACTGGGGCAGGAAGGACACATAGAAGATGCCGACCTTGGGATTGAGCACGTTGCCCAGCATCCCCTTGAGGAACCAGTTGGAGCCTGAGCCGCCCGCGCCTGCCGTGGGGGCAATGGCATTACGGGGGCGCAGCAGCAGGTTGAGGCCGAGCCAGCAGAGGTAGGCCGCGCCGCAATACTTGAGCAGCGTATAGGCCAGTTCCGAGACCGCCAGCAGCGCGCCCAGGCCGAAGGCCACGGCGGCGCCCCAGAGCAGGCAGCCGGCGTTGATCCCCAGGGCCGCGCGCCAGGCCTGGGCGCGGCCCTCTACCGCGGCGGTGCGCAGGATCAGCGCGGTATCGAGACCCGGAGTAAGGGTGAGCAGGGACGCGGCCAGCGTAAAGGCCAGCAGGTTGTCGGCGAGGGACATGGCGGGGCTCGTTTCGGCGGGAGAGGCTCGAAACGGTAGCACGGGGTCAGGACGACGATCAGCCTGTCCTCGTACCGCGATGGCCGCCCGCAGGCGGCCATGGCAAGGCTCAACCGGCGGCGCGGAAGGCGGGTTCCTGGTCGGCGATGTAGCGGGCGGCGGCGCGGCGGGCTTCCAGTTCGAAGGCCTGGGGATTGCGATCGACGATGCGCTCCAGGGTGCCGCGGGGAATGCCGTCGGCTTCGAAGTCGGTGCGGCACTGCAGGGCGCCGGCGTGGCAGACGTTACGCTCGACCGCTTCGATCAGACCACCTGCACGCAGGGTCTTGACGATGTTGTGGGGCAGACGGCGGCTGCGACGCAGAGCGGCGGTGGCCATGGCCAGGACGTCGAGGATCTCGTTTTCCACCGGGGTGAAGGGGCCGTTGCCGAGCTTGCCCTTCTGCATCAGGTAACGGCGCGAGAGCAGATTGCCCTGGCGTTCGAGGGCTTCTCGCGCGGCCAGGTCGAGGCGACCGCGGCTTTCCAGGCTGCGCTCCAGCGCAATGAGAAATTCCCAATCGGTGATCTGAGAAATCTGGGTGATGACTGCGTCCATGAAGCGCTCCTTGCTAGTCGGGAATAGATGGCACATTGATAGCGTTCAGCGCATTTGGTTCCCTGCAAAACCGGCATGCCGACGGACGTCATATCATTTGGCCAGTGCCGACCGGTCGAGGCCGACGAGCGTGTCTATTCAGGGGACGAAAGGAGCGATGACAAGAGCTGGGTAGGTAGGTCGCACCAACCGTCCTATCCCAGGAAACAGGACACTAGCGACGCGGCAGCAGGCTCTCGACCAACTGGCTGAGGTCGGCCACGCTCCAGGGTTTGGGCAGGAAGGCGGCGCGCCGCGGCAGGACGGCGAGATCCTGGTCGATGTAGCCGGAAATGATGATGAAGGGCACCGTGGGCCAGCTCACCGCCGCGAGCTGGGCGAAGGCCAGACCGTCCAGCATGCCCGGCACGTTGACGTCGGCGATGACCATCTTGGTATCGCTGCCGCGGGTGTCCATATGAGCCATCGCTTCATCGCTGGAGGCGACTGCCACGACGTTCAGCCCCTGTTCGGTGAGGATTTCGGTCAGCAGCTCGCGCTGCCCCGGATCGTCTTCCAGAACCAGAATTTGTCTTTGTATTTCAAGGCTTCTCGGCTTCATGGCAGCTCAGACAGCGAAGGCGGGAGAGGTTCTCCCCGAACCTACCTAACGGTCACCTGAGGCAGGTGAGCGGTAGGCTGGCCAATTGCCTTCAAACCCGCGCCACGCCTGGCTTTCAGCCCTTAAAAGAACCATGCCAGACGGCCTCGTGAGGGGCGCGGATGAAGTTTTTTCGCCGCTTGGCTGTCTGAGGGCTAAGACGCCCATTTTTCGCCTGCGCAAGGACCCCGCCTCCGTGAGCCGACAGCCCCCCTCCCGCAAGGCGCGGGTCGACAATTCCGCTACCAGCGATGTTTCGCACGAGGGCAAGAACATCTTCTTTGCCGCGGTGGAAACCACGCGGATGCCGATGCTGGTGACCGATCCCAAGCAGCCGGACAACCCGATCATCTTCGCCAACAACGCCTTCACCGACATGACCGGCTACCAGGTGGACGAGTTGCTGGGGCGCAACTGCCGCTTCCTGCAGGGACCGGAGACGGATCGTTCGGTGGTCGGCCAGATTCGCGAGGCGGTGGAGCAGGAGCGCGAGATCTCGGTGGAGATCATCAACTACCGCAAGGACGGCTCGACCTTCTGGAATGCGCTGTTCGTCTCGCCGGTGTACAACGACGCGGGCGAGCTGACCTACTACTTCGCGTCCCAGCTGGATGTCAGCCGGCGGCGCGACGCCGAGGACGCCCTGCGCCAGGCGCAGAAGATGGAGGCGCTAGGCCAGCTCACCGGCGGCATCGCCCACGACTTCAACAATCTGCTGCAGGTGATGATGGGCTATATCGACATCATCCAGCGCACTGCGGAAAAGCCCAGCTTCGACCAGGAACGCATCGTGCGCAGCGCCACCCACGCCAAGTCGGCGGCGGAGCGCGCCAGTACCCTCACCCAGCAGCTGCTGGCCTTTTCCCGCAAGCAGAAGCTCGAAGGCCGGGTACTCAACCTCAACAACCTGATCCGCACCTCCCATGAACTGGCGGAGCGGACCCTGGGCGACGTGGAAATCCGCACTCAGTTGGACCCCGAGCTGTGGAATTGCCGCATCGATCCCACCCAGGCCGAGGTGGCGCTGCTCAATATCCTGATCAACGCCCGCGACGCCCTGGCGGATTGCCCGCAGCCCAGCGTGGGCATCGAGACGCGCAACGTCGAGGTGCGCGAGCTGGCGAACATGTCCTACGACGGCCTCATGCCCGGGCGCTATGTCAGCCTGGCGATCACCGACAACGGCCACGGCATGCCGGCCAGCATCCGCGATCGGGTGATGGATCCCTTCTTCACCACCAAGGAAGAAGGCAAGGGCTCGGGGCTCGGCCTGTCGATGGTCTATGGCTTCGCCAAGCAATCCGGCGGCACGGTGCGCATCTATTCGGAAGAAGACGTCGGCACCACCCTGCGCCTGTACTTTCCGGTGGATGACAGCCATGTCACCCAGCAACAGGCGGAGCAGCGCTCGGAGCGCCGCAGCGGTACCGAGCGCATCCTGGTCGTGGAAGACCGTCCGGACGTTGCGGAACTGGCCAAGCTGGTGCTGGAAGACTACGGCTACACCGCGCGGATCGCCTTCAATGCCAGCGAAGCCCTACGCCTGCTGCGCGAAGACGAGCAGCCGTTCGACCTGGTGTTCACCGACCTGATCATGCCGGGCGGCATGAATGGGGTGATGCTGGCGCGCGAGGTGAAACGCCTGCACCCGGCGATGAAGATACTGCTCACCACCGGCTACGCCGAGAATTCGCTGGAGCGCACCGACATCGGCGGTTCGGAATTCGATGTGATCTCCAAGCCCTACATCCCCAACGACTTGGCGCGCAAGATTCGCCGGGTGCTGGACGGACCCAACGGGATCGCCTGAGGGTGCGAGCCCTCTCACCCGCGCCGGGGCCGGGCCGTGTCGATGGGTCGGAGTGGCCTTGGACCAGCGACACGATTAGACTGACGATTAACGGGGCGCGGATCGCGCCCTCCGTTTTTTCCGCTGCATGGTTCCAACGCAGCCCCATCGCTCCCTTCACCTCAGCGTAACGCACAGCGCCCCTGCTCCAGCAGCCGTCTGCGCCGCATGTTTTCCGTGCTCTTCGTTTCCGACGCCGCGAGGTTTGGCCATCCATGAATTCTTCTAGCGCGTCCATTATCGCGACAGGCAATGCCGGCCTGGATCAGGTCCTGCGCGGCGGTCTGCCCAAGGATCGGCTCTACCTGCTGGAGGGCACCCCAGGTTCGGGCAAGACGACCCTGGGCTTGCAGTTTCTCTTCGAAGGCGTCCGCCAGGGCGAGTCGGTGCTCTACATCACCCTGTCGGAGACCAGCGAAGAGCTGCGGTGCGTGGCCGAGTCCCACGGCTGGAGCCTGGACGGCGTGCACCTGTTCGAACTGTCCGCCGCCGATGCCGTGCTCGGCGGTGCGCAGGAGCAGACCATCCTGCATCCCTGGGAGTCCGAACTGGGTGACACCATCGAGCTGATCCAGGCCCGCGTCGACGAACTCCAGCCGCGCCGCCTGGTGTTCGACAGCCTGTCGGAGATGCGCCTGCTGGCCCAGGATCCCTTGCGCTATCGCCGCCAGGTGCTTGCGCTCAAGCAATTCTTCGCCGGACGCGGCCTGACCGTGTTGCTGGTGGACGATCTGACCGCCAGTGGGGGCGAGCGCGACAATCATCTGCACAGCCTCTGCCACGGGGTGCTGACCCTGGAGCGCCTGACCCTGGACTTCGGCGCCGCCCGCCGGCGCCTGCAGATCCAGAAGTTGCGTGGCGTGGACTTCATCGCCGGCTATCACGACTTCGTCCTGCGCCGCGGCGGCCTGGAGATCTATCCGCGCATGACCGCCGCGGGGCACTACCAGGAATTCGTGGGCCAGCCCGTGCCCAGCAACATCGCGGACATGGATGCGCTGCTGCATGGTGGCCCCCTGCGCGGCACCAGCACCCTGATCACCGGCCCGGCCGGTACCGGCAAGACGACCCTGGCCCTGCAATATGTCACCGCGGCCTGCGCGCGCGGCGAAAGGTGCGCCGTCTATGAATTCGACGAGCGTATCGGCACCCTGCTCAAGCGCGCGGAAAGCATGGGTATGCCGCTCCATCGCTATATCGACGAGGGTCTGCTGGTGGTCCACCAGATCGATCCGGCCGAACTGTCTCCCGGCGAATTCGCCTGGCGCGTACGGCGGGATGTCGATGAGAACGACTGCCGACTGCTGGTCATGGACAGCCTCAACGGCTACCTCGCCGCCATGCCCCAGGAGCAACACCTGATCCTGCAGATGCACGAGTTGCTTTCCTACCTGAGTCAGTCCGGGGTGGTGACCTTTCTCATCAATCCCCAGCACGGTCTGGTCGGGACGATGACCTCCAGCCTCGACATCTCCTACATCGCCGATACCGTGGTGCTGATCCGTTTCTTCGAGGCCCAGGGCCGACTGCGCAAGGCCATTTCCATCCTCAAGCACCGCGGTGGCGGCCACGAGGACGCGATTCGGGAATTGCGCATCGATACCCGGGGCATCCGGGTGGGTCAGCCCCTGGTGGACTTCCGCGGCGTGCTGACCGGCACCCCGGAGTACTTCGGTGCCAAGCAACCCCTGATGGAAGAGCGCGATTGACCGAGACCAAGACGTCTTCCTGCGAGCTGATCATCTGTGCCCCGCTCCGGGGCGATGCCGCCAGCCTGCAGCGACTCTTCACCCAGGGCTATCACACGCGCTACCTGTCCACGCTCAACGAGGTTGCAGCCGCGCTGGGCGACGAGACGGGCATCATCGTGTTTACCGAGGAGGCTCTGCGCCAGGAGCTGAACGCTCTGGCGCAGGCCTTGGAGCGCCAGCCGACCTGGTCGGACATCCCGCTGGTGCTGCTGGCTTCCGACTCCAAACGCTCGGGCCGCGGCAACGATCTCCTGCGTCGTCAGCTGCCCGCGGCCGCCACCAATCTGGTCATCCTGGAGCGGCCCCTGAGTGGGGCCTCCCTGCTGAGCAGCGTGGCCGCCGCCTGGCGGTCGCGACTGCGCCAGTTCGAGATGCGCGACCGTCTCGCCGAACTCGCCCAGGAGCGCGAACGCCTGCAGACGCTGCTGGAGAACCTGCCGGTGGGGGTGTGCTTCATGGATGCCCAGGGCCGCACCCTGGTCAGCAATCCCTTCTATGAGCAGTACGTGCCGGGTCAGCGCATTCCGTCCCAGCAACCGCAGGAAGTGGCGCGCTGGACCGCGCTCGACAGCAATGGCCGGCTGCTGCCGCCCGAACGTTTCCCGGGCGCTCGGGCGCTGGGTGGCGAGCGGGTCAAGGGGCAGGACTTCTATCACACCAGTGCCACCGGCGAGGAATCCTGGCTGCGGGTGAGCGCGGTGCCGCTTCACGACGCCGGCCAGCAGATCATCGGTGCGACTACGGTGATCGCCGATATCAGCGAGGAGAAACGCGCGGAACTGGCCTTGCGCCGCTTCAACGAAGAACTGGAAGTCCAGGTCGAGGAGCGCACCCGTACCCTGGCGCTTACCCTTAGCGAATTGCAGCGGGAAACCGCCGAACGCAGTCGCGCCGAAGAGCAGCTGCGTCAGTCACTGAAGATGGAAGCGGTCGGCCAGCTCACCGGCGGCATCGCCCATGACTTCAACAACATGCTCACCGGGGTGCTGGGCGCCCTGGACCTGATGAAGATCAAGAACAAGGGGCAACTTGCCGGCCTGGAGCGCTACATGGAGGCGGCGCAGCACTCGGCGCATCGGGCGGCGGCGCTCACCCAGCGGTTGCTGGCCTTCTCGCGCCGGCAATCGCTGGAATCGCGCCCGATGTCGGCCAACGACCTGATCCTGGCGCTGCAGGATCTGCTGCAGGGCACCGTGAGCGAGCAGATCTCGGTGACGCTGGAACTGGACCCGACGGCGCCCTGGATCCTGGCCGACGCCAACCAGCTGGAGAATGCCCTCCTCAACCTGGTGATCAATGCCCGCGATGCCATGCCGGATGGCGGCGTCGTCACCCTGGCGACCTATCCGGTGACGGTCACCGAGCCGGCGGCCGAAGACGAGGCGCTGCCTCCAGGAGACTATGTCTGCATCGAGGTGCGGGACACCGGAACCGGCATTCCGGAGCGGTTGCTGGACAAGGTGCTCGAGCCCTTCTTCACCACCAAGCCCCAGGGCCAGGGCACCGGTCTGGGGCTGTCGATGGTCTATGGCTTCGCCCGGCAGAGCAATGGCCGCCTGACCCTCGCCAGTGACGCCAGCGGAACCCGGGTGTGCGTCTATCTGCCCACGGCGGAACAGCGCCGCGAGCCGCAGCGCGCCGAGCCGGCGGAGCTCGTCCAGGGTGCCGGCCAGACCATCCTCCTGGTGGAAGACGACGATGCGGTACGGCTGGTCAATCAGGAGGCGCTGCAAGCCCTGGGCTATCGGGTCTGGAGCGCGGCCGAGGGCAAGGCCGCGCTGCGTCTGCTGGATCAGATCCCGCAGCTGGACCTGCTGGTGACCGACGTCGGCCTGCCGGGCCTGAACGGCCGCCAGTTGGCGGAGGTCATCCAGCAGCTCAGGCCGCGGCTGCCGGTGCTGTTCCTCACCGGCTACGCCGAGGGCGCCCTCAGTAGGACTTCCTTCCTGGGTGGTAACATGGAGCTGATGACCAAGCCCTTCACCCTGGACCAGTTGGCCGCGCAGGTCGCCGCCATGCTGTCCGGGTCCGCCAATCGGGCCGTGGCGCCCTCCTGAGGTCGCCGCCGCCCCGCGACCTAGCCAAGGACCCCATGACCTCCCAGATCCGCCCCGCCCGCCGCGAAGACGCCACCCGCATCCACGAATTGATCGTCGAACTGGCCGACTATGAAAAGGCCGTCCATGAGGTGCTGGCCAGTCCGGCCCAGATCGAGGCGACGCTGTTCGCCGCCGACACCCCGACCCGGGCGCTGGTCGCCGAGCACGACGGCGTGGTGGTGGGCTATGCCGTGTATTTCTACAGCTATTCCACCTGGCTGGGCCGCAACGGCATCTACCTGGAAGACCTCTATGTGAGCCCCAGCGCCCGCGGCACCGGCCTGGGCAAGGGCCTGTTGCGCGAACTGGCCCGCGAAGCGGTGGCCAACGACTGCGGCCGCCTGGAGTGGAGCGTGCTGGACTGGAACACTCCGGCCATCGACTTCTACGAAAGCCTGGGCGCCCAGGCCCAGAGCGAATGGGTGCGCTATCGCCTGGACGGCGCAGCGCTGCGGGATTTCGCCGAGAGTGGGCGGTAGGATTCACAGGTTGGGTTGCGCGCCAGCGAAGCCCGACGCGATGGGACGCGACATGGGTAATGTTGGTTGCGGTTATGGCGATCCGCTGTTGCCAGGGGACGCCGATCGCGGCCATGGGCCGCTCCTACGGATTCCGATTCCCCTGTAGGAGCGGCCCTTGGCCGCGATCAACGCCGTAGCGTGGAAAACGGCACAGCCTTTTCCACCGGGGACGTCGGCATGGGGCGCGCCCTCACCCCAACCCTCTCCCAAAGGGAGAGGGGGATTTTCGACCAAGGATCAGCGTCGTAGCGTGGAAAACGGCGCAGCCTTTTCCACCGGGGACTGCGGCATGAGGCGTGCCCTCACCCCAGCCCTCTCCCAGAGGTAGAGGGGGTTGTCCGAATGGGTATCAGTGTCGTAGCGCCGTAGCGTGGAAAACGGCGCAGCCTTTTCCACAGGGGACTGCGGCATGGGGCGCGCCCTCACCCCAGCCCTCTCCCAGAGGGAGAGGGGGCTCTGTCCGAATGATAATCAGATCTTCGCCAGCCCCGAAAATCGCAGGCGGCCGGCACAAGCCTGTCCGCATCGGCGGACCGCCACCCGTTACCGATCCGCCAGTTCCACCTGTGCCGGTCGGCGCTGCATCAGCACCTTGCCGTTACGGATGGAGTACAGCGGCAGGCCCTGGCTGCGGACCATCTCGTAGTCGCTGTCGGCGGAGAGCACCAGCAGGTTGGCCGGTCGCCCCTCCTCCAGCCCGTAGCGATCGCCCAGGCACAGGGCCTTGGCGCTGTTGACCGTGACCAGGTCCAGCGCCGATTGCAGGTTGCGATAGCCGAGCATGTGGCAGATGTGCAACCCCGCTTCCAGCACCCGCAGAATGTTGCCGTTGCCCAGCGGATACCAGGGATCGACGATGGAATCCTGGGCGAAGCAGACGTTGAGGCCGGCCTCCAGCAACTCGTTGACCCGGGTCACGCCGCGGCGCTTGGGAAAGGTGTCGAAGCGGCCCTGCAGATGGATGCTCTCGGTCGGGCAGGAGATGAAGTTGATGCCGGCGTGGGTCAGCAGGCGGAACAGCTTGGCGCAGTAAGCGTTGTCGTAGGAGCCCATGGCGGTGGTGTGGCTGGCGGTGACCCGCGAACCCATGCCGCGGCTGCGCGCCTCTTCGGCCAGCACCTCGAGAAAGCGCGAATGGGGATCATCGGTCTCGTCGCAATGGACGTCCACCAGGCAGCCGGTGCGCTCGGCCAGGTCCATGAGGAATTTCACCGAGCTCACGCCCTGGTCGCGGGTGTATTCGAAGTGCGGGATGCCGCCGACCACATCCGCGCCCAGGCGAATGGATTCCTCCATCAACTCGCGCCCGTTCTTGAAGGACTCGATGCCCTCCTGGGGAAAGGCGACGATCTGCAGGTCGATCAGGTGGGCGGTCTCCTCGCGCACCTCCAGCATGGCCTTGAGTGCGGCCAGCGACGGATCGGTGACGTCGACGTGGGTGCGCACGTGCTGGATGCCATGGGCGGCCAGGGCGCGGATGGTGCGCGTGGCGCGGGTCTTGGTGTCTTCCTGGGTGATGGTGGCCTTGCGCTCGCCCCAGCACTCGATGCCCTCGAACAGGGTGCCGCTCATGTTCCAGCGCGGCTCACCGGCGGTCAGGGTGGCGTCAAGGTGGATGTGCGGCTCGACGAAGGGCGGCACCACCAGGTTGCCGGCGGCGTCGATGTCGTCCGGCCCTACCGCAGGCGGCATGAGCTGCTCGGCGATGGCGGCGATGCGTCCGCCTTCGAGGCGGATGTCATACAGGCCTTCGCGGTCACGCAGGCGGGCGTTGAGGATGCGCATGGTCGATCTCCTAGAGCGAAGCGGGGGCGGCGGCACGACGACCGCGACTCAGGCCATTGAACACGCCATAGCCGAGCGCCGCCACCCCGATGCCCACCAGGGGCGCCACCCAGGGCGAACCGAAGGCGGCGATGGTGCCCAGGCCGTAGGCCGCCAGCCCCGGCCAGTTGTAGTGCGGCAGGCGGGCCTCGGCGAGCAGCGGATAGCGCCCGCGATGGCGCAGCCAGAAGTCGGCGACGATCACCCCGCCGATGGGTGGGATCACCGTGCCGAGCAGTACCAGATAGGGCACCAGCAGGTCGTACATGCCCAGCACGGCCAGGGCGGTACCGATCAGGGCGCCGGCCAGGGTCACCGTCTTGCGGCGGCTGGTACGCACCAGATTGCAGCCGGCCACGGCGAAGTTGTAGATGGTGTTGTCCTGGGTGCTCCAGATGTTGAGCAGCAGCATGGCCAGGGCGGCGGTGGCGAAGCCCTGCAGCATCAGCACCTCCACCACGTCCGGCTGCTGGTAGACGATGGCGCCATAGGCGCCGATCAGCACCATCAGGCCGTTGCCGATGAAGAAGCCGATCAGGCTGGCCAGCACCGCCACCCGGGTGGAACGGGCGAAGCGGGTCCAGTTGGTGGCCTGGGTGGCGCCGCTGACGAAGGTGCCGAACACCAGGGTGATGGCGGTGGACAGGTCCAGGCTGGCGCTGGGCTGGATCGCCAGCAGGCCGGCCAGACCGCCGGCCTTGGCGGTGGTCACGCTCATGGACAGGATCAGCAGCAGCGCCATGGCCGGCACGGCGATCCAGGAGAGGATCTCCAGGCCGCGGTAGCCGATATAGGCGGTGGCGCAGAAGCCCAGGCCGAACACCGCCATCAGCGCCAGCACCGCGCCCTGCTCCAGGCCGAAGTACCTGCCCAGCACCACGGCAGCGGTGGCCGTCCCCCAGGCGTACCAGCCGATCTGGGTGAAGCCGAGGATGAGGTCGCACAGCTTGCTGCCGCGTTCGCCAAAGGCGAAGCGCCCCATCAGCACCGAGTTGAGGCCACTGCGACAGGCGATATGGCCGAGGGCGGCGGCATAGAGACCCAGCAGCAGATTGCCGAGGGCGATCACCCACAGCAGGTCGGTGAAACCGAAGGCCACCCCCAGCTTGCCGCCGGCGAACATGGTGGCGGTGAAGAAGGTGAAGCCCAGCAGCACCATGGCCAGGGAGGCCAGCCCCTTGCGGGCGTGGGGCGGGACTTCGCTCAGGGGATAGTCGTTGCCGGCGTTGCTCATAAGGCATTCCTCGGGATGGGCGTACCTGAGACTTAGCAGTGGCCGTGCCAGGCTCCGCCAAGCGGCATGGCAGAGGCCAGGGCGCCCTCGCCGGCCGGTCCCTGGAGCCCGTCTTTGGTGCAAGGCGCTACCCCGTGCCTTGGCCGGGGGCGGTCAAGTGTGAGACGGTTGCCGCGGCCGTCTAACAAGGAAAAGATCATGACCACGCCACGCCTCGCCGTCCTGGGTTCCGGTCTCATGGGCATCGGCATCGCCGTACACCTGGCGCGCCACGGCCATGCCGTGCAGCTGCAGGACGTCGACCCCGCCCGCCTCGCCGAGGTGGCCGCCACCGCGCGCACCCTGCTCGCCGAGCTGGAAGAAGCCGACATCGCGGTGGACACCGATGCGGTCATCGCCCGCCTCAGCACCACGACCGAGCTGGCCGATCTCGCCGACTGCGACCTGCTGTTCGAAGCCGTGCCCGAGCGCCTGGAGCTCAAGCACCGACTCTATGCCCAGCTCGAAGCCGTGCTGCGCCCGGACGCCCTGATCGCCAGCAACACCAGCGGCCTGCCACCGGACGAACTGGCCGCGCACCTGCGCCATCCCGAGCGCCTGCTGATCGCCCACTTCTGGAATCCACCGCACTTCATTCCCCTGGTGGAGCTGGTGCCCGGCACGGCCACCCTGCCCGCCCATCTGGAATCCATGCGCCTACTGCTGGAAGCCGCGGAACTGGAAGCCGTGGTCCTGCAGCGCGCCATTCCCGGCTTCGTCGGCAATCGCCTGCAATTCGCCCTGCTGCGCGAGGCCCTGCACATCGTGCAGAGCGGCGCGGCGGACGCCGAGACGGTGGACCGGGTGATGCGCGCCTCCCTGGGTCGGCGCTATGCCATGGTCGGGCCGCTGGAAGCGGCGGACATGGGTGGCCTGGATACCTTTCGCGACATCGCCCGGCATCTCTGGCCGACCCTGGCGCGGGACGAATCCCCACTGCAGCTGCTGGAAGACCAGGTGGCCGCCGGCCGTACCGGCCTGCGCAGCGGCCACGGCTTCCATGAGTGGGACGCGGCGCGGCGCGAGCGCATCGTCCAGCGACGCCTGCACCAGCTGCGCCATGCGCTGAAGCCATGAGCCGCACCCCGCCGGGTCTGCCCGGGCTGGAAGACTACGCCGACATCCGCCAGCGGGCGATCCGCTCGCTGTTCGAGATCATCGAGCAGACCAGCAACGGCACGGTGATCGTCGACCGCGAGGCGCGCATCGTCTGGATCAACCAGCGATACGCCCAGCACTTCGGCCTGCCGGATGCCGCCGCCGCCATCGGTCAGCCGGTGGAACAGATCATTCCCCACAGCCTGCTGCGCGAGGTGGCGCGCAATGGCCAGCCGATCCTGCTGGACATGCTGGAGACGCGCAACGGACCGCTGGTGGTGATGCGCCTGCCGATCCATACCGACGAGGGCGAGCTGATCGGTGCCATCGGTTTCGCCCTGTTCGACCAGTTGCAGCAACTGGCGCCGCTGGTGACCCGCTACCTGCGCATCCAGGAAGAGCTGGCCACCACCCGGCGCTCGTTGCAACACGCGCGCACCGCCAAGTACGGCTTCGGCCACTTCGTCGGCAGCGGCCCGGCCAGCCTGGAGGTCAAGCGCCGCGCCCGCCGCGCCGCCGCCAGCGAGGCTGCGGTGCTGCTGCTGGGCGAGACCGGCACCGGCAAGGAGTTGCTGGCCCACGCCATCCACGGCGCCTCGCCACGGGCCGGGCGGCCCTTCGTCAGCATCAATGCCGCGGCCATCCCGGAAAGCCTGCTGGAAGCGGAATTCTTCGGCACCGCGCCGGGCGCCTTCACCGGTGCCGAACGGCGCGCCCGCCCGGGCAAGCTGCAGATCGCCCAGGGCGGCACCCTGTTTCTCGACGAGATCGGCGACATGCCCCTGGCCTTGCAGGCCAAGCTGCTGCGGGTGCTGCAGGAAAAGGAATACGAACCCCTGGGCTCCAACGAGGTGCTGGCCTGCGACGTGCGCATGATCGCCGCCACCTCCCGCGACCTGGAGACCGCCGTGGCCGAGGGACGCTTTCGCGCCGATCTCTATTACCGCCTCAACGTGCTGCCGATCCGCATCCCGCCGCTGCGTGAACGCCTGGACGACCTGGCGCTGCTGGCCGAGGCCATCCTCGACGGGCTGCCGCAGGTGGGCGGACAGTCGACGCCCGACCTCACCGCCGACGGCCTGGCCCTGCTGCAGCGCCAGCCCTGGCCCGGCAATGTGCGCGAGTTGCGCAACGTGCTGGAGCGCGCCGTATTGCTGGGCGACGACAGCCAGCTGGACGCCGCGGCGCTGGCGGAGGCCTTGGGCGTTTCCGCCGAACTGCCAGCCAAGCCCGTAGCGAGCGCTACCGGCGAAACCTACGCCGAAGCGCGCCTGCGCTTCGACCGGGAATTGTTCCAGGCGACCCTGGCCGCCTGCGGCGGCAAGGTAGACGAAGCCGCCCGGCGCCTTGGGTTGGGGCGTTCTACGCTATACAAGAAGCTGGTGGCGCTGGGGCTTATGTCTCGAATATGAGACAGATCCATATATAGAGACAAAGCCTGTAGGAGCGGCCCATGGCCGCGATTGACGATCTATCGCGGCCATGGGCCGCTCCTACAAGATCCTTGCCGTAGGTTGGATTGAGATTGCTCTATCGTCGAAGCCCAATATGGCCGGCGTCGGGCCGTTGTTGGGCTTCGCTGCGCTCAAGCCAACCTACGGGGTCCAGCTTTTGAGACAAAATGGCGGTAATTGGCAGCGATCAAAATAAAAATCCATACAAAACAATAACCTATGAATCTGGCACGGTTCTGGCTCCTGCTTTCGGGCGATCTCTGCATCGCCCTATAACAACAAGAACCGCTTCGCCCCAGGCGAAGCTCTAGGAGAAGCCATGAGTGTCCTGATCGCACTCGCCGCCCTGGCGCTGCTGATGTTCGCCGCCTACCGGGGTTTCAGTGTCATCCTCTTCGCCCCTCTCGCCGCCCTCGGCGCCGTGCTGCTCACCGACCCGTCCGCCGTGGCGCCCGCCTTCACCGGGGTGTTCATGGACAAGATGGTGGGCTTTCTCAAACTCTATTTCCCGGTGTTCATGCTGGGCGCCCTGTTCGGCAAGCTGATCGAGCTGTCGGGCTTTTCCCGTGCCATCGTCGCCGCGGCCATTCGTCTGCTCGGTCGCGAGCGGGCCATCCCGGTGATCGTCGCGGTCTGCGCCCTGCTCACCTATGGCGGCGTCTCGCTGTTCGTGGTGGTCTTCGCCGTCTATCCCTTCGCCGCGGAGATGTTTCGCCAGAGCGACATCCCCAAGCGGCTGATCCCGGCGACCATCGCCCTGGGCGCCTTCTCCTTCACCATGGACGCTCTGCCCGGCACGCCGCAGATCCAGAACATCATCCCCACCAGCTTCTTCCAGACCACCGCCTGGGCCGCGCCCTGGCTGGGCCTGGCCGGATCGCTGTTCGTCATCGCCGTGGGCCTGGCCTACCTCGGCAGCGCTCGCCGCAAGGCGCGCAACAGTGGCGAAGGCTATGCCAGCGTACCGCTGCGCAACGAACCCGAGACCGCCGCCGACCTGCCGCTGCCCAATCCCTGGCTGGCCCTGGCGCCGCTGGTGCTGGTGGGCGTGCTCAACCTGCTGCTGACCCGCTGGATTCCCGACTGGTACGGCGCCACCCATAACCTGGCCCTGCCCGGCATGGCCAAACCGGTGACCCAGGAAGTCGCCAAGCTGACCGGCATCTGGGCGGTGGAAGGCGCGCTGCTGGCGGGCATCCTGCTGGTGCTGGCGACCGGCTTCGGCGCCATCCGCGGACGTTTGGCGGAAGGCAGCAAGACCGCCGTCTCCGGTGCCCTGCTGGCCGGGATGAACACGGCCTCGGAATACGGCTTCGGCGCGGTGATCGCCGCCCTGCCCGGCTTCGTGCTGTTCGCCCAGGGCCTCAAGGCCATCCCCGATCCGCTGATCAACGAAGCCGTCAGCGTGACCCTGCTGGCCGGCATCACCGGCTCGGCGTCCGGTGGCATGAGCATCGCCCTGGCCGCCATGAGCGACACCTTCATCGCCGCCGCCAACGCGGCCGGCATCCCCCTGGAGGTGCTGCACCGGGTGGCGGCCATGGCCAGCGGCGGCATGGACACCCTGCCGCACAACGGCGCGGTCATCACCCTGCTGGCGGTGACCGGCCTGACCCACCGCGAAGCCTATGGCGGCGTGTTCAAGATCACCCTGATCAAGACCGTGGCGGTGTTCTTCGTCATCGCCCTCTACTACCTGACCGGCCTCGTCTAAGGAGACAGCCATGGACCTCACCGGCAAGACCGCCCTGGTCACCGGCTCCACCAGCGGCATCGGCCTGGGCATCGCCCAGCGCCTGGCCGCCGCTGGCGCCACCCTCATCCTCAACGGCTTCGGCGATCCCGCTGCGGCCCAGGCCAGCCTGACCGGCCGCAGTGGCTTCCACGGCGCCGACCTGTCCAGGCCGGAGGAGATCGAAGAGCTCTTCGCCTACGCCCAGCGCGACTTCGGCGGCGTGGACATCCTGGTCAACAACGCCGGCATCCAGCACGTGGCGCCGGTGGAAGACTTTCCGGTGGAACGCTGGGACGCGGTGATCGCGCTCAATCTCTCGGCGGTGTTCCACACCACCCGCCTGGCGCTGCCGGGCATGCGCGAGCGCGACTGGGGTCGCATCATCAACATCTCTTCAGTGCATGGCCTGGTGGCCTCCACCGGCAAGGCCGCCTATGTGGCCGCCAAGCATGGCGTGGTGGGCCTGACCAGGGTCACCGCCCTGGAGACCGCCCGCACCGGCATCACCTGTAACGCCCTCTGCCCGGGTTTCGTGCTCACCCCGCTGATCCAGCAGCAGCTGGACAGCCGTGGCAGTGATCCGGACCAGGCGCGGCGCGACCTGCTCAGCGAAAAGCAGCCGTCGCAGGAATTCGTCACCACCGACCAGTTGGGCGAACTGGCGCTGTTCCTGTGCAGCCAGGCCGCTGCTCAGGTACGGGGCGCCGCCTGGACCATGGACGGCGGCTGGACCGCCCAATAACGACAAGAGGATCTCCATAATGAACAAGCTCTATCCCAACGCCGCGGCTGCCCTAGACGGGCTGGTCAGCGACGGCATCACCCTGGCCGTGGGCGGCTTCGGCCTCTGCGGCATTCCCGAGGCGCTGATCGCCGCCCTGAGAGACACCGGCGCCCGCGAACTGACCGCCATCAGCAACAACGCCGGGGTGGACGGCTTCGGCCTCGGCCAGCTGCTGGAGACCCGGCAGATCCGCAAGATGATTTCCTCCTACGTGGGCGAGAACAAGGAATTCGAGCGCCAGTACCTGGCCGGCGAACTGGAGCTGGAATTCACCCCCCAGGGCACCCTGGCCGAGAAGCTGCGCGCCGGTGGCGCGGGCATCCCGGCGTTCTATACCCGCACCGGCTACGGCACCCTGGTGGCCGAGGGCAAGGAGGTCCGCGACTTCAATGGCCAGCCCCATGTCATGGAGCTGGCGCTGACCGCCGACGTGGCCCTGGTCAAGGCGCAGCGCGCCGACAAGGCCGGCAATCTGGTCTTCAACAAGACCGCGCGCAACTTCAATCCGCTGTGCGCCATGGCCGGTCGCGTCTGCGTGGCCGAGGTGGAAGAGCTGGTGGAGGTCGGCGAGCTGGATCCCGACCAGATCCACCTGCCCGGCATCTTCGTGCAGCGCCTGGTGGTCAACGCCAGCCCCGAGAAACGTATCGAGAAACGCACCCTGAGCGAGGAGAAGTAAGATGGCCTGGAACCGCGAACAGATGGCGCAACGCGCCGCCCGGGAGCTGCAGGACGGCTTCTACGTCAACCTCGGCATCGGCTTGCCGACCCTCGTCGCCAACTATATCCCCGCCGGCATGGACGTCTGGCTGCAGTCGGAAAACGGCCTGCTCGGCATCGGTCCCTTCCCCACCGCCGAGACGGTCGATCCGGACCTGATCAACGCCGGCAAGCAGACCGTCACCGCCCTGCCTGGCAGCAGCTATTTCGACAGCGCCGCGAGCTTCGGCATGATCCGCGGCGGCCACGTGAACCTCGCCATCCTCGGCGCCATGCAGGTGTCGGAACAAGGCGATCTGGCCAACTGGATGATCCCCGGCAAGATGGTCAAGGGCATGGGCGGCGCCATGGACCTGGTGGCCGGCGTGCAGCGCGTGGTGGTGCTGATGGAGCACACCGCCAAGGGTGCCCACAAGATCCTGCCGGCCTGCGACCTGCCGCTGACGGGCGTCGGCGTGGTCGACCTGATCATCACCGACCTGGCCGTGCTGGAGGTGACCGAAGGCGGCCTCAAGCTGGTGGAACTGGCCGAAGGCGTCAGCCTCGATGAACTGCGCGCCGCCACCGGTGCCCCCATCCAGGTCTAGAGGAGACCCTGAACATGCAAGACGTCGTCATCGTCGCCGCCACCCGCACCGCGGTCGGCAGTTTCCAGGGCTCCCTGGCCAACGTACCCGCGGTGGAGCTCGGCGCCACGGTCATCCGCGCCCTGCTGGCGCAAACCGGCGTGGCACCGGCCGAGGTGGATGAAGTCATTCTCGGCCAGGTGCTCACCGCCGGCGCCGGCCAGAATCCCGCCCGCCAGGCGGCGGTCAAGGCCGGCCTACCCCACGAGGTGCCAGCCCTGACCCTGAACAAGGTCTGCGGCTCCGGCCTCAAGGCGGTGCAACTGGCCGTCCAGGCGATCCGTTGCGGCGACGCCGAGATCGTCATCGCCGGTGGCATGGAAAACATGAGCCTTGCGCCCTATGTGCTGCCCAAGGTGCGCAGCGGCCTGCGCCTGGGGCATGCCGAGCTGGTCGATTCCATGATCAGCGACGGGCTGTGGGATGCCTTCAACGACTACCACATGGGCCAAACCGCGGAGAATCTGGTGCAGCAGTACCAGATCAGCCGCGAGGCCCAGGATGCCTTCGCCGCCCGCTCCCAGCAGCGCGCCGCGGCGGCGGTGGAATCCGGGCGTTTCCGCGAGGAGATCACCCCGGTGGCCATCCCCCAGCGCAAGGGCGAGCCGCTGCTGTTCGACACCGACGAAGGCATCCGCGCCGATACCACCGCCGAGGGCCTGGCCCGGTTGCGCCCGGCTTTCGCCAAGGACGGCAGCGTCACCGCCGGCAACGCCTCCAGCCTCAACGACGGCGCTGCCGCGGTGCTGGTGATGAGCGCGACCAGGGCCGCCGCCCTTGGCCTGATGCCGCTGGCCCATATCGCCGCCTATGCCAGCGCCGGGGTGGACCCGGCGATCATGGGCATCGGCCCGGTCTCGGCCACCCGCAAGACCCTGGAAAAGGCCGGCTGGCAGCTGAGCGACCTGGACCTGATCGAGGCAAACGAAGCCTTCGCCGCCCAGGCCCTGGCCGTGGGCCAGGAGCTGGGTTGGGATGATGACAAGGTCAACGTCAATGGCGGTGCCATCGCCCTGGGCCACCCCATCGGCGCCTCGGGGTGCCGGGTGCTGGTGACGCTGCTGCACGAGTTGCGTCGACGGGACGGTCGGCGGGGCCTGGCGACCCTGTGCATCGGCGGGGGCCAAGGTGTGGCCCTGGCGGTGGAGCGGCGCTAGTCCCTATCGCGGCCGTGGGCCGCTCCTACAGATACGGACACACTGTAGGAGCGGCCGCATCGGCGGACCGCCATGGCCGCGATATGACCCCAACCGCGTGGAAAAGGCTGCGCCGTTTTCCACGCTACGCCTGATGTTCCCCTGAAAAACAACAACAAAAGGATCTCCCATGAGTTCAACCCCCTCCCGCGATTCGCGCAGCGCGCGGTTCGCCCTGGCCTGTTCCAACTGGGCCGAGCGCTGGTTTCCCGATTCCTGGGTGTTCGCCGTGCTCGCCGTGGCCGTGGTGGCCCTGACCGCCCTCGGCATGGGCGCGCCGGCGGCCAAGACCGCCAAGGCCTTTGGCGACGGTTTCTGGAGTCTGATTCCCTTCACCATGCAGATGGCCTTCGTGGTCATCGGCGGCTATGTGGTGGCCAGTTCCGGTCCGGCCGGGCGCCTGATCGAGCGCCTGGCGCGGGTGCCCCGTACCGGACGTGGCGCGGTGTGCTGGGTGGCCCTGGTGGCCATGCTCGCCTCCCTGCTCAACTGGGGCCTGAGCCTGGTGTTCGGCGGCCTGCTGGTGCGCGCCCTGGCCCGCCGCGAAGAACTCAAGATGGACTATCGCGCCGCCGGCGCCGCGGCCTACCTGGGCCTGGGCGCGGTCTGGGCGCTGGGGCTGTCGTCGTCGGCGGCGCAGCTGCAGGCCAATCCGGCCAGCCTGCCGCCCTCGATCCTCGCCATCACCGGGGTGATTCCCTTCAGCCAGACGCTGTTCCTTTGGCAATCCGGCGCCCTGCTGCTGGTGCTGCTGGTGGTCTCGGCGGTGATCGCCTATGTCACCGCGCCCGGACCGGACAGTGCGCGCGATGCCCGTGCCTGTGGCGTCGACGTCACCCCGGCGCCCAAGCCGGCCGCTACGCCGACCCGTCCAGGCGAATGGCTGGAATACAGCCCGATCCTGATCATCCTGCTGGTGCTCCTGGCCGCGGGCTGGCTGGTGCAGGAATTCGCCAGCAAGCCGGCCATCGAGGCCATTTCCGGGCTGAACACCTACAACCTGCTGTTCATCTCCCTGGGCGCCCTGCTGCACTGGCGGCCGCGGCATTTCCTCGACGCCGTGGCCCGCGCCGTGCCGGCCACCACCGGGGTGCTGATCCAGTTTCCGCTGTACGGCTCCATCGCCGCCATCCTGACCAAGGTCAATGGCGCCGATGGCCAGACCCTGGCGCACCATATCGCAGCATTTTTCACCCAGATCGCCACCCACGACACCTTCGCCCTGCTGATGGGCGTCTACTCGGCGCTGCTGGGGTTCTTCATCCCCTCGGGCGGGGGCAAGTGGATCATCGAGGCGCCCTACGTCATGCAGGTGGCCAACGACCTGCAGTATCACCTGGGCTGGGCCGTGCAGATCTACAACGCCGCCGAGGCATTGCCGAATCTGATCAATCCCTTCTACATGCTGCCGCTGCTGGGCGTGCTGGGGCTGAAGGCGCGCGACCTGGTCGGCTTTTCCTTCGTACAGCTGCTGGTCCATGCACCCCTGGTGCTGGTGCTGCTATGGCTGTTGGGGGGAACGTTGGCCTATCTGCCGCCGGTACACCCGTAGCTCGGGTGGGGCGCAGACGGTAAAGCGGGAGGGGTGGAGCGGAAGCCGGCTGAATCTCAGCCGGCGATGGCCAGGCGGGTGCTGTCGATGATGGCCTGCAGGCGGCTCGGGTTGCTGTATTCGTCGCGGTAGATCCGGCGGGTGTGCTTGGCCACGCCATGCTCGTTGACGACGATGAAGGAAAAACCACGCTTGCTGGGCGCGTCGATGACGCAGCTCATCGGCGCGAAAGCGGCGCTGAGGGCATGCATGGCGTTCTGGGCTTGGGCTTGTATGTTCATGACTTCAGTTGTAAACCTCACGTGTGACGCTGCTATGACAAAGGTCTTGACCGATAGTGCCTAGACTTTCCAGTAATTGTTAGCAATAGGCGTGCCGGAATGTAACAAGGCCTTTTCCGACACGCCCTGCCCTCACTTGCCGGCAGCCTGCTGGCGACGCTTGGCCCGCCGCGACAGCATGTTCAGGCCCTCGATCAGCGCCGAGAAGGCCATGGCCGCATAGATGTAGCCCTTGGGCACATGGGCGCCGAAACCTTCGGCGATCAGGGTCATGCCGATCATGATCAGGAAGCCCAGCGCCAGCATCACGACGGTGGGGTTGTCGTTGATGAACCTGGCCAGGGGGTCGGCCGCCAGCAACATGACGGTCACCGCCACCACCACCGCGATCACCATCACCGGCAGGTGCTCGGTCATGCCGACGGCGGTGATGATGCTGTCCACCGAGAACACCAGGTCCAGCAGGAGGATCTGCACGATGGCCGAACCGAAGGCCAGGGTCGCCGTCTCGCCGCCCTTGCTCAGGGCGCTGTCGGGCTCGGGATCGACGTTGTGGTGGATCTCCTTGGTCGCCTTCCACAGCAGGAACAGGCCACCGGCGATGAGGATCAGGTCCTTCCAGGAAAAGCTCTTGCCGAACACCTCGATGATGGGCTCGGTGAGCTGGACGATCCAGGCCACGGTACCGAGCAGACCCAGGCGCAGGATCAGCGCCAGGCTGATGCCGATGCGGCGGCCCTTCTGCTGTTGGTGCGCGGGCAGCTTGTTGGTCAGGATGGAGATGAAGATGAGGTTGTCGATGCCCAGCACCACTTCCATCACGATCAAGGTGGCGAGAGCAGCCCAGACGGTCGGGTCGGCGGCGAGTTGTAGCAGATAGTCCATTGCGGCGCGGTTCCAGTGGGAAGAGAAAGGCCTGACAGGGTCAGGCCGCAGGTCTCACCATCAGAGCCTCGCATCTGTGAAATGCTCGTGAAGGCCTCTGCCGCAATTGTTTCAAACTGTCGCAGCGGTACGCCGCTGAACGAAGCGCGCCACATAGTCGTCGGCCGGCTGGCCGAGGATGTCCGCCGGGGTGCCCACCTGCACCAGCCGACCGTCACGCAGGATGGCGATGCGATTGCCCAGGCGCAGGGCCTCGTCCAGGTCATGGGTGATGAAGACGATGGTCTTGTGCAGGCGCTGTTGCAGCTCCAGCAGTTGCTCCTGCATCTCGGCGCGGATCAGTGGATCGAGGGCGGAAAAGGCCTCGTCCATCAGGATGATCTCGGTATCGGCCGCCAGGGCGCGGGCAAGGCCGACGCGCTGGCGCATGCCGCCGGAGAGCTGGTGCGGCCATTTGCGCTCGTAGCCGGCCAGACCCACCACCTCCAGCCAGTGCAGCGCCCGTTCGCGGCAGACCGCCTTGGGCTCGCCGCGCACCTTGAGGCCGTAGGCGACGTTGTCCAGCACTCGCCGATGGGGCAGCAGGCCGAAGCTCTGGAACACCATGCTGATACGCTGGCGGCGCAATTCGCGCAGCGCCGGCAGCGGCAGCTGGAGGATGTCCTGGCCATCGATGAGGATGCGCCCGCTGCTGGGATCGATCAGCCGGTTGAGGTGGCGCACCAGGGTCGATTTGCCGGAACCGGAAAGGCCCATGATGACGAAGATCTCGCCCTCGGCGATTTCCAGGGACAGATCGTCCACCCCCACCACGCAACCGGTGCGGGCGAGGATCTCGGCCTTGTCGTGCCCCTCGCGCAGCAGCGCCAGGGCCGCCTGTTCGCGCTTGCCGAAGATCTTGGAGACCCGCTCGACGACGATCTTCATCGCTCCACCTCATGGCGCTGGCGGCCATAGGCCTGGGTGATGCGGTCGATGACCACGGCGAGGATGACGATGGCCAGGCCCGCCTGCAGGCCCTTGCCCACGTCCAGGGTCTGGATGCCCACGAGCACCTCTTCACCGAGGCCGCGGGCGCCGATCATGGAGGCGATCACCACCATGGACAGCGCCATCATGGTGGTCTGGTTGATGCCGGCCATGATGCTCGGCAGCGCCAGCGGCAGCTGCACGCCGAACAGCTGCTGCCAGCGACTGGCGCCAAAGGCGTTGACCGCTTCCATGACCTCGCGATCGACCTGGCGGATGCCCAGATCGGTGAGGCGGATCAGCGGTGGCGCGGCGTAGATCACCGTGGCGAAGATCGCCGGCACCTTGCCCAGGCCGAACAGCATCAGCACCGGGATCAGGTACACGAAGCTGGGCATGGTCTGCATGATGTCCAAGAGCGGCATCAGCACTAGGCGCAGGCGGGCGCTACGGGCGCAGAGGATGCCCAGGGGCACACCGATGATGACCGCGATGGCGGTGGCCACCAGAACCAGGGCCAGGGTCTGCATCAGCTTGTCCCACAGCCCCAGGGCGCCGACCAGGAACAACAGGCCGGTGATCAGTAGCGTCGGCACCACCCGGCGGGTGGCGTGGGCGGCCAGGGCCGCGACGATCAGCAACAGCGCCCACCAGGGGGTGCCGCGCAGCAGGCCCTCGAGCCAGACGATGGCCTGCAGCAGGGTGTCGGAGATGGTTCGGAAGACGTCGCCGTAGCGCGTCACCAGCCAGTCGACGCCACGATTGACGGCGTCGGCGAAGGAAAAGGTCAGGCCTTCGGGAAACATCCTAGAGCGCCGCCTGGATCTTGCTGCGCGCCGCGGCGTCGGTCACCCAGGCCTGCCAGAGTTCCGGATGGGCCTTGAGCAGCGCCTTGGCGGCGGCGGGGGCGTCCTGCTTGGTTTCGGCCTGCTCGGCCAGGGTGCGGTTGAGCAGTTCGATGGGCACATTGACCCGACTCAGCACGTCCACCAGTTCGGGGGCGCCATCGTGGAAAGGCTTGGACAGGCCTGCCTGCACCTGGATGCGCTTGGCTTCGCCGTCGCGCGGCTTGAGCTGGACCATGTCGACCCGACCCAGCAGGGGCGTTGGCGACCAGTAGTAGGTGAGGATCGGCTGCTTGCGCTTGGTGGCCGAGACGATGGCCGCATCCAGCGCCGGACCGGTGCCGGGGCGGAAGTTGGTGTACTTGTCGCTCAGGCCGTAGCTCTGCAGCATCTGGGTGTTTTCCAGCTCGCAGGTCCAGCCGGCCGGGCAGTTGTAGAAGCGGCCCTTGCCCGGCTCTTCCGGATCGCGGAAAAGCTCGGCGTACTGGCCCAGGTCGGCGATGCTCTTCAGCTTGGGCGCCTTGGCGCCCTCGCCTTCCACCAGATAGCGCGGCACGTACCAGCCTTCGGTGGCGCCTTCGATGGGCGCGCCCACGCCGACCACCTTGCCGGCCGCGGCGGCCTTGTTCCAGGCCTCGCTGCGGCCGATCCACTCCTCGGCGAACACCTGGATGTCGTTGTTGCCCAGGGCCTGCTCCAGGGTGATGGAGTTGCCCGGGATGCTATCCACCTTGCAGTCGTAGCCGTGCTGCAGGACGAAGCCCATCAGTTCGGTGAGCAGCATGCCGCTCTCCCAGTTCACCCCGGCGAACTTGACCGGCTTGCTGGCGCACCAGCTGTCGGCTTGGGCGGTACCGGCGGCGAGCAGGCCAAGGGAAAGGCCGGCGGCCAGGAGGGAACGGCGAGGAAAGGCTGTGGGCATGGGTGGCTCCGTCTGCACTGGGAGGGCCAGGGCGGCAGAGCCGGTCCGCTGGCGATCCTATCTTGGTCAGCGCCAATGGCTCAGGGTTCAGCCAGAGGCCCTGGCACTGCCGTTACCCGCCTCGGCGCTGCTGAATCCGGGAGCCTGCTCCGGTCGATCGATCGTCGCCACCCGGGTCCGTCGATCTCTCTTCACTGGCTGCGAAACCCGCGCGAATGGCCGCTGCGCTCGAACTTTGCCCACGCGCGCCTCTTCTACCGGAGGTCACCTTCGCGGAGCCGAGCATGCGTATCCATCACCTCAACTGCGGCTGCATGTGCCCCCTGGGCGGGGCGCTGTACGACGGCTTCAGCCGCGGACTCGCCGCCCACCTCGCCTGTCACTGCCTGCTGGTGGAAACCGACCGGGACGGTCTGGTGCTGGTGGATACCGGCTTTGGCGAAGCCGATCTGCGGGAGCGCGGCCGGCGCCTGAGCCCCTTCTTCCGGCTGATGAATCGCATCCAGTACGATCCCGAACTCAGCGCCCTGGCGCAGCTCCGCCGCCTGGGTTTTCGTCCGGGCGATGTCCGCCATATCGTGCTGACCCACCTGGATTTCGACCACGCCGGCGGCCTGGACGACTTTCCCCAGGCCCAGGTCCACGTGCTGCAGCGGGAGTGGGATGCGCAGCGCCAGCGCCACGGCTTCATCGGTCGGCGCCGCTACAGTCCGGCGCAGTGGCAAGGCATCCGCCATTGGCATTTCCACGAGCCCCGGGGCGAGGCCTGGCACGGCTTCGCCAGCGTGCGCGACCTGCCCGGCCTGCCGCCGGAAATTCTGATGATCCCCCTGCCCGGCCACACCCCGGGCCATGCCGGCATCGCCGTCCAGCACGACGGGGGCTGGTTGCTGCACGCCGGCGATGCCTATTTCTACCGCGACGAGATGCGTCAGCCCGAACGCCACTGCACGCCGGGGCTGAGGTTCTACCAGCGACTGATGGAAGCCGACCGCGCCAGCCGCCTGGACAACCAGGCCCGCCTGCGCGAACTTTCCCTGCGCCAGGACTTGGGGCTGACGCTGTTCTGCAGTCATGATTTGGTGGAGTTCAAGCGGTTGCAGGCAGGGACACCGTAGGTTGGGTTGAGCGCAGCGAAGCCCAACAGTGGCCAGGCAGCTCCCCCGTGTTGGGTTTCGATGATGGAGCCGTTGCAAACAACCTACGCGCGTACCCGTTAGCGGCTACTCATCGCGGCCATGGGCCGCTCCTACAGAGGGCTGGCGTCCGTAGGAGCGGCCGCATCGGCGGACCGCCATGGCCGCGATTGATCAGAGCGCAACGGCAACAATGCCAGGGCCGAATCCTTCAGGTTGGTTGCGACGACAGGGCCGTCTCAACCAACCTAGGCAATCACCGGATAACCCTGCTCCACCGCTTCTCGCCGCCAGTCCAGCAGCGGTAGATAGGTCGTCTCATCCACCGCCGTGACACCCTCGATGGCCAGGACGTCGGCCAGCGCAGGATCGGCGGCCAGGCTGTCGTTCAGGGCGGCGCGCAGGGCTTCCACGTCCGCATCCGAACGACTGGCGGCGGTGATGAAGGGCAGCGTCGGACTGGGGCGGGTGCGTTGCAGCAGGCGCAGGCCGGCGACCCGCTCGGGTTGGGCGCGCAGGTAGCCGTAGGTCACGGCATCCACCGAGGCCACATCGGCATGACCCTGCTGCAACAGCGCCAGGCTGTTGGCATGGCTCTCGCTGACGATCATCTCGCCAAAGAAGCGGGCCCGCTCCGCCAGGGGCGCCACGGCGTGGCGCAGCAGATTCATGCCGGTGTTGGAATCCAGGCCGTTGAGCGCCACGCGCTTGCCGCGCAGATCGGCCAGGCTGGTCGCCTCCAGCGTCTCGGGCACCAGGATGAAGGCGCAGTGCTCGGCCGCCTGGCAGCCCGCGAAGCGATAGCGCGGCGCCGCCACCAGGCGCACCTGGCCGCGCAGGCGGGTGGCCCAGGGATAGCCGCAGGTCTGCGCCAGCAGCAGCTCGGGATGCGTCCAGAGCGCCGGCAGGTCCTCGGGCGCGGGGTCGAGCGTCTCGCCCAGGCGCAGCGCCACGGCTTCGGCCAGCTGGCGATAGGCGTCGCGCACCTCGGCAGGCTCGACGTACATGGTAAGGGCGGCGACGGTCATGGGCGGCTCCAGCAAGGAAAACCGCCATTATCCCCTATCACCGCACTCAGAGCGCCGCCTTTACCCGTTCGGCGTTTTCCGCCGGCAGCCAGGTCGTCCAGACCTCCGGATGCTCCTTGAGGAAACGCTTGGCCACCACCTGGGCGTCTTCGCGTTTCTCGGCCATGCCGGCGAGGATGCCGTTGAACTGGTCGAGGGGGAATTCGACCTTCTCGAACAGCGCCACCAGGGCCGGTGCCTTGTCGTGCAGGTCGCGGGAGACGCCGATGGTGATCTTGGCCGGCAGCGAGCGCGACGGCAGGGGATCGGGATTCTTCGGATCCGACAGGGTCTCCCAGGCCTTTTCGCTGAAGGGCGGCTCTTCCAGCTGGACCAGCTTGTAGCGGCCCATCAACGGGGTCGGCGACCAATAGTAGAAGAGCACCGGCTCGCCACGGCGCATGGCGGTGGCGATGGCAGCATCCAGCGCGGGACCGGTACCGGTGCGGAAGTTGGTGTAGCTGTCGGTCAGCTTGTAGGCCTTGAGCTTCTGGCTGTTGACGATCTCGCAGGTCCAGCCGGTCGGACAGTTGAGGAAGCGGCCCTTGCCAGGCTCTTCCGGATCACGGAACAGCTCCTTGTAGCGCGGCAGATCGGCGACGCTCTTGAGGTCCGGCGCCTTGGCCTGGATGCCCCGCGCGGGGTCGCCCTTGACCAGGTATTCCGGTACCCACCAGCCTTCGGTGGCGCCCTTGACCGTCTCGCCGACGGCAAAGACCTTGCCGGCCTTTTCCGCCGCGCGCCAGGCCGGACTGCGCCCGGCCCACTGCTCGCCAGTGACCTGGATGTCGTTTTGCGCCAGGGCGTTTTCCAGGGTCACGGTGTTGCCCGGCACGCTGTCGGTCTGGCAGCCATAGCCCTTTTCCACCAGCAGGCGCAGCACCTCGGTGGTGAACATGCCGCTCTCCCAGTTGGGGCCGGCGAACTTCACCGTCTGCGGATAGGGACAGCCGCCATCGGCGGCAAAGGCCAGCGGGGTGATGGCAAGGCTAGCAAGGGTCAGGGCGAGACGCAGGCGCATGGGCTAACTCTCCGACGAGGACGTGGGCCTTTCGACCCCCGGCACTGCCATTCGTCCCCGCGGCCCAGAGCTATTTCACAGCGGACCGCCCTCGGCGGTCTTGCGCAGGCCGGCGATCACCGTGTCGCCGGTTTCCCGGGCCAGCTCGGCGTACCAGGCCTGGGTGGCCAGGGGCTCATGCCCGTGGGTGATCTCGCAGCGTTTGCGCGCCCGCTCGACGATGCCGGCCACCCGCTCCAGCCGCGCGGCCTGATAGGCCTGCAGCGCGGCCAGGGGATCCTGTTCGGCGTCCAGACAGCGCGCCAGCACCCAGGCATCCTCCATGGCCTGGCAACCGCCCTGTCCCAGGTCCGGGGCCATGGCATGGGCGGAATCACCCAGGAGCGCCACCCGCCCCTGCACCAGGGTCGGCAACGGCCGGGTATCGTGGATCTCCACCCGGGCCACACCCTGGGGGTCCAGCCGCTCGATCAGGCGCTGCACCGGCGGCGCCCAGCCGGCGAAGTGCTCGGCCAATTCCGCGCGGTAACGGCTGCGGTCGTTGGGCGTGCCCTTGGGCAGGGGCACGTCGAAGAAGAAATAGAACTCATCGCCGCCCATGGGCATTAGCGAGACCCGCTGATGCGCCCCGACGAATTGCGCCCAGTCCTGGGCCTCGGCCAGATCCGGCGCGATCTTTACCCGCCCGTTCCAGTTCACGTAGCCGCAATACTCGCGGGTGATGGCCTGGCCCACCACCCGCTCCCGCAGGCGCGAGTGGGTGCCATCGGCGGCGATCAGCAGGTCGGCCCGTTCGCGCCGACCATCGCCGAGCAGCACGGTCACCCCGGCCGTATCCTGCTCGAAGCCCTCGCAGCCGACGCCCAGGGTCACGTGCTCGGTGCCTACCGCTTCGAGCAGGAGGCGCTGCAGGTGGGCGCGGGCGATGGGGCGTGCCGGTCGGCCCACGGCCTCATAGAGTGGCAGCAGGCTGAACCGGGTAAGCAACTGTCCCTCATGGTCACGGTAGCTCATGGTCTGCATGTCGCCGCTGACCGCGGCGATGGCGGACCCGAGCCCCAGCTGCTCCAGCACCTTGACGCCGTTGGGCCAGATGGAGATGGCCGCGCCGATGGGGGCCAGATCCTGCGCGCGCTCGAACAGGCGGACCCGGTGGCCGGCCTGTTGCAGCGCCAGGGCGGCGGTGAGACCGCCCATGCCGGCGCCGGCGATGATGATGTCGAGAGATGGCATGACGGACCTCGTTGACCGGTAACAGATGCCTTGGGCAAGCAATTTCCTGACCAAGTGGTCAAGTATTGCCGCCCGGGCGTTGCCCGCTTGCCAGGGGCCCAGAAACGCACCAGGGTGGTGCCCCTTGACCATTGGTCGCTTCGTTTCCAGGCAGGCTGCCCTTCGTCGGCTCGCATGACGCATTCCAGAGCTCTTCTATACTCCTAAGGTAGTCGCCAGTCGCGTTGTACCCAGCGTTCGCCATCCACAGAGGCCCGCTTGCGGCGACCACAGCGGGTGAGGAGCAGGATCATGATCAATCATGTCTGGGGCCTGCTGGCCCATCCCGATCGCGAGTGGCAGCAGATTCGTCGCGAAGGGGAAACGGTCGGGCACTTCTTTGCCCATCATGTCGCCTTCCTGGCGGCCATTCCCGTCGTCGCTTCCCTCGTGGGTACCACGACCTTCGGCTGGCGCTTCGGTGGCGGTGAGGCCCATGTGCTGGACCTGCCTACGGCGGTGGTTCTGGCGGTCATCAGCTATGCGCTGATCATGGCGGCGGTGGTGGCCATGGGGCACGTGATCCACTGGCTGGCGCGGCGCTATCCGGATCGGCCCAGCGCCAACCGCTGCATCCTGTTCGCCGGCTACGTGGCCACGCCCATGCTGCTGAGCGGCCTGGTGGGCTTCTATCCGCTGGTGTGGCTGTGCGCCATCGCCGGGATCGTCGGCCTGGCCTATTCGGCCTACCTGCTCTATACCGGCATCCCCTCCTTCCTCAATATCGATCAGCGGGAAGGCTTCATCATGTCCGGCTCCACCCTGGCCATCGGGGTGCTGGTGCTGGAGGTGCTGATGGCCACCACGGTGCTGATGTGGGGGTATGGACCCGAGTTGTTTGGCTGATCGAACGTCGTTTTGACATAGCAAAAAGCCCGGATCCGTCAATCGATCCGGGCTTTTTGTCGTCAGGGCGCTAGTGGCGGGAGAAGCCGTAGAGGTCCATGGCCAGGATGCGATGGGCGATGCCATCGTGATGGACGCTGAAGGTGCCCTCGGGATCGGCCGCGCCCAGGGCGACGAACAGCGGCAACAGGTGCTCGTCGGTGGGATGGGCCTGACGGGCCTGCGGCGCCTGACGCCGGTAGTCGAGCAAGGCGTCCAGATCCCGCTCGCGCAGGCGGCTCTGGATCCAGTGCTGGAAGTCCCGCACATAGCCGGGAGACTCGGCGCCGCCACGGCGGAAGTCACCGAGGTTGTGGGTCAGGCTGCCCGAACCGATCAGCAGGGTATCCGCCGGTAGCACCCTGGCCAGTGCCCGGCCCAGGGCAAAGTGATAGTCCGGTCCACGGGCGGCGCTCATCGACAGCGGCACCACAGGAATTTGCGCGTCGGGATAGAGATAGCGCAAGGGCACCCAGGCGCCATGATCCAGCCCCTGCTCGCCCGTCTCGGCCTCCCAGCCCTGCTCGCGTAGGCCCTGGGCCAGCTGCTCGGCCAGGGTCGGAGCGCCAGGTGCGGGATATTCCAGCTGATAGAGGGCCTCGGGAAAGCCGTAGAAGTCATGGACGGTGGCCGGCCGCGTGGCGTTGCCGAATACCGGTATCCGGGTGTCGAAGTGCGCCGAGACCACGACGATGGCGGCCGGGGTCGGCAGCGACTGCCCCAGGGCGCGCCAGGCCGCTCCCGCCGCACCGGCGTCGAGCGCCTCCATGGGCGAGCCGTGGGAAACGAACAGGGTGGGAAGCGACATGGTGGCGACCTCTCGAGCAGGATTCAGGAGCGCTTGCGTGCATCCCAGGAGAGCTGGCCCGCGCCCAGCAGCGCCAGGGCGGCAGCGGTCACGGCGAGAAAGACCGGATATTCCCAGCCACCGTGGGGATTGGAAAAGGACCAGCCGTTGCCGAAATGGACCGTCGCCGCCGCGAACAGTTGGACGGCGGCGACTGCCGCGACCGGACGCACCCAGGCGCCCAGGATCAGCAGCACGCCGGCGCCCAGCTCGAAGAAGGTGACCGGATAGGCCAGCCAGCCGGGAAAGCCCACCGAGGCGAAGAAACCCGCCGTGCCCGGCAGGGTGAACACCAGCAGCTTGGTCAGGCCATGGGCCAGGAACATGGCGCCCAGGGCCAGGCGCAGCAACAGAGGAGCATAGGAAGAGGTACGGTCGGTCATGCTGATTCTCGAACTGAGGAAAGATGACCCCATTGTCCTGTTTCCAAGACGCGAATAAAGGTGCACGCTGGGAATGAACTGTGCACGTTATGGAAACAATCCTTGGATACCCTGAAAGCTCTGCAGGCCTTCGTCAAGATCGTCGAACTGGGCAGCCTGACCGCGGCGGCGGAGCGGTTGGAGCTGTCCCGCTCGGTGCTGACCAAGCACCTGGCCGCCCTTGAACGGCATTACGGTACCCGGCTGCTGCAGCGCACCACCCGTACCCTGAGCCTAACCGAAGCCGGACGCACCCTCCATGAAGGACTGGTGCCCCTGCTGGGTGATCTGGAGGCCCTCGAACAGCGCCTGCAGGAAGGCCACGAACGGCCCCGCGGGCGTCTCAGGGTCAGTGCGCCCCTGACCTTTGGCGTGCGTCACCTTGCGCCCTTGGTGAGCAGTTTCCTGCACGAATATCCCGAAGTCGCCATCGACCTGGAGCTGAGCGATCGCCAGGTGCGCCTGGTCGAGGAAGGCTTCGATCTGGCCGTGCGCATCGGCGACCTCAGCGATTCCAGCCTGGTGGCGCAGCCCCTGGGAGCGGTCGAGCTATTCATCTGCGCCGCGCCCGCCTATCTGCAGCGCCACGGTCGCCCCGAGCATCCTGCCGAGTTGCGCGAGCACCGCTGCCTGCTCTACAGCTATGCCAGCGACGGCGATCTCTGGGAATTCCGGCGCGACGACGAGCGCCTGCAGATCAAGGTCAGCGGGCCGCTGCGCGCCAACAACGGCAGCGTCCTGCACCAGGCGGCGCTGGACGGCCATGGCATCATTCGCCAACCGGATTTCCTGGTGGGTGATGACCTGGCGGCGGGTCGCCTGGAGCGACTGTTCGCGCCCTGGTACACCCAGGCCATCGCCATCCATGCCCTCTATCCCCATCGGCGCCTGGTGCCGGCCAAGGTGCGGCTGTTCATCGCCTGGCTGCAGCGACATCTGGTCACGCCCGGGCCGCGAAAAGCACTGCCGTAGGTCGCCGCCGAACGGTCGTTGGGAGGGGCTTCGCAGCCTCGCGGGGCTTGCCTAGAATCCCCGTCTGTCCCGCCGGCGCTGCCGGTTTCTGCGATGGCTGTCGTCCATGTCGACCGAGAATCCCTGCCTCAGCTGTGGCGCCTGCTGCGCCCATTTCCGCGTGTCTTTCTATTGGGGCGAATGCCAGTCGGCCGGTGGCCTGGTGCCCGACCACCTGACCGTCGCGATCAGCCCGCATCTGGTGGCCATGCAAGGTACCGAGCAGAAGCCGGTACGCTGCACCGCCCTGCTCGGCGAGGTCGGCTGCGGCACGCGCTGCACCGTCTACGAGAACCGTTCCAGCACCTGCCGCGAGTTCACCGCCGCCTGGGAGAACGGCGAAGCCAATCCCCATTGCGATGCGGCCCGCGCCGCCTATGGGTTGCCGCCCCTGACGCCGCCGTTGCAGCCGCATCTATCGCCCGATCGCGTAGCTTAGGCACTGTACGAAAACTGCCTGCGCTCGGTGATGCTTCGTTGAAAAACCTTTCGGAATGCTCATTTACCACTCGTAAACTCCGCTTCCTCAAGGTTTTTCGCCTCGCCTCACCATCGCTCGGCGACTTTTCGTTCAGCGCCTAGAGGAAACCAAACGGCCATCGCCGCTGCCCAAAAAGGCGACGGCTGGGCTGTAAAGCGTGGAAAATGCAGTGCGGATCAGGTTTTCACGGCCCTGCTTGATCGAATACCCTATCGCTCTTTCGCCCGCTATGCGTATCCTGTAGCGCCGAACAACAAGGCTGCTTCAACCGGCCACGTAGAGGCTCACAAAGGCTCTACGCAAGGCAAAGCTGCCGCTATACTGCCTGGCCAATACTCACACATGGAGTTTTTACATGAATAAAGCTGAGCTGATCGACGCCATTGCCGCGTCTGCCGACCTGCCCAAGGCCACCGCTGCCAAAGCCCTGGACGCCTTCACCACTGCGGTGACCGACGCCCTGAAGCAAGGCGACAGCGTCAGCCTGGTCGGTTTCGGAACTTTCGCAGTAAAAGAGCGCGCTGCTCGCGAAGGCCGCAACCCGCAGACCGGTGCCACCATCAAGATCGCCGCTGCCAAGCTGCCCGGCTTCAAGCCCGGCAAAGGCCTGAAAGACGCCGTCAGCTAAGACTGCGTTGGTCGATTCTTGTCTTCCGGGCGCTCCAGAGCGCTTCGGAAGACAGTCCCCCGCTCCACCCGCTCTCTCCCTCCTCCGCTTTTCCCCCTCTCCCCTCTCCGTCCTAGTGAAAATCCCGACTCGACACCATGAGCTCGTCGAGCAGCGGACTCAGATCGGTCAGGCGACCGGCGATCAGGTGCTGCACCCCCGCCTCCCGTTCCAGATGCCCCTCGACCTGTAGCAGCCGTGCCTGCAGCAGGGATCGACGCTGCTGTTCGCCCACCGCGCGCCAGACCACCACATTGAGCATGCCGTGCTCGTCTTCCAGGGTCACGAAGATCACCCCGCTGGCCGTGCCCGGGCGCTGTCGGCCGCGCACCAGTCCGGCTACCCGCACCAGGGCACCGGGCTTGATCTCGTCCAGCTGCCGGAAATCCCGACAGCGCCGCGCCTGGAGTTCGCCGCGCAGCAGACTCAGCGGATGCGGCCCCAGGGTGGTGCCCAGCATGCGGTAGTCGGCATGGACGTTTTCCGCGACACTGGGCGCGGGCAGGGCTGGTCGTTCCTCCAGGGCGCTGTCCGCCGATGCGAACAGCGGCAGCTGGCGCTCCACCCCGGCCATGGCCCAGCGCGCCTGGTGGCGATCACCGGCCAGCTCCGCCAGGGCACCGGCCTCGGCCAGCTGTCCGCGCGCCCGGGCATCCAGCTCGGCCCGGCGACAGAGGTCCTCGACATCGCGAAAGGGCTGCGTACCCCGTGCCGCCACCAGGCGCCGACCCACCGCCTCCGCCAGCCCCTGCACCAGGCGCAGGCCCAGGCGGATCGCCGGCTGATGGCCGGTCCCCGCCTCCAGCCGGCAGTCCCAGTCGCTGACCTGCACGGTCACCGCGCGCACCTCGATGCCGTGGCGCCGGGCGTCCTGGAGGACCTGGTCGGGACTGTAGAAACCCATCGGCCAGCTGTTGACCAGGGCACAGGCGAAGGCGGCTGGCTCGTGGCACTTGAGCCAGGAGCTGGCATAGGTCAGCAGGGCGAAGCTGGCGGCATGGGATTCGGGAAAGCCGTAGCTGCCGAAGCCCTTGATCTGCTCGAAGAGGCGTGCGGCGAATTCCGGGCGATAGCCGCGTTCGACCATGCGGCTGTGCAGGCGTTGACGATGGGGTTCGAGGCCGCCATGACGCTTCCAGGCCGCCATGGAGCGGCGCAGCTGATCGGCCTCGCCCGGCGAATATTCGGCGGCGACCATGGCGATCTGCATCACCTGTTCCTGGAACAGCGGCACGCCCAGGGTGCGTTCCAGCGCCGGCCGCAATTCGTCATGGGGATAGTCGGCCTCTTCCTCGCCATTCCGGCGGCGCAGATAGGGATGCACCATGTCGCCCTGGATCGGCCCGGGGCGAACGATGGCCACCTCGATCACCAGGTCGTAGAGGGTTTGTGGCCGCAGTCGCGGCAGCATGGCCATCTGGGCGCGGGATTCGATCTGGAACACCCCCACCGTGTCGGCGCGGGAGATCATGGCGTAGGTGGGCGCATCTTCCTGGGGCAGGCTGGCCAGGGTCCAGCGCTGGCCGCGCCAGTTGGCGACCAGGTCGAAGCAGCGGCGCAGGGCGCTGAGCATGCCCAGGGCGAGGATGTCGACCTTGAGCAGGCCCACGGCATCGAGGTCGTCCTTGTCCCACTGGATCAGGGTGCGTTCGGGCATGGCGGCGTTTTCCACCGGCACCAGCGTGGCCAGGGGCGCTTCGGAAATGACGAAGCCACCAGGGTGCTGGGAAAGGTGCCGGGGGAAGCCGATCAACTGGCCGGCGAGGATGAGCACCCGCTGCAGCAGGGGGCTGTCGGGATCGAAACCCGCTTCGCGCAGGCGCGCGGGGCCGGGGATCTCGTCGGTCCAGCGCCCGGCGCACCCGGACAGGGCGTCGAGCTGGTCGCCCGGCAGGCCCAGCGCCTTGCCGACATCGCGCAGGGCGCCGGCGGCATGGTAGGTGCTGACCACCGCGGTGAGCGCAGCGCGCTCGCGCCCATAGCGGCGAAAGACGTACTGGATGACCTCTTCGCGGCGCTCGTGCTCGAAGTCGACGTCGATGTCGGGCGGTTCGTCGCGCTCGCGGGAGATGAAGCGCTCGAACAGCAGATTGCCGGTGAGCGGATTCAGCTCGGTGATGCCCAGCACGTAGCAGACCACCGAGTTGGCCGCCGAGCCACGGCCCTGGCAGAGGATGTGCTGGCGGCGGGCATAGTCGACGATGTCGTGCACGGTGAGAAAGTAGTTCTCGTAGCCCTTCTCGGCGATCAGCGCCAGCTCCCGGGCCACCTGGTCGGTGACCCTTGCCGGTGCCCCCTCCGGCCAGCGCCAGGCCAGGCCGCGGCGGGTCAGCTCGGCCAGCCAGGAGCCGGCCGTCTCGCCAGCGGGTATCACCTCCTGGGGATAGCGATAGCGCAACTCGCCCAGGTCGAAGCGGCAGCGGGCGGCGATCGCCAGGGTCTCGGCGCGCAGCGCCGCGGGATAGAGGCCCTCCAGCACCGGCAGCGGCCGCAGATGGCGCTCGCCGTTGGGATGCAGGTGATAGCCGGCCTCGGCCACCGGCAGGTGATGGCGGATGCCGGTGAGCACATCCTGCAGGGCACGGCGTCCGCGGGTGTGCATGTGCACGTCGCCGCAGGCTACTGCCGGCACGCCCAGCTGCGTGCCCAGCGCCTGCAGCTGCAGGAGTCGAGCGGCATCGTCGGCGCCGCGCAGCAATTCGACGCCGAGCCAGAGGCGTTCGGCGAAGACGCTCCTGAGCCAGGCGCCCTCCTCGCTCGCGGGTTCGCCGCCCGGCAGCCAGATCGCCAGCAGGCCGGGCATGGGCGGCTGCAGATCCGCGCGACCCAGCTGGTAGCGGCCCTTGGGCGCACGGCGGCGGGCCCGGGTGATCAGCGCGCAGAGGCACTCGTAACCCGGCAGATCCTCCACCAGCAGCACCAGGCGCAGACCGTCGTCGAGGGTCAGCTCGCTGCCGATGATCAGGGGCAGCCCGACCTGCCGCGCCGCCTGCCAGGCGCGGACGCTGCCACTCAGGGTGCATTCGTCGGTGATGGCCAGCGCTGTGTAGCCCAGCGCCTTGGCCCGCTCGAACAATTCCAGGGCACTGGAGGCACCGCGCTGGAAGCTGAAATTCGACAGGCAGTGCAACTCGGCATAGCCGCTCATGCGAACCAGCCCTGGATCCACCAGGGCGCCTCCTCGCCATAGCGGCGAAAGGCCCAGGCCTGGCGTCCGTCGGCCACCTCGATGCGGTAGTAGTCGCGCCGCTGATCGCCCCCGTCCCACCAGCCGCTTTCGATGCGCTCGGGACCGGCGAGGACCCGGCGTGGCTGGCCGTCGAGGGGGCGCGGTTCGCTCAGCAGCCAACCCGGACGCAGGCCGGGCAAGGCGGTCTCCAGACGCCGCTCGTGGCGCCAGACCAGGGCGCGCTCGGGACGATGATCCGCCTGGATGCCGAGCCCCAGCACCGCTTCCTCGCCCAGCCGGGCACGCAGGCGTTCGCGTAGCACTTCCCAGCCCACGGCCTGGGCGGGACGCTCGTCGAACAGGCCATGGCGTTCCGGCACGAAGAGCGGCAACTCCTCGCTTTCCAGGCGCAGCGCCAGCACCGGGGCCACCACCTGCAGCTGTTCGAGGCGACCGCGGGCGAATTCGAACAGCAGGGCGGCATCGCGTTCGGGGGCCAGCAGGCCGATGGTGAGGGTGGTGGCCGGCCCCTGGCGATGCTCCAGCCAGAGCAGGAAGCGCTGCACGCCCCGGTCGCGACTGGCCAGCCAGACCGCCAGATCGGCGGTGAGGCGACGCAGGGGGAACAGC
The DNA here is from genome assembly GCF_026544185.1 of Pseudomonas sp. GM_Psu_1. Taxonomy (NCBI): domain Bacteria; kingdom Pseudomonadati; phylum Pseudomonadota; class Gammaproteobacteria; order Pseudomonadales; family Pseudomonadaceae; genus Pseudomonas; species Pseudomonas sp. GM_Psu_1. The sequence goes on from NZ_JALNUX010000016.1 coordinate 76,058, forward strand.
AGCGCCTGGTGGGATTCCACCTCGAAATTGAGCTCCACCCGCGCCACGAAACGATCGGGCGGCCGATAGAACTCCAGCGCCAGGCTGCGACTGCCGCCCAGCAGATCCAGCTGCTGCAGCAGCTCGGGGGCGAAGCGCCGGGCCAGGGCGGGCCTGGGCAGGGCCTTGAGTTGCTCCAGGCGGCGGATGCCCATGCGCACCAGCGCCTGGGCCTGCTGGGGGGCGAAACCGGCGCGCTCCACGGGCAGCCGATCGAGCAGGCGCGGCAGATCGTCCGGCGCGGCGATGAGGCCATCGGCGACATTGGTCAGCATGCGCGCCGCCACCGGATTGGGCGCCAGCGCCAGCCGGTGGCGAAAGCCCAGGCCCTGGAGCTCCTGGCGCAGGCGCCGCTCCAGCCGTGGCCAGGGCCCCAGCAGCGGCAGGCTGGACTGGATTTCCAGCAGCAGCGCCCGCGGATAGTGGCGACTGACCTGGGAGCTGAAGCCGTAGCCCCAGGCCGCCAGCAGCGCCTCGGCCGTCTCGATGAGCGCCGGGTCGTATTCCTGCTGCTCGAAGTCGCGGGTCAGCGCCTGGGCGGCGGCCAGGGTCAGGCCGGGGCGCAGCCCCAGGGCCCGCGCGGCCGGATTGACCGCCTGCAGCAGGCGGCGCTGTGGCGGACCGGAAAGCAGCACCAGCGGCCGCTCCGGCTGGGGATGACGGCGCAGCACGGCATCCAGCGCCAGCTGCGGAAAGAGGATGCAGGCCCAGCGCATGGCAAGCTCAAGCGCCGCCGGCCAGATCGAGCACGCCGGGCTGACCGCCGCGGCATTTGCGGATGTGCAGCCGTTCCAGCGGCGCCCTGAGCTCCAGGCGCAAGGCCGCCGGCGAGGGATTGTCCAGGGCGGCGGCCGGGCGCAGGGCGAAGGCCAGGGTACGGCCGCTCTCGGCGGCGACCTGCAGCCGGCGCAGCTGGCGATCGTCGGCCCGCTCGGGCCAGCAGAGCACCGCGCCGAAGCAACCGGAGCGCAGGCACTGCTCGGCGGCCCAGAGCACCTCGGCGCCCTGGGCGCGGATCACCACCAGGGCATCCAGCGCCACGCCGGCCGCCTGCCAGGCCAGGGGATAGGGCAACAGCGGCGGCCCGATCAGGGCGATGCGCTCGGCGGCCTGGCTCAGGCGCGCCAGGGTCGGCCAGAGCAGCCGCAACTCGCCATGGCCGGGGCCGGCGAGCAGCAATTCGGTCAGGGCCGCCTCCGGCCAGCCGGCGCCGGGCAAATGGGCATCCAGGGCGGCGACCCCGGTGGGCTGGTCGCTGCACCGGGCGTCGGGACTGGTCTGCCCCTTCCACAGGCGCCGCTCCTCGAACAGCCGGGCCAGGCTGGCGCCGCCGCTCATGCCGCCAGACCTGCAGGGATATTGTCCATGGCCATCGCCTCTATCTGTATATGCATACAGTATTAGAGGCGATTCGCATCGGGGTCAAGTCGAACCGCTGTCTTTGCGGTTGCAGGGATCGCTCAGATCCAGATCACCACGCCGACCAGCGCGGCCAGCAACAGCCACTGTTCGAGGTAGTAGCGGAAGCGGTTGCGCTTCTTCAGCGCCTTGCCGCGCTGGCGGATGCGATAGAGGTGCCGGAAGGCGCGATTGAGGCCGCCGGTCTTGTCGCTGGCGTCATTGGGCGAGGCCGCCGAGGCCAGCAGGGTGCCACTGACCCAGCGGTTGAAGGCGCTTGCCCAGCGATAGCGCAGCGGCCTTTCCACGTCGCAGAACAGGATGATGCGATCCTGGTCGGTGGTGTTCTCGGCGTAGTGGATGAAGGTTTCGTCGAATACCACCGCCTGGCCATCGCGCCAGTGATAGCGCTGGCCGTCCACCTCGATGAAGCAGCGTGGATCATTGGGCGTGGCCAGGCCCAGGTGATAGCGCAGGGAGCCGCCATAGGGATCGCGATGGCGCACCAGCCGCGATCCGGGCGGCAACTCGGCGAACATGGCCGCCTTGACCGTGCCGATGCCGCGCAGCAATTCGGTGGTCCTGGGGCACAGCTGCATGGCGGAAGGATGGCTGTCGCCGTACCACTTCAGATAGAAGCGCTTCCAGCCGCTCTTGAAGAAGGAGTTGAAGCCGGCATCGTTGTGCTCGGCGGATTTCTTGATCTGGCCGGCGCGCAGCAGGTCGAGGGCTTCGTCGCGGATCAGCTGCCAGTTGTCCTGCAGCACCTGGAGTTCGGGAAAGCGCTCCACCGGGTGATAGGGCGCGTTGGGCACCCGCGAGGTCAGGAACATGAAGGTGTTCAGCGGCGCCAGAAAGGTCGAATGGTCACTGAGCTGACGCAGCAAGCGATGGCGCACCCGGCCGCGAAAGTGCACATACAAAACACAGAGAAAAAAACCGCCAATCACGAACCACTTCACGCGTCGCTGCCCTGAAAAGAATGTTTCCGGATGTTATACGCCTCACCTCGGGCCGGGCCTAGTCTTTACAGTCTGACGATAAGCTGAATGCCTGGTGTCGAGCCGGACAGCAGCACTGGGAGCCGTAGCGGGCATCTTGTATCCTGCAGGTGACAATTCGAGTGCCCGGAGGGCCTCATCATGCGTTCGCTGCTCTATGGCCTGCTGCTCGCCAGTGGCGTCGTGGCCGCTCAGGATGTCTACAAGTGCGTGGACGACCAGGGCCGGACGACCTATACCCAGGGCGCCTGCCCGACGAATAGTCAGATCACCACCATTCCGCTGCAGAGCCTGCCCGAGAGCAACGGTTTCACGCCGCCGCCCCGGCCTGCCACGCCGCCGCCGGCCGCCGCGCCGCGGGAGGTCACCGTGGTACCCGCCCCCGCTTCCAGCCGCCAACGTCCGGTCGACGACGTCACCGTGGTCGGTGGCTCTTCGTCCTCTTCGAGCTTTCGCCAGGAAAGCGAGGTGCGCGGCTCCGGCATCATCTATCAGCCGGTGCCGGTCTACATCGACCGCCGGCCGCGCAACGAGACCTGGCACATGGTGCCCCATCCCCAGGCGCAGCAGCCCCAGCCGCCGGCGCCTCCGCCGCCACCGAACCGGGGCATTCCCATCGATCGCTAGCACTAGAGCTTGTGCAGGAAGTTGACGACGAACTTGCGCCCCTCGGTGCGGTTCTCGGCGTCCTGCTCGAAGTAGCTGTTGACGGTGATCAGATTCTCCCGGGAAAAGGCATAGGTGAAACCCGGACCCCAGGCCCAGACCTTTTCCCGCCGCCCGCTGACGTCGTGACCATCGACCTGGGTGTCGGTGATCTGCCGCAGCCAGTAGCCGCTCAGGCCGACGCTGAGGCGATCGTTCAGCGCGTACTGGGTGGCGAAGTTGGCGTGCAGCGCCTGGCCGGCCTGGGTGTCGGAGACCGCGCCGAAGCTGCGCAGCGGCTGGTCGTTCTTGCCGTTCCACAGGTACCAGAAGCGTCCGGTCACCGACCACTGGGGCGTCAGCCAATAGGTGGTGGCGTAGTAGGGATTGAAGGACCAGAAGTTGCTGCCCGGATTGATCGCCCGGTCGCGGTCGTAGCGACCGGTGGGGGCGACGATCTCGGCCTCGATGCGTTGCGCCCAGCGCGGACCGCCGTCGGGGCGGGTGGTGGTGGGCAGTTGCAGGAAGGCACCCAGGGTCAGGTCCCCTACCCCTTCGCGGGCGCTCAGCGCCTGGCCGCCGAGGCCGTCATCGACATCGGCGTGGGCCAGCCAGGGCAGGATGGCGGTGAATCCGGGCATGGCGCCATTGGCCAGGGGCTGGCCGACATAGATGATCTGGCTGACCGGGGCGAAGGTGGTCAGCTCCTGCTTGGGCAGGGGCAGCTTGCGGCCGTCCTGGTCGTTGAAGCGGCTGGTCTTGCCGTAGATCAGGTACTCCTCCCAGTACCAGCCGGGACCGTCCGGCGCCGGGGCGCCGTCGTAGAAGCTGGTGGAGCCGAGATTGAGACCGGGCAGGTCGTAGGCCTGGGCCAATGTGGAGGCGAGACTGGCCGCGGCCAGCAGACCGAATCCGAAACGTGTGCGCATGACGTCGTCCTGAAGTTGTTCTTGTTGTGGGAAAACGCGATCGCCGCACCGGCCGGCGCGGCGATCCGGGTCAGACGTAACTGGCGGCTAGACCGCCATCCACCGGCAGGTTGGCGCCGTTGATCCAGCGCGAGGCATCGCTGCAGAGAAAGGCGATCACCGCGGCCACCTCGTCGGCCAGCGCCGGGCGCAGCATGCGCTGGCTGTCGCGGGCGACGCGCTCTTCGCCGAGCATGCTGACGAAGTCGCCGAGGATGGGGGTGAATACCGGCCCCGGCGCCACGCAATTCAGGCGCACGCCGAATTCGCGCAGCCAGGTCTGGGACTGCACGAAGCTCCAGACGATGAGCGCCTCCTTGAAGTACTGGTAGCAGGTGGCCTGGTCGACCGGATGACGCGCCAGCCAGGCCTGGGCCGGGGCGAAGTCGGCGATCTGCGCCAGCTCGCGGTGCCGCTCCAGGCGCTCTGGCCATTCGGCGCCGAGGATGGAGGCGACATTGACGATGGCGCCGCCCGGCCCCAGCCGCGCGACCAGTTGCTGGCTGAGCAAGCGCAGGCCGAGGTAGTTGACGCGCGCCACCGTCTCCCGGGGCGCCGTGCCCGGTACCCCGGCGATGTTGCACAGGCCGTGCAGGCGCGCCGGCAGGCGACTGACCAGGGCGGCGATGCTGTCGGGGTCGCCCAGGTCGGCCTGGTGGAAGTCGTCCAGGCTGAACTGGGGCTGGTTGCGGTCGACGCCGATCACATAGGCGCCCTGGAAGCGCGCCAGCCGCGCCAGTTCGGCGCCGATGCCGGAGGCCACGCCGGTGACGACCAGGGTCTTGCCATTCAGGGTCATGGGATTTTCCTCTTGTTGTTATTGGTTGGGTAACACGGGCTTGGAGCCTGCTCAAAGGCTCACGAGCTAGAGCCAAACAAGGCGAACACGGCTGAGGAAGCGGATCGGACCCGCGCTCGGGTTTACGAGTGGTAAATGAGCATTCCGATCGGACTGGCGACCCAGGTCGTGTTCAACGCGGTTTGGCCGACGCGCAGCAGCCTTTGAGCAGGCTCTCAGAAGGGATAGCGTGGCGGCTCGTTATGCTCGGTCACCCACTGCCACTGGCTGTAGTCGTCCCAGTTGCACAGGCCACCGACGCTGCCGCCGTTACCGGACTGGCCACGGCCGCCGAAGGGATTGACCACCTCGTCGTTCACCGTCTGGTCGTTGAGGTGCAGCATGCCGCAGTCCAGCCGCTCGCCCAGCGCCCGGGCGCGGGCCAGGGAGCCGGAGAGCACGCCGGCCGCCAGGCCATAGGGGGTGCGATTGGCCAGGTCGACGGCCTCGGCCTCGCTGGCGAAGGTCACCACGCTGGCCACCGGTCCGAAGATCTCTTCGTCGAAGGCGCGCATGCCGGGACGGACGCCGCTCAGTACGGTCGGGGCATAGAACAGCCCTTCGTGCCGGCCGCCCTGCTCCAGCCGGGCACCGGCGGCGAGGCTGTCGGCGACGATGCCCTGTACCCGTTGCAGTTGCCGGGCATTGATCAGCGGACCCAGCTGGGTTGTGGGTTCCAGCGGATCACCGAGGCGCAGGGCGGCGGCGCGGGCGGCCAGGCGTTCGGTGAAGGCGGCGGCGAGGCGCTGGTGCACCAGGATCAACCCGGTGGCCATGCAGATCTGCCCCTGGTGCAAAAAGCTGCCCCAGGCGGCGCAGCCGACGGCGCGGTCGAGATCGGCGTCGTCGAGCACGATCAGCGGATTCTTGCCACCCAGTTCCAGGGCCACCTTCTTCAGGTGGCGTCCGGCGCTTTCCGCCACCTGGCGTCCGGCCTGGGTCGAGCCGGTGAAGGCGATCATCCGCACCTGGGGATGGGCGCAGAGCGCCGCGCCGGCCTCGGCACGCCCGGGCAGCACCTGCAGCACGCCCCGGGGCAGGCCGATGGCCTCGAACAGCCGGGCGATGAGGATGCCGCCACTCACCGGCGTCTGGTGATCCGGCTTGAGCACCACGGCATTGCCGCAGGCCAGCGCCGGGGCCACGGCGCGCAGGGAAAGGATCAGCGGGAAATTGAACGGCGAGATCACCCCCACCACGCCATGGGGCAGGCGCCGGGCATAGGACAGGGCCCCGCGCTCGCTGGGCAGGACCACGCCATGGGCCTGCAGCAACTGACCGGCGACCTGCTGCAGGATGACCCCGGCTTCACGCAATTCCAGCTCGGCCTTGGGCAGGATGCCGCCGGTCTCCCGGGCGATCAGGGGGGCCAGTTCGGCGCGATTCATTTCCAGGTGCGCGGCGGCGGCCAGGAACAGCCCGGCCTTTTGCCGGGCTGTCCAGGCGGCCCAGGCCGGTTGCGCCTGGGCCGCCTTGGCGCAGGCCTGGTCGATGTCGGCGACGCTGGCCAGACCGGTGCGGTGCAGGGGCTGGCCGGTGGCAGGTTCGATGACCTCCAGGGTGCCGCCCTGGGCGGCGATCCAGTCGCCATCGAAGATCCGCTCGCGCCAGGGGGCGCCGTCCAGGAACGGCGTGGATGATCTGCTCATAGCCTTCTCCTTGTTGTTATCAGGCCGCGGTGGGCACAGGCAAGGGAGCAAGGGCTGTGCCCAGACCGGGCTGACAGGAAAAAGAGTCTTTCTATCAAGGACTTGCTGGCTTGAGCGGACGCAGGCAGCAGGCTCGACCGGCAAACGCCTTGCTCAAAAGATAAAGTTATGAGGTATAACCTTTTCCTCGATTGCGCATTTGCGCAATTCACCCGAGAGGTCGTGCCATGGCCCGTTCCGAACGTCTGTCCCTCAGCGATCTGCAGCAGGCCGCTACCGGCTTCCAGCGTGGCGACAGTGCCGCCTGGGATGGCAGCGCCAGTCCGACCCAGGCGGAACTGGCCGAGTGCCTGTTCTTCTCCCCCGGTGATGGCCGCATCTGGCTCAACGACCAGCGCATGCTGCTGGTACACGCCTCCGCCTTTGGTGCCCTGCGGCGCGAGCTGATCGGCGCCCTGGGGCAGGAACGCGCCCGCGGCCTGCTGACTCGGGTCGGCTATCTTTCCGGAGTGCGCGATGCCGAGCTGGTGCGCAAGCGCTGGCCGCAGGCCGACGCCGCGGCGATCTTTGCCGCCGGTACCCGGCTGCATGGCCTGGAGGGCCTGGTGCGGGTCGAGCCGCTGCATTTCGAATTCGATGTCGACCAGGGGCGCTATGGCGGCGAATTCCTCTGGCATCACTCGGCCGAATGCGACGAGCACCAGATCGCCCATGGCCAGGGCAGCGATCCGGCCTGCTGGATGGAGATCGGCTATGCGATCGGCTACGTCAGCAGCCTGTTCGGCCGCCTGGTGATCTTTCGCGAAGTGGAATGCCGGGCCATGGGGCATGCCGTCTGCCGGGTCGAAGGCCGCAACGCCGAACGCTGGCCCGACGTGGCGGAAGACCTGCGCTATCTCAATGCGGCCGGCGACGGCGCTCCGGCGCTGACGCCGGCGGAACGCCTGCCCGCGCCCCTGCCCCACGCCGCCGACGGCCAGCAGCCGCTGGTGGGGGCTTCAGCGGCCTTCAACAGCGCGTTCCAGGCGCTGCAGCGGGTCGCCCCGACGCCAGCCACGGTGCTGCTCACCGGCGAATCAGGGGTGGGCAAGGAACTGTTCGCCAGCCACCTGCACCGCCTCAGCCGCCGCGCCGACGGCCCCTTCGTCGCCCTCAACTGCGCGGCCATTCCCGAGAATCTCATCGAAGCCGAATTGTTCGGCGTGGAGCGCGGCGCCTTCACCGGCGCCAACCAGTCCCGCGCCGGACGTTTCGAACGGGCTCAGGGCGGCACCCTGTTCCTCGACGAGATCGCCTGCCTGAGCCTGCCCGGTCAGGGCAAGCTGCTGCGCGCGCTTCAGGAGCGCGAGATCGAGCGGGTCGGCGGCAGCCGCACGCTCAGGGTGGACGTCCGGGTGATCGCCGCCACCAACCTGGATCTGCGCGAGGCGGTACGTCGCGGCGAATTCCGCGAAGACCTCTTCTATCGCCTCAACGTCTATCCCATCGGCATTCCGCCGTTGCGTGACCGGCGCGACGACGTGCCCCTGCTGGTGGATCTGTTCCTGCGGCGCTTCTGCGCCGCCTACGAACGGCCGCCGGTGGGCCTGACCATGCGCGCCCTCAAGGCCCTGCTGCGCTACGACTTTCCCGGCAACGTGCGGGAATTGCAGAATCTGGTGGAGCGCGGGGTGATCGCCAGCGATCCGGGCGAACTCATCGACCTGCCCCACCTGTTTCGCGGCGAGCCGCTGCCGGCCGAGCTCGTCGACGAGGCGCCGCCTGCCACCGGCTGGCTGGAGCGCCTGGGCGTGGACGGCGAACGCCAGCTGCCGCTGGCGCAGCTGGAAGCCGAGCTGCTCGACGAAGCCCTGGCGCGCAGCCAGGGCAACATGGCCGCCGCGGCGCGCCTGCTCGGCCTGAGCCGCGCCCAGTTCGCCTATCGCCATCGCCGCGCCCGCCAGGATCTGGACTAGAATGACCCCTCGATACCCTCCACT
>NZ_JALNUX010000017.1:0-73158 GCF_026544185.1 Pseudomonas sp. GM_Psu_1
GCTCCTCCCCTGTCCAAGGACCGCCCATGACCACCGCCCGCCCCATCGCCCTCGTCACCGGTGCCTCCCAGGGCATCGGCCGCGCCGTCGCCCTCGGCCTGCTGCAGGACGGCTTCCGCGTGGTCCTCGCCGCTCGCCGCGCCGAACCCCTGGAGGCCCTCGCCGAAGAGGCGCGGCAACAGGGCGGCGAAGCCCTGGCGGTACCCTGCGACGTCACCGATGCCGCCAGCGTCGAGGCGCTGTTCGCCCGCATCCGCGACACCTATGGCCGCCTGGACCTGCTGTTCAACAACGCCGGCGTCGGCGCCCCGGCGGTGCCCATCGACGAGCTGGAGCTGGACGCCTGGCACCGGGCGGTCAACACCAACCTCACCGGCGTCTTTCTCTGCAGCCGCGCGGCCTTTGCCCTGATGCGCGCACAATCGCCCCGCGGCGGGCGCATCATCAACAACGGCTCGATCTCCGCCCACACGCCACGCCCCTTCAGTGCGCCCTACACCGCGACCAAGCATGCCGTGGCCGGGCTGACCAAGGCCCTGGCCCTGGACGGCCGCGCCTTCGATATCGCCTGCGGCCAGATCGACATCGGCAACGCCGCTACCGAGATGACCGAGCGCATGGCCAACGGCGTACTCCAGGCCGACGGCAGCACCGCCGTGGAGCCGCGCATGGACGTCAGGCACGTCGCCGACGCCGTCCGCTACATGGCCAGCCTGCCGCTGGACGCCAACGTCCAGACCCTGACGGTGATGGCGACCAAGATGCCCTATGTGGGGCGGGGCTGAGGGGTTCCACGTGGAACCCGAGCAGACAGGGAGCACGCCATGAGTTCAGCCGAGATCCTCTCCTTCTGGCGCGCCGCCGGCCGTCGTCAGTGGTTCAACGGCGGCCCTGCCTTCGACGCCGAGTGCCGTGTGCGCTTCGCGGACACGCACCTGGCTGCCAGTCGCGGTGAATGGGACGGCTGGGCCGCCAGCGCCGAAGGCGCCCTGGCCCTGTGCCTGCTGCTCGACCAGATCCCGCGCAATATCTATCGCCACAGCGGCCACGCCTTCGCCACCGACGGCCTGGCCCTGCAGCACGCGCGACAGGCGATAGCCGCCAGCCTGGATCAGCAGGTCGAAGCCGAGTTGCGCGCCTTCTTCTATCTGCCGTTCGAGCACTCCGAGAACCTGGCCGATCAGCAGCGCTCGCTCGAACTGTTCGAGGCCCTGGGCATCGAGCACTACCGGCGCTATGCCGAGGCCCATCGGGAGGTGATCGCCCGCTTCGGCCGCTTTCCCCATCGCAACCGGGCGCTGGGCCGCATCAATACGCCGGACGAACAGGCCTGGCTGGATGCCGGCGGCGGTTTCTGAAGACCCAGGGTTCAGGCCAGGCGGCGGGCATCGCGGCGGATCATCTGCGGCGGTACGCCGAAGCCGCGCATGAACACCTCGCGCAGATGACGGCGATCGCGAAAGCCGGTCTCGCGGGCGACCGTTTCCAGCGAATGACGAGTCTGCTCGATCATCAGCCGCGCCGCCTCCAGGCGCAGCCCCTCGATGGCCTTGGCCGGTGACTGCCCCGTCTCGGCGGTGAACACCCGGCTGAATTGCCGCGGGCTCAGATGAGCCACCTCAGCCAACTCCTCGACACTCAGGGCGCGGCTCAGGTGCTGCCGGGCGTAGGCGAGCGCGGTCTGGATACGATCCGACTTGGGCGCCAGGGCCAGCAGCTCCGAATGCTGGGTCTGACCGCCCGAGCGAAATTGCTGCATCACCAGGCGATGCGCTACCGAACGGGCCACGTCCATGCCCAGGTCCTTCTCCACCATCCCCAGCGCCAGATCCAGGCCGGCGGTCATGCCGGCGGAAGTCCATACCGGACCATCGACGATGAAGATGCGGTCTTCCTCGACGCGGATCTGTGGATAGCGTTCCTGCATGGCCCGGGCGAACGACCAGTGGGTGGTGGCCCGGCGCCCATCGAGAAGGCCAGCCGCCGCCAGGGCGAAGCCGCCGGTACAGATGCCGGCGGTGCGCCGCGCCTGGGCGCCGGCCTGGCGCACGAAGTCCAGCAGCGTCGGCGATGGCTCGGTGGCCAGGGGCGTCAGGTTGCCGACGATGAACCAGGTATCGGCGCGGCCCGGCGTACCCAGGGCTTCGGTCTCCACCAGCAGTTGCTGTGAAGAACGCACTAGGCCGCCCTGCTCGGAAAAGATCGCCTGGGTATAGAAGGGCTCGCCCAGGACCAGATTGGCGAATTCGAAAACGCTCTGGGTCGCCAGCGCCATCACCTGGAAACGCTCGCCCAATACATAGCCGATCCGGTGCATGGCTGCTCCTGATGTCCTAAATCATGACTATAAGCGTCATTTGCGCCATCGACCAGCGCGCTCATCATGGTCTCACACCCACCCCGGAGACACGATGATGACCCGCTCCCCACAAGGTACTGCCCTGATCACTGGCGCCTCGTCCGGCATCGGTGCCCACTACGCCGAACAACTGGCCCAGCGCGGTTACGACCTGATCCTGGTCGCCCGGGATCGCCAGCGCCTGGATGCCCTCGCCCAGCGCCTGACCGACACGACCCGCCAGAGCGTCCAGGTCCTGCCGGCCGACCTGGCCGACCCTGCCGCCCTGGCCGAGGTCGAGCGCACCCTGCGGGAAGACGCCAGCCTCACCCTGCTGGTCAACAACGCCGGGATGGGTACCCACACGCCGCTGCTGCAGAGCGATCCGGCGCAGATGCTGCGGATGATCGCCCTCAACGTCACCGCCCTCACCCAGCTGACCTATGCCGCCGTGCCCGCCTTCGTCGCCCGCGGCCGTGGCGCCATCATCAACGTCTCCTCCATCGTCAGCCTGGCGCCGGAGTTGCTCAACGGCGTCTACGGCGGCAGCAAGGCCTATGTCACGGCCTTTACCCAATCCCTGCAGCGCGAGCTGGCCGGGACCGGCGTGCGCGCCCAGGCCGTGCTGCCCGGCGCCACCGCCACCGACTTCTGGGCGCGCGGCGGCCTGCCGCTGGCGCACCTCGATCCGGAGATCGTCATGAGCCCGGCCGACCTGGTCGCCGCCGCCCTGGCCGATTTCGAGCGTGAGGTCGCCATCTCGATCCCCTCGCTGCACGACCTGTCCCGCTGGGAGACCTACGAAGCCAGTCGCCTGGCCATGGCCGACCAGTTGTCCAGCCGCCAGCTCGCCCCCCGTTATCACACCGCCCATTGATCTCGATCCCGAGAGGAGCACACCCCATGAAACTGACCGACAACACCGTCTTCATCACCGGCGGCACCTCCGGCATTGGCCGCGCCCTGGCCGAGGCCCTGCACCATCGCGGTAACCAGGTGATCGTCGCCGGTCGCCGCCAGGCGCTGCTCGACGAGATCGCCGCCGCCAATCCCGGTATGGATACCGTGCTGCTCGACATCGGCGACCCGGCGCAGATCAAGGCCGTCGCCGCCGAAGTCATCGCCCGTCACCCCAGCCTGAACGTGGTGATCAACAACGCCGGCATCATGCCCTTCGACGATGCCGGCGCCGGCGATCTGGACGATGCCCAGGCGGTCCAGCTGGTCACCACCAACCTGCTCGGCCCGGTGCGGGTGAGCGCCGCCTTCATCGAGCACCTCAAGCGGCAGCCGACGGCAACGCTGATCAACAACACCTCGGTGCTGGCCTTCCTGCCGCTGGCGGCCACGGCGCTCTACTCCGCCACCAAGGCGGCCTTGCACTCCTACACCCTGTCCCAGCGCTTCCAGCTGCGCGACACCTCGGTGCAGGTGCTGGAGATCGCCCCGCCGTGGGTGGACACCGACCTGGTCCACAAGAGTGGCGACAGCCGCGCCATGCCCCTCGACGATTTCATCGCCGAGACCCTGGACAAGCTGGCCACCGCCGAGACCGAGGTGCTGGTGGATCGCGTGGTGCCGCTGCGCGCCAACCCCGGTCCCCAGGAGCACGCGCTGATCAACCAGTTCAACCTCTCGCTGGTCGAGAACCCCATCCCCGTCGCCTGACCTCGGCACGCCGGCCGCCTTCTGCGGTCGGCGTGCGTTCTGGAGCCTCCCATGTCCCCACTTCCCTTGCCCGGGGCGCTGCGGCCCCTGAGCCTGGCCTACTTCGTCCAGGCGGTCGGGGCGCTGTCGGTCGTCGGCTGCCTGCAGGCGATTTCCCGCGAGTGGCACCTCAGCGACAGCCAGAGCGCCTACCTGCTCAGCCTCTTCGGTATTACCTTCGCCCTGGCGGCGCCCTTGCTGCAGATACTGCTCGGCCATTGGGCGCGGCGTACCCAGGTGCTCGGCGGGCTGCTGCTGTTCAGCCTGGCCGCCCTGCTGCTCGCCTGCGCCGCCGATTACCCGACCCTGCTGGTCAGCCGGGTGCTGATGGGTGTGGGCGCCGGTTTCATCGGTCCGGTGCTGGGCGCGCTGGGCGCCGGTCTGGTCAGCCGCGAGCAACAGGGCAGCGCCATCGCCACGGTGCTGCTAGGGCTGAGCCTGGCCAGCCTGGTGGGTCTGCCGCTGAGCGCCTGGGTCGCGACGGCCCTTGGCGTGCGCCCGCTGTTCGCCGGCATCGGCGGACTGGGGCTGCTCACCGCCTGGCTGATCTTCAGGCAGGTGCCCGATCGGGTCCCGGGCGAGCGCATCGCCCCGGCCGTGGTCGCGCGGCTGCTGACCACCGCCCACTCGCTGCACGCCTTCCTGGTGGTGTTCTTCATCGCCGCCGGGGTGTTTTCCACCTACGCCTTCCTCACCCCCATCGTGCGCCAGGACTTCCACGGCAGCGTCGCCGATGTCTCCCTGGCACTCGCGGTGCTGGGTGTCGCCGGGGTGCTGGGCAACCTGCTGGTGATCCGCGCCGCACGCCGCTTCAGTGCCGAGCGGCTGCTGCTCGGCGGCCTCCTGCTACTGGCCCTGGCGCTCTCGATCCTGGCCCTCGGCCAGGGCCGCTTCGTGGCGCTGCTCCTGGGCCTGGTGGTCTGGGCGCTGGCCACCGACATCCTCTGGCCGTCCCAGCAGAGACGTATCCTCGAACAGCTTGCCGAGGTACGGGGCATCGCCCTGGCGCTGACCGCCTCCTTCATGTTCTGCGGCATCGGCGTCGGCACCTTCGTTGCCGGGCAGGTCTATCCCCGCCATGGCTTCCAGGGACTGCTGCTGACGTCACTGGCTTTCCTGCTGCTGGCGCTGTTCAGTCTGCAGCGCTCCAGGCGCACGGCGACCGCGCCGCCGCTGCCGGCCTGACCCGGCCATGAAAAAGGCCCCTGACCGGGGCCTTTTTCATGCTCAGGCGGCGGGCGGAAAGTCCACTTCGGTCGCCGCCAGGTTGTTGAGGTAGTTGGTCAGGGTCAGCAGGCTGACCTGCGCCACCACCTCGACGATCCTGGCATCATCCAGACCGGCTGCGTGGGCGGCCTGCAACTGCTCGTCATGCAACTGGCCACGCTGCTCGGTCACCTCCCGCGCTAGGCGCGCCACGGCGCTGAGCGTACCCGCCCGGGCGGCGGCCAGCTCCGCAGCGGTCAGGCCGGTCTTGCCACCGAAGAATTCATGGGCCGCCAGGCAATAGTCGCAACCGTTGACCGCCGAGGCCGCCAAGGCCACCACCTCGCGCTCCTGGGCGCTGAGTCCGCTCCTGCCCAGCGCCTGGGCCAGCGCCAGATAGCCTTTGAGCGCTGCCGGCGAATGCGCCAGGGTTGCGAAGGCGTTGGGTAGGAAACCGAGGCCTTTCTGGATGCCCTGCAGGGCGGTTTGCGCCTCGGCGGAGGCCTGGTCGAGGGTAAGGGGGGCGATACGGGTCATGAGGGTGCTCCTTGGGTTGCGGCCTGGTCATCAGGCGTGGAACCAGATTAGGCGGGGCGACTTGACGCCTGGACGCCCAGCGTCCAAACATCGCGACAGATCGTCCAAATCGGTGCCTCGTCCATGGATCGCCTCGCCGTCTTGCTCGACCACTTCGCCTTCACTGCGGACAGCTACCACCAGGGCGCCTTCTGTGGCGTGAGCCGCCATGCGGACGGTGAAGCCACCGGCCAGGTCCACCTGCTGCGCGGCGGACGCCTGAGCTTCGCAACCGCACGGGGCGAGCGGCAGGACCTGGTCGAGCCCAGCCTCATGCTGGTGATCCGCCCGCGCGCGCATCAGCTGAGCACCCCGGACGATAGCCCTGCCGAGCTGGTGTGCGCCTCGCTGGCCTTTCGCGGTGGTCCGGATAACCCGCTGACCCGCGCCCTGCCGGATTACCTGGTCAGTCCACTGCGCCAGCTGCCAGGTCTCGCCGCCAGCGCCGACTGGCTGTTTGCCGAGGCCTTTGGCAACGACTGCGGGCGCGGTCTGGTGCTCAACCGCCTGTTCGAACTGATGATCATCCAGCTGCTGCGTGAACTGTTGACCCGCCCCAGCGCCACGCCTGGCATGCTCGCCGGCCTGGCGGATCGCCGGCTCGCGCGTGCCCTGACCGCCCTGCACGAACGACCCCAGCAAGCTTGGACCGTAGCCGAGCTGGCGGGCCTGGCCGGCATGTCACGCGCGGGTTTCGCCGCACATTTCCAACGTGTCGTCGGCAGTGCCCCAGGCGACTACCTCACCCGCTGGCGCATCGCCCTGGCGCAACAGCGCCTGCAGCAGCGCCGCCCCCTGGCGCTGATCGCCGACGAGGTCGGCTACGAAAGTCCCTCGGCCCTGGCCCGCGCCTTTCGCCGCATCATTGGCGCGAGCCCGACCGAATGGCAGCGGGCACAGGCCTAGGCCTTGCCGACAGCCGCCCCATCCCGCCACTCCACCACCAGATCCGCCCGCGCCCGGTCGCCGTCGATCAGGCGTGCATTGGGCTCGTCGGTGCTCGCCACCCAGGCCTCCGCGTCCGCGCGGCTGCGGCCGAAGTGCATGTGCCGGGCGACCAGCCGCTCGCGACGCTCCGCGGGATCGACGCGCACGTACCAGCACTCGTCGAACACCTCGGCCACATCGCTCCAGGGCGCCTGGGTCAAGAGCAGGTAGTTGCCCTCGCTGATCACCAGTTGGGTCTCGGCGTGGACCGGGATGGCATTGGCGATGGGTTCTTCGATCTCGCGATTGAACAGCGGCGCATAGACGGTCTCGCCGGCCACCGGCGTCTTCAGCCGCTGTAGCAGGGCGCGATAGCCGCGGGCGTCGAAGGTGTCCGGCGCGCCCTTGCGCTGGGCGCGGCCCAGACGCGCCAGCTCGCGATTGGCCAGGTGATAGCCGTCCATGGGCACCACCACGGCGCGCTCGCCGAGCGCCGCCGCCAGGAGCTCGGCCACCGTCGACTTGCCCGCGCCCGGCGTACCGGCGATGCCCAGCAGGCGGCGTCCCCCCTGGGCCAGCAGCGCCTCGGCGCGGGCGAGGAGTTCGGCGGGGAGTTGCAGGCCATCGACCGGACGCTGACTGCTCATGCCGGCACCCCCGGTAGCGCAAGGATGGAAACGACAGGCAGGCACGGGAGAGCGGTCATGGCGGAGGTTCCGGCAGTGGGGATCGCGGCACGCTAGCACCCCGCGGAGCGGGTCGTCGACTCGGCACCGACACCGCCGGAAAGCCATCACAGTCTGTGGCCCGGCGAGGCGATCCCGGCCGCTCCCCCTCGGCATCCACCCGGCGCTCTCGTACACTCCGCTTCCTATCGGCCGTGCGCCGCCGTGAGCCTCATGCAAAGGGATTTGGTCACCATGAAGAAACCGCTACTTACCACCCTCGCCGGTGTGGCCCTGGTCGCCGTCGGCACCGCCGTGGGCGGCGCCTGGTACACCGGCACCCGGCTGGAAGGCGAATTGCGCCAGGCCGCGAGCCAAGCCCAGCTGGCCCTGCAGGCGCAACTGCCCGAGTACCCCTTGCAACTGCAGCTGGTCGAGTTGCAGCGCGGTATCTTCAGCAGCACCGCCACCTTCAGCCTGAGCGTACAGGCCGAGGATCGACCGCCGGTGGAGGTGCTGCGGGTGCTCGACGACATCCAGCACGGCCCCTTCCCCCTGACCCGCCTCAAATCCCTGCAGCTGGCGCCGGTCATGGCGGTCAACCGCGTCACCCTGGCGCGCACGCCGCTCACCGCCGATCTCTTCACCCTGGCCAAGGGCGCCGAGCCCGTGCGGCTCGACGCCACCCTGGGCTACGACCGCACGGTGGACGGCGGTCTGACCCTGGCCGCCCTGCACCTGGACCAGCCCCAGGGCGCGGTGGCCTTCTCCGGCCTGACCGCCACCTTCGCTACCGACATGGAGGCCAGCCGGCTGCGCCTGGACAGCACGGTCGGCCAATTCAGCCTCAATGTGCGCACACCGGATGGCTGGGCCAAGCTGGAGACCGAAGGCTTCGGCCTGACCGGCGACAACCGTCGCAATGCCGATGGCTTCTGGCTCGGCCCGGGGCAGTTGCGCCTCGGCCGCCTGCTGCTGGCCATGCCCGGCAAGCCGGCAGTCGAGTTGCGGGATCTGCAGCTCCAGGGCGACACCCAGCAACAGGGCCAGCAACTGGCGGGCACGCTCAACGCCAGCCTCGGCCGGCTCGACATCGCCGGCCAGACCCTGGGCAAGGCGACCCTGAAAAGCCACTACAGCAATCTCGACAGCCCGGCCCTGGCCCAGCTCAATGCCCTGCTGCAGCACCTGCAGCTGGATACCGAGCAGGGCCTGGATCCCACCACCCAGGCGACCCTGCAGCAGCACCTCGGCGATGTGCTCGCCGCGCGTCCCCAGCTGGTGGTGGATGAGCTGCGCTTCGACACCCCTGGCGGCAGCAACCGCCTGCACCTGGACCTGACCCTGGCCAAGCCGGCGACCTACGATCTGCCGCCGGAGCAACTCGCGGCCCAGCTGCTGGCCGGTCTCGATGCGCGCCTGTCGGTGGCGCGGGGCAGCCTGGTGGATGGCGTGCTGTTCCAGGCGGGCGCCCAGCGCAGCCAGCCGGCCATGCAGCAACAGGCCCAGGCCACCGCCGAAGCCCTGGCGGGCATCGGCCTCAACAGCGGCCTGCTCAAGGCCGAAGGCGAGGATCTGGTGGCTACCCTGAATTACAGCGCCGGGCGGCTGCTGCTCAACGGCCAGGAAGTCCCGCCGGAACAGCTGCTGGCCCTGCTGGAACGCCCGCAACCCGCGGCACCCGCCAAACCCCAGGGCAAGGCGCCGAAGCGCTAGCGGATGCCGGGCGGTTGGGCTTCGACGATGGCGCCGTCTCAGCCCAACCTACACAGCTCCCGTGGGCTGGGTTGAGCCCAGCGAAGCCCAACAACGCCCGGCCACCCCAACCGCCCTACTTCAACTCCAGCCCGCCACTGGCCTTGTTTAGCTCGCGCAGGTGCTTGCCGAGCAGTTCCAGGTTGGCTTCGGTCAGGTCCAGGCCATCGCGGGCCTCCGGCGAGAGCAGCTGGCGAACCTCGTTGTTGAGGGTGTCCCGGAGGCTGCGCAGGTGCGCCTGGCGCTTCTGGCTCTCGGCGGTCAGCTGCTCCCACTCGCCCGGCTGCGGCAGGCCGTAGCCGTCGGTGCCGAGCAACTCGGCCGGACGACTCAGGTAGCCGCTGTCCTTGAGGATCTGCTCCAGGGCGCCACCGGCCTTGCCGAAGCGTGCCTTGTCCACCGCGTCCTGGCCCAGGTAACGATCCTTGAGCTCGGTCTGGGCCTGCAGCAGCGCCCGGCGATAGGCTGCCTGCTCCAGCAGCAGCAGGGCGGCGCTGGCGCGCAGGTCGGCACGCTGGAATTGCTCGCGACGCTGCTGCGGGGTCAGCGCCAGCCAGGCCTCGACATCCGCCTGGGGCAGCTGCAGGCGCTCCCGCGCCACCTTGAACATCGCCTGGAAACGCTCGCGGAAGCTGTCGAAGCGATAGCCCAGCCGCAAGGCCTCGCGCGGATCGTCGAGCACCGAGGTGTCCACCAGGTCCTTGAACCTCAGCGCATCCATCAGGCCCGTCGGGGTGATGACATCGAGCTGGGCATCGGCCAGGCGCGGCACCCCGTCGTGCAGCAGCTTGAAGGTCTCCACCGCGCAGTTGTTGGTCACGAAGTAGTACTGGCCGTCATAGCTCCAGTGCACCTGGGCGGTCCGCTCGAGGAAGTCGGCGATCTCCGGGCGGGTCAGCTTGAGCGGCACGGATTGCAGGCCGCGCAACTCCACCTTGGTGTACTCGTCGACCACCTGGGCCAGCGGCAGCACGAACAGCCGCGACGGATAGGAGCCGGTCAGGCCGCGCCAGCTGGAGAGCTGGACGTCGTTGACGAAGGCGCGGAACGACAGCACCAGGTGGTATTGCAGATCCAGCCGGCAATTCGGGCCACGCGGCCGACCGGGGGCGCAGACCACCAGGCGCAGCATGCTGTGCCCCCAGCGGCTCATGACCTTCTCGTTGCCCTCGGCCAGCAGGTAGTCCACCGCATAGACCCGCTCTGGATCGAGCCAGCCCAGGGGCGCCTCGCCGAAGTCGTTGCCGGCGTTGAGATAGGGATAGCGCCCCGGACAGGCATCGTGCTTGGGCGACCAGCCGAAGTGCTCGGCGAAATAGCGCTGCAGCGCCGGCCGCCGGCAGGCGTAGCTGGGGTCGAGCAGGAAGTACTCCATGTTCACCGCCACGAATTCCTTCGGGTTGGTGACTTCATAGAGATCGGGACTACGGGCGATGAAGAGATTCTTCGACTCGCGATTGCCGTGCTTGCGCGTCTTCACCTGCCAGCCGGCCAGGTCCAGCAGCCGTGGATCGTCGGACAGGGTATAGCTGCGCCCGGCCTGGCCCTGGCATTTCACCGGCAGCTGGTCGGAGGTCAGCCCCAGGCCGCCGCAGGAGAGGATCAGCTGGCGCTGCTCGGGCGTCCAGACGCGCTCGCGGTCATAGAAGTGGGTCAGCTCGTGCAGCACCGTGGCCAGCAGCTCGCGGTGCTGGGTGCCATGGGGCCGGCCGGTCTGGATGCGGGTGTCGCTACCGTCGACCAGGCTGGGCAGCAGGCGGCGATTGAGCAGCAGATTGCGCCGGTCCGCTTCGCCATAGGCTTCTTCCAGCAGCTCGCTGCTCCAGCGCACCGGGATGCGCTCGTCCAGCGCTGCCTTGAATCTGGGTGGCAGCAGGGCCTGGGCTTCATCCAGCAGTTGCTGGGTCGCCTGGATCTGCGCGGGCGTCAGGCCCTGGGTATCGAGTTCGAGGTGCAGGGCGGCCTGGGCCCCACCGAGGGCCAGGCCGGCCGCGAGGCCGGCCAGCCACTGCCGCAGCCGGCCGGCGCGGTTCTTCACAGTGCCAGGATGGCCTGGGCCAGCTGCAGGTCGTTGGCCTGGCGCGCGGCCGGGAACTGGTCGCGCAGGCTGCGGAAGGCTTCTTCCAGCTGGACGCCACGGATGTCGCCGTCGGTGGCGACAAAGCTGGCGGCATCGCCACGCGCGGCCTGGATCATCTTGGCGTCGCGGATGGAGGTGGTGGTATCGGAGGTGAAGTCGATGCTGCGCTGCAGCGCCCGCACCACGATGTTACTGGTGGCCACCAGGGTCTGGGCCTGAGCCAGGCTCGAAACGCCCAGGGTCAGGGCAGCGGCGATAAGCAGGGAACGGCGCATGGATACTCCAGGGATGTCACGGAATTGAAACGGACTACTGACTCAGAATCGCCTGGGCGAGTTCCCGGTCTGAGGCGTGCAGCGCCGGATCGGCTGCGCGCAGGGCGCGGAGGGTTTCCTCCAGCTGAGCGCCGCGCAGGGCGCCGTCGGTGGCGACGAAGGCCGCGGCATCGTCACGCGCCGCCAGGACCAGCTTGTTCTGGAAGGGGCCGGTGGTGAGCTGGCTGGTGCCGTAGATGGTCTTCACCAGACCCTCGGTGGTGGAGTCGAACGCCAGGACCGGCGTGGCGAGACAGAGGCCGAGCAACAGCGCGGCAGAACGACGGATATGCATGGATGACGACCCTCCGGTGGCAGATGGTCGCCAAGGCTAACGCAGCCCCCCGCTCCGGGCTAGCAGCCACGGGGTACGGGGGTATCGCGGTGTTGCCCGTCAGATGGCGAGAATCGCCTGGGCCAGCTGGTCATCGCTGGCCTGCCGCAGTTCGGGCGCCTGGCTGCGCAGGTGGTCCAGCGCCGCTTCCAGGCGTACGCCGCGGATGTCGCCGGCGCTGCCGACGTAGGTAGCCGCATCGTCACGGGCTTCCTGGACCAGCTTGTCGTTCTTGAAGGAGCCGGTGATGGACGAGGTGGTGTCCGAGGTCGCATCGATGGCGTTGACGATGATGTCGGTGGTGACATAGAAGCTCGACGCCGAGGCGGCGGTGGACAGGCAGAACAGCGCCGCGGCGGCGCCCAGGTGCAGGGTTTTCATGGGGGACTCCCGTCTGGATAGGCCTGAGTGAGACTACCGTCAGCCCGAGGAAGTCGCATCCCGGCGCAGATTTTCACTCGCGCCAGAAGGGTTTGTCGCCTTCCCGCCGCTGATCCGCCAGATTCAGACCCAGATCGCCCAGCGCCCGGCCGTCCAGCTGCTGCAATTGCCGCCGGCCCAGGGCACGCAGGCGCCAGCGGACGAGCAGCGCGAACAGGGCGCGGCATCCGCGCCGAGGGGAGATCGAGCGGGCAATGGCACTGTCGGGCGAGAGGCGATCCATGGCGATATCCAGCGAAGCGGTGGAGGAGACTCAGCTTCGCCGCTGGCGTGGAACCAGACCACTTACAGCTGCAAATAACTGTATCCGTACAAAACTCAAAATCTAGAATCTGTACCTATTCCTTCTCGCCGAACCACTCTGGCACGGCTCACTGCGCCGGTCGGACGGGATACGGCTGTATCACCTGCCTGCGGCGTATGCCTGATCTGTCCGAGTCGCTACAATCGAGGCTTTCAGCGCCCATCCGCGAGAGGCACCGCCATGAGCTTCAAAGTTTTCGTCGACGGCCAGGAAGGCACCACCGGCCTGCGTCTGCTGGACTACCTGACCGGCCGTTCGGACATCGAACTGCTGCGCATCGACGAGAGCAAGCGCAAGGATCCGGCCGAACGCGCGCGCTTCCTCAATGCCGCCGACGTGGCCTTCCTCTGCCTGCCCGATGCCGCCTCCCGCGAAGCGGTGAGCCTGGTGACCAATCCCAACACCTGCATCATCGACGCCAGCACCGCCTTCCGCACCGACAGCAGCTGGACCTACGGCCTGCCGGAACTGGCGGCCGGTCAGCGCGAAGCGCTGCGCGCCAGCAAGCGCATCGCCAACCCCGGTTGCCACGCCACCGCCTTCATCCTGCTGGCCCGGCCGCTGGTGGATGCCGGTCTGCTGGCCCCGGACACCCCGCTGTCGGCCTTTTCCCTGACCGGCTACAGCGGTGGCGGCAAGCAGATGATCGCCGCCTACGAAGCCGGCGGCGATGAGCGCCTGCTGAGTCCGCGCCCCTATGCCATGGGCCAGGGCCACAAGCACCTGCCGGAAATGCGCGTGCAGAGCGGTCTGACCGCCGCGCCGGTGTTCAGCCCCATCGTCGGCCCCTTCCTCAAGGGCCTGGCGGTGACCATTCCGCTGCATGCCAGCCAGCTGCGCCCGGGCACTACCGCTGCCGACCTGCAGGCGGCGCTGGCCCGTCACTATGACGGCGAAGCCTTCATTCGGGTGGCCCCGGTGGCCGCCGAGGAGGAGCTGGACAATGGCTTCTTCGACGTCCAGGCCAGCAATGACACCAACCGCGCCGATCTCTTCGTCTATGGCAATGCCGAGCGGATGACGCTGGTGGCGCGCCTGGACAACCTGGGCAAGGGCGCGGCAGGTGCTGCGGTCCAGTGCATGAACGTGCACCTGGGCGCCGACGAGGGTCTGGGGCTCGCCAGCGGCCGCTAGTCAGGGCACCGGCTTTCTGCTCGGACGGGGCGAACCTTTTTCCTGGCGCCCCGTCTGAACTGCTGAACGGTTTGGATAGCCGTTCTGCTCCTTTGCTGTTTAGTGTTGGCAGATGCTGGACCCCTGCTTGGCGGTCCAGTCTTGAACTCCGGACTTCTCCCCTCCCCCGATGGAAGTCCGGAGTTTTTTTATGCCTCGGCGACGGGCTCGTCGAGGCCCAGCCAGCGGGCCAGCACACGCTGGGCGTCTTCCACGCCCTGACGCTTGGGCGCCGAGAACAGCTGGATGCTGGCGGTATCGCCCCAGCCCTGGCGTACGTCGCGCTGCACCTTGAGCAGGGCATTCTTCTGCGCCCCGAAGGCCAGCTTGTCGGCCTTGGTCAGCAGGATGTGCAGCGGCATGGAGCTGGCCTGGGCCCAGTCCAGCATCAGGCGGTCGAATTCGGTCAGCGGATGACGGATATCCATCATCAGCACCACGCCGCTGAGCGAATTGCGGCTGCTCAGATAGGCCTCCAGGTGCTCCTGCCAGTGCTGCTTGAGCGGGATCGGCACCTTGGCGTAGCCATAGCCGGGCAGGTCCACCAGGCGCCGCTCGTCGTCGAGGCTGAAGAAGTTGAGCAGCTGGGTCCGCCCCGGCGTCTTGGAGGTACGCGCCAGATTGGCGTGGGTCAGGGTATTGAGCGCACTGGACTTGCCGGCGTTGGAGCGCCCGGCGAAGGCCACTTCCAGGCCGCTGTCGAGCGGGCACTGATCGACCTTGGCGGCGCTGATGAGAAAGGACGCCTGCTGGCACAGACCGACGATGGGATTCTTGAAGCTGGACATGGGGGTACTCGCGAGCGCGCGGCAAAGCCAGCAGTATATCGGATGCGCCGGGCGAGAGCCGTGCCCCCGGCAACCTGAACGAAGCCTGAACATGGCCGGCCTCGGGCGCGTCGGCGACTAGGCGCGGCGATGCACCCGGCTACAATGCCCGCAATCCGTCATGCCCGGTTGGTGGGCGTGCCTTCTTCCAGGAGTAGTCCCATGCGCAACCTGCTTTTCTCCGCCGTGTTCGCCGCCGCCAGTCTGTTCGGCGCGGCCGCCCATGCCGACGACATCCAGGCCGGCAAGCAGTACACCGAACTGAGCAGTCCGGTTCCGGTGTCCGAACCCGGCAAGATCGAAGTGGTTGAGCTGTTCTGGTACGGCTGCCCGCACTGCTATGCCTTCGAGCCCACCCTCAACGCCTGGTCCAAGAAGCTGCCCGACGACGTCGCCTTCAAGCGCGTGCCGGCCATGTTCGGCGGCATCTGGAACGTCCACGGTCAGCTGTTCGTGACCCTGGAAGCCATGGGCGTGGAAGCCAAGGTGCATGACGCCGTCTTCGCCGCCATCCACAAGGAGCACAAGAAGCTGGCCACCCCCGAAGAGATGGCCGACTTCCTCGCCACCCAGGGCGTGGATCGCGACAAGTTCCTCAGCACCTACAACTCCTTCGCCGTGAAGGGTCAGGTGGAAAAGGACAAGAAACTGGCCATGGCCTACCAGATCACCGGCGTACCGACCATGGTGGTCAACGGCAAGTACCGCTTCGACCTGGGCTCCTCGGGTGGTCCGGACGAGACCCTGAAGGTCGCCGACTTCCTGATCCAGAAAGAACGCGCCGCCAAGTAAGCGTTACCCGCCGCCGCGTCCCGCGGCGGCGGCTCCTCAGCTCGTCCCTCTCAAGCGGCCTCCGGTCGTCCTGCTCAAACTTTCCCCGAAACCGCCGATACCCTAGCCACTATCAAGTCGGCTGGCCGCCCCGTCGTGCCTGCCTGCTGACCACCCTCAAGCCTTTGGAGCGGGCGGATGGAGCGCGCGGACGTCGAACGCTGGAAAAGCAAATACCTGGAGAGCCTCGAGAATCTCGAACGCCTGGAAAGCCGGTGGGAAAACCGCCTGGACCTGGTGCGTCGTGGCCTCGTGCGCAGCAGCCTGGCCGCCGAAGGCAACGACGCGGCGGTGGATGCCTGCCTGGTCGAATTGCGCGACATCCTCCGCCGTGACGACAGCGACGCCGACCTCGCCAAGCTGATTCCGCGCCTGGAGCGCACCGTGCTCGATTCCGAGCAGCGCCGGGAAATGCGCGCGCGCCAGGTGGCCGAGGCCTTTGCCGAACTGTGCCGGCTCTTGCAGACCCTGGAGTTGCCGCGCGACCAGCGCAAGGCGCTCAAGGGTTTCGCCAAGCGCGCCCAGGCCGCGGCCGACCAACCGGGTGAATTGCCCGCGCTGCTCGGTGAATTCAGCCGTCTGCAGCAACAGGCGCTGAGTCAGCTGCACCCCGAACAGCCCGCCCGCGCCGGTTTCCTGCAGCGCCTGCTGGGCGGTCGGGGCGAGGCGGCGGAAGAGGCGCCGGCGACCGCGTCGAGTCCGCTAGCTGAAGACGCCTCGCCGGCGCCAGTAGCCTCGCCAGCGACGGAAGCGCTGGCAACGCCCGAACCGCCGCCGCTGCCGGTCGAAGGTATAGCCGCTGCGCCATCTGAAGCCCCTGTAGAGCCCCTGGCAGTCCAGGCCGATCCGGCCTATGCCCTGCCCCCGGTGCCCGAACCCGGCTACAGCGCCATTGCCCCGCACCTGGAAGCCACCCTGCTGCGGCTGCTCGACGACCTGGCGCTGCCGGACAGCCACAAGCCCCAGGCCGAGCACCTGCGCCAGCGCATCCAGGGCAGTCTGAACTGGTACGAACTGGTGCCGGTGCTCGACGATCTGTCGGTGCTGGTGCTGGCGCTCAACCATTCCGGGCAGAGCGAATTCCAGCTCTACCTGCGCCGCCTCAACGAACGCCTCGCCGCCTTCCAGACCGGTCTGCAGGACGTCCACGTCGGACGCCAGGACGGCCAGACCCAGGAGCGCGCCTTTGGCGACGCCCTGCGCGGCCAGGTCAATGAATTGCAGACCGAGGTGCAGGAGGCGACCGACCTGGACAGCCTCAAGCTGTCGCTCGACAGCCGCCTGGAAGGCCTGCTGACCAGCCTGGCCGACCAGCAGAGCCAGCGCGAGACCCGCGAGCAGGAAGCCAGCGAAAGACTCAGCGCCCTCACCGAGCGCGTCGCCGGCATGGAGCGCGAGGCCCAGCAGTATCGCGGCCACCTGGAAGAACAGCGGCAGAAGGCCCTCTGCGACCCCCTCACCGGGTTGCCCAATCGCGCCGCCTGGAGCGAGCGCCTGGAGCTGGAGGTGGCCCGCTGGCAGCGCCACGGCGGCGATCTGCTGCTGGCGGTGCTCGACGTCGATCTGTTCAAGCGCATCAACGATGGCTACGGCCACCTGGCCGGTGACAAGGTACTCAAGATCATCGCCAGCGAATTGCAGCGCCGCCTGCGCAAGACCGACTTCATCGCCCGCTTCGGCGGCGAGGAATTCGTCATGCTGCTGGGTGCCACGCCGGTCGCCGGCGGGGTCACCCTGATCGAGCAGCTACGCGCCGCGGTCGCCGCCTGCCCCTTCCATTTCAAGGGCGAACGGGTGGTGATCACCCTGTCCGCTGGTCTCGCGGCCTTTGCGCCGGGCGAGGATGCCGATACCGTATTCGAGCGTGCCGACCAGGCGCTCTACCGCGCCAAGCGCGCCGGACGCGATCGCCTGGACGTGGCCTGACCCCTTCCACGTTCGCGAGGTAATCGTGCGAAAGCCCTTCAAGCTCCTCCCCTGGCTGCTCTGCGGCCTGCTCCTGGCCGGCTGCTCCAGCGGCCCCCGCATCAATGACGACTACACCGCCCGCGATCAGGACAGCCGGGTGCAGTACATCGTGCTGCACTACACCGCAGCCGATTCCAAGCAGTCGCTCAAGCTGCTGACCCAGGCCGGCGTCAGCGCCCACTACCTGATCGATACCGACGGCACCATCTATCGTCTGGTGGACGAGAATCGCCGCGCCTGGCATGCCGGCGTGAGCGAATGGGAAGGCCGCACCTGGCTCAATTCCACCTCCATCGGCATCGAGATGGTCAACCTGGGCTTTCGCGACACCCCGGCCGGACGCCAGTGGTATCCCTTCAGCGAAGCCCAGATCAAGGCGCTGATTCCGCTGCTCAAGGACATCGAACAACGCCATGGCCTGGATCGCCGCGCCATCGTTGGCCACAGCGATATCGCCCCGGGGCGCAAGCAGGATCCGGGTCCGCTGTTTCCCTGGGCGCGCCTGGCCGCCGCGGGCCTGATCAACTGGCCGGATCCGGCGGTGGTCGCCCAGCGTCAAGCCAGCCTGGGCGGCGTGCTGCCACCCCCGGCCTGGTTCCAGGACCAGTTGGCACGGATCGGCTATACGGTGCCCCGCACCGGCGTGCTCGATGCGGCCACCCGCGATGTGATCGGCGCCTTCCAGATGAAGTACCGGCCGGGCCGCTTCGACGGCCAGCCGGATCTGCAGACGGCGGCGCTGCTGCTCAGCCTGCCCAGCGGTCGCTAGGCGGCCGCAGGCGGCTTACAGCCGCACGCTGGCAAAGGTGGATTCGCCCTGGGCCTGGCTCAGGGCCGCCAGCGCGGACGAGGCCGGCATCAGCGACAATTCCTGGGACAGCGGCATCAGCGCGATGGGCTGCTGGATGGTCGGACCCTGGCGCTCGTCGCGCGGCGGAATGCCGAAGTATTCGCGGTAGCACTTGGAAAAGTGCGGGGTAGAGACGAAGCCACACACCGAGGCCACCTCGATGATCGACAGGGTGGTCTGCTTGAGCAGCTGCCGGGCGCGGATCAGCCGCAGCTTGAGGTAGTAGCGCGACGGCGAGCAGTGCAGGTACTTCTGGAACAGGCGCTCCAGCTGGCGTCGGGACACGTCCACGTAGACCGCCAGTTCGTCGAGGTCGATGGGCTCTTCGAGGTTGGCTTCCATCAGCGCCACGATTTCCTGCAGCTTGGGCTGGTTGGTGCCCAGCATGTGCTTGAGGGGTACGCGCTGGTGATCCTGCTCGTTGCGGATGCGCTCGTAGATGAACATTTCCGAGATCGCCGCCGACAGCTCGCGGCCATGCTCGCGACCGATCAGGTGCAGCATCATGTCCATCGGCGCGGTGCCGCCCGAGGCGGTGCAGCGATTGCGGTCGATGGTGAACAGGCGGGTGCTGAGCACCACGCGCGGATAGGCTTCCTGCAGGGCCGCCAGGGTTTCCCAGTGCACGCTGCAGTCGTAGCCGTCGAGCAGGCCGGCCCGGGCCAGGGCCCAGCTGCCGGTACAGACCGCGCCCAGCTTGCGGCCCTGGCGCGCCTGGCTCTGCAGCCAGGTGCAATGTTCGCGCGACACGCTGCGCTGGATGCCCACGCCGCCGCAGACGATCACCATGTCCATCACCGGGGCGGCGCTCACGGCGCTGTCCGGGGTGATCTGCAGGCCATCGCTCGCCCGCACCGGTCGGCCGTCCAGGCTCAGGGTGCACCAGCGATAGAGTTCCCGTCCCGACAGCTGGTTGGCCATGCGCAGCGGCTCCACCACCGACGCCAGGGAGATGAGTGTGAAGTTGTCCAGCAGCAGAAAGCCGATGGACTGGATCGCACGGGCCTGTGACGAGGTGGGAATGGGCGACATGGTTTGAATCTCCTTCACGCAGGCTGGGGCCCTTGGCTGGGCTCTAATGAGGTGCGACGGACAACGTTGGGTGAAAGATGTGTCGCGGACGCATAAGTCATGTCGCAATTCCC
Organism: Pseudomonas sp. GM_Psu_1; assembly: GCF_026544185.1. Taxonomy (NCBI): domain Bacteria; kingdom Pseudomonadati; phylum Pseudomonadota; class Gammaproteobacteria; order Pseudomonadales; family Pseudomonadaceae; genus Pseudomonas; species Pseudomonas sp. GM_Psu_1. The sequence goes on from NZ_JALNUX010000017.1 coordinate 19,442, forward strand.
ATGCCGAAACTGGGTGAACCCCTGCCCGGGCAAGCTGTCTGGCACGAACAACCCATTCAGCAGCGCTCAATGACGTTGATTAGCTAGGGTTTTTATTTGCGACCTTTCTGATCCGAGACCGACCCTTTGCCGATGGCACTTCGCCAGGTGGACGCCATCGGTAACACCGAGACGTAACCGACGCGCGCCAAAATGTGGCATGGCGACTCAACGGGCACGGTTGTAGGTCAGGCCCGGCGACCGTCCGTCGCCCTTCTGGCCACTTATGGCGAAAAGCCACCAGCCCCCGGGCCAGACGGACCGGTACGTGCAGCGGCCAGCGGCCCTTCCCCTCGCGACCCCTGGAGTTCAGGATGAAAATCTACCCAGCGCTGTGGTTGTCCGGTCTGTTGCTGAGCGCTGCCGTACAGGCAGGCGAAGCCGAGAATTGTCAGCAGGTACGCCTGGCCGATGTCGGCTGGTCGGATCTCAATATCACCAACGCCACGGCCCGCTATCTGCTCAGCGCCCTCGGCTACGAGACCGAGGTGCTGCGCCTGTCCCTGCCGCAGACCTACGACGCCCTGGCCGCGGGCGAGGCCGATGTCTTTCTCGGCAACTGGATGCCGGCGCAGGCCAAGCTCAGTCAGCCGCGGGTCGATGCGGGTGCGGTCGAACGCCTGCACGCCAACCTGGAAGGGGCCCGCTACACCCTCGCGGTCCCCCAGTACGTCTATGACGCCGGGGTGAAGAACTTCGCCGATATCGCCCGCTTCGCCGAGCGCTTCGATCACACCCTCTACGGCATCGAGCCCGGCAACGACGGCAACGCCCTGGTGAAGAAGATGATCGCCAGCAACGCCTTCGGCCTGGGCGACTTCAAGCTCGATGAATCCAGCGAGCAGGGCATGCTCACCCAGGTGCGGATGAAGGAATTGCTGGACCACCAGTGGATCGTCTTTCTCGGCTGGGAACCCCATCCGATGAACGTCCGGCACAAGCTGGCCTACCTCGACGGTGGCGACGAGTATTTCGGCCCGAACCAGGGCGGTGCGACGGTCTACACGGTGGTGCGCAAGGGCTACGCCCAGCAGTGCCCCAACGTGGCCCGGCTGCTGGGCAACCTGGTGTTTTCCCTGGACATGGAAAACCAGCTGATGGATCGGGTGCTCAACGAAAAGGACAATCCGCGCCGCGCCGTGCGCAACTGGCTCAAGCGCAATCCCGAACGCCTCGAGGCCTGGCTCAAGGGCGTCGCCACCCGCAGCGGCGCGCCGGGTAACGTGGCGGTGAAGGCCAGTCTGGCCAACTGATACAGGGCCGCTCCGGCCGACGCCAGCGCCTCTGGCCAGCGTTCCGCCACGGCGAGGGACGCTGCTGCCCGCCTCTCTCGCTCTGCCACAACGCTCCGGGCGCGGACGTGCCCTGGGGCTCACGCTGGATACGACATCTCCGCTTCTGGTTACGACGCCGCGTACACTGGTAGCGACGCAGGCGGTAGGCGAGCCTGGGGGGATGGGTTACAGATAAATACACGTGGGGCGCACCGAAAGGTACCCCGCCAAACGCAAGGAGATGTGTCCATGAAAGGTTGTTCCCGTTGGCTCTTGAGTGCCGCCCTGCTGGCGCCACTCGCTGTTCAGGCGGCTGAACCGGCTTCCTGTGCCAAGGTGCGCTTTGCCGATGTCGGCTGGACCGACATCACCGTGACCACGGCCGTGACCAGCGAGGTGCTGCACGCCCTCGGCTACCAGACCACGACCAACATGATCTCCGTACCGGTCACCTACAAGTCCTTGCAGAACAAGGACATCGACGTCTTCCTCGGCAACTGGATGCCGAGCATGGCGGCGGATATCAAGCCCTATGCCGACAACGGCAGCGTCGAGACCGTACGCGCCAACCTGGAGGGCGCCAAGTACACCCTGGCCGTGCCCCAGTACGTCTACGACGCCGGGGTGAAGAGCTTCGCCGACATCGCCAAGAACGCCGACAAGTTCGACGGCAAGATCTATGGCATCGAGCCGGGCAACGACGGCAATCGCCTGATCCAGGGCATGATCGACAAGAACACCTTCGACCTGGGCAAGTTCAAGCTGGTGGAGTCCAGCGAGGCGGGGATGCTGTCGCAGATCCAGCGCGCCGAGCGCCGCCAGCAGTGGGTGGTATTCCTCGGCTGGGAACCCCATCCGATGAACACCCGCTTCAAGATGGCCTATCTCGAAGGCGGCGACGACGTCTTCGGTCCCAACTTCGGCGGCGCCACCATCTACACCAACGTCCGCAAGGGCTACGTCCAGGAATGCCCCAACGTGGGCAAGCTGCTGACCAACCTGTCCTTTACCCTGGACATGGAAAACCAGCTGATGGACAAGGTCCTCAACGAAAAACAAGCCGCGAGCGCCGCCGCCAAGGCCTGGCTCAAGGCCCATCCGCAGGTGCTCGACCAATGGCTGGCCGGCGTGACCACCCGCGATGGCAAGCCTGCGCTGGAAGCGGCCAAGGCCACCCTGGCCCCCTGACAGAACAATAACATTCGACTGTCCCGCGCCAGTTCGGGCGGGTACTGCCACAGCCGAAGCACGAATCCGCGGTTCTCGTGCTTCGACCTGTCCACTCCTACCTGACGGGCACCGTTATGTTACTTACCGACCACAAGCTCCCTCTCGGTCAGCAGATCGCCGACTTCATCGACTGGCTGACGCTGCATGGCGCCAGCGTCTTCGACAAGATCTCCGATGTGCTGTCAGGCCTCATCCACGGCCTCACCGCCGGCCTGATGTGGTTCAACCCGCTGGCCTTCATTGCCCTGGTCGCGGTAGGGGTCTATCTGTTGCAACGCAGCATCGGCCTGGTGATCTTCGCCCTCGTCTCCCTGCTGCTGATCCTCAACCTGGGGTACTGGCAGGAAACCATGGAAACCCTGGCCCAGGTGGTCTTCGCCACCCTGGTGTGCATCGCCGTCGGCGTACCGCTGGGCATCGTCGCCGCGCACAAGCCCTGGTTCTACACCGGCCTGCGCCCGGTCCTGGACCTGATGCAGACGGTCCCCACCTTCGTCTATCTGATTCCGACCCTGACCCTGTTCGGCCTGGGCGTGGTGCCCGGGCTGATTTCCACGGTGGTGTTCGCCGTGGCCGCGCCGATCCGCCTGACCTGCCTGGGCATCCAGGACGTTCCCGCCGAGCTGATGGACGCCGGCAAGGCCTTCGGCTGCTCGCGCTGGCAGCTGCTGACCCGCATCGAGCTGCCCCACGCCATGCCCAGCATCGGCGCCGGCATCACCCAGTGCATCATGCTGTCGCTGTCCATGGTGGTGATCGCCGCCCTGGTGGGTGCCGACGGCCTCGGCAAGCCGGTGGTGAACGCCCTCAACACCGCGGACATCGCCCTGGGCTTCGAAGCCGGCCTGTCCATCGTCCTGATCGCCATCCTGCTCGACCGGGTGTGCAAGCAACCCGCCCCTCGCGAGGTTAAGTAAATCATGACCGCCATACGTTTCGAACATGTCGATGTGATCTTCGGCAAGCAGAACAAGCGTGCCCTGGAGCTGCTCGACCAGGGCAAGGGTCGCAGCGAGATCCTCCAGGAGACCGGCCAGGTGCTGGGTGTCGAAGACGCCTGCCTGGAGGTGCAGAAGGGTGAGATCTGCGTGCTGATGGGCCTCTCCGGCTCGGGCAAGTCCAGCCTGCTGCGCTGCATCAACGGCCTCAACACCGTGAGTCGCGGCAAGCTGCTGATCGAGCACAAGGGCAGCGAGGTGGACATCGCCAATTGCTCCCCCGCGGTGCTCAAGGACATGCGCACCACCCGCATCGCCATGGTGTTCCAGAAGTTCGCCCTGATGCCCTGGCTGACCGTGGCCGAGAACGTCGGCTTCGGTCTGGAGATGCAGGGCCGCTCGGCCGCCGAGCGCAAGAAGTTGGTCGAGGAGAAGCTGGAGCTGGTCGGCCTGACCCAGTGGCGCAACAAGAAGCCCGACTCCCTGTCCGGTGGCATGCAGCAGCGCGTCGGCCTGGCCCGCGCCCTGGCCATGGACGCCGACATCCTGCTGATGGACGAGCCCTTCTCCGCCCTCGATCCGCTGATCCGCCAGCAGCTGCAGGACGAATTGCTGCAACTGCAGGCCAAGGTCAACAAGACCATCGTCTTCGTCAGCCACGACCTCGACGAAGCCCTCAAGATCGGCACCAACATCGCCATCATGAAGGACGGTCGCATCATCCAGCACGGTCGTCCCGAGGACATCGTGCTCAATCCGGCGGACGAATACGTGCGCACCTTCGTCGCCCACACCAATCCGCTCAACGTGCTCAGCGGCTACAGCCTGATGCGCGGCCTGGACAAGTGCGGCCGCGAGGGCAACGAGATCTGCCTGGAGCGCAGCCACGACATCTGGCTGGCCCTGGACAACCAGACGGTCAAGGCGCTGCGCCGCGGCGGCGAGAGCCTGGCCCTGCAACGCTGGATCCCGGGCATGCCGATCAACAGCCTGCAGCGCCAGCCGACCCTGGCACCGGCCGATATCCGCATGCGCGACGCCCTGGAGATCCGCTACCACACCGGGCACAAGCTGGTGCTGGAGACCGATGGCCGCGCCGTGGGCATCCTTGGTGACAAGGAGCTCTACCACGCCCTGCTGGGCAAGAACCTGGAAAAGGCCGGCGAAGACGTCGCCCCGCCCGCGGTCCGCTCCACCCTTTCCCAGGCGGGCTGAGCGTTCCCCGACCACCCGCCGCTCCCTGCGAAGGCGGGTGGTCAGGAGCCTGGCAGGACCACTATGCGGCCCTACCCTGAACGTTTATGAAGGCTTCAGGCCTAACGTTCTCGCCCCCGCCCCGTCCCTACCAGCCTGAAGCCCAAGCCTCTATGACCGACACGGCGCCTGTTCCCCGATGCAATGGGTAGCGGCTCAAGGCACCCCGTTCTGCATCTTGCGCGACCAGATAGCGCAAAAGGCACTACAGACGTCCGGCTCGTCATGCTCAAACCAGTGGAACGTCGTCAGGCGACGTGCAGTGGCTTCACCTGCTGGCGGATCAGCTCGCCCTTCGAGGTTTCCGCCACCCGCAGTTCATAGGTGGCCTGAAGGCCCATCCAGAAATTCGGCGTGGTATCGAAGGCAGCGGCAAGCCGCAAGGCCATATCCGCAGAGATTCCGCGACGCTCCAGTACCACGTCGTTTACCGTAGGTGCCGAGACGCCCAGCGCACGGGCCAGGGCCGATGGCGTCATGTTCATGGGGACCAGATAGTCTTCCCGCAGAATCTCCCCGGGATGAACCGGGCGCATTCCGTTGGTCAGCATGGCGTTACCTCTTTCTTTCCGGATAGGGCTAAGACATGGGTCGGATCTTGATCGATACCTGAGCCAGCGCCTGATTTGGCAAGAGCCGGCCTTTCAGTGATAGTCGACTATCTCGACGTTGGCTGGTCCTTGCGGCGTCCATTCGAAACAGATCCGCCATTGGTCATTTATGCGGATGCTGTGCTGACCCTTTCGCTTCCCTTCCAGGAGCTCGAGACGATTACCGGGCGGCGATCTGAGGTCGCGCAACTCCACCGCCTCACTCAGCGCCGTCAGTCTGCGTGTCGCCACATTGGCAATCTGGCTCCACTTCCGATTGTTGCCATCGGTAAACAGCGCCTGCGTATCCTTGCACTTGAAGCTCAGTATCATCAGGCCACCCTAACGCAGCTGGTCAAGAAAAATTTAACGAATAACGTTAAACGTTTCAATGGCAGTCATCGGTTGGAATCGACGTGGCGCAGAAGCGCTTTTGCCGCCATTGCCTCGATGACGATCGGAGTCATCGTCTTACGGCCATGGCAGCGACCCAGCCGGAAACCCTGCAAGGCTACCGGCAAGGGGCAAGGGGCGCTGCGAGCGCCTCGGCGATCTCACAGCCTGCCTGAAGAGGTAGCGGGAAGGCCTTAGAGCACCACCGTCCGCCCGGCGTTGAGGAAGACGCGGCGTTCCAGGTGATAGCCCACCGCCCGGGCCAGGGTCAGGCACTCGATGTCACGGCCGCGGGCCACCAGGTCCTCGGCGTAGTGGGCATGGTCCACCGACTCGACGCCCTGGGCGATGATGGGGCCTTCGTCCAGGTCGTTGTTGATGTAGTGCGCCGTGGCGCCCACCAGCTTGACGCCCTTGGCATAGGCCTGGTGATAGGGCCGCGCGCCCTTGAAGCCGGGCAGCAGCGAGTGGTGAATGTTGATCGCCCAGCCGTCGAGGCGACGGCACAGCTCGGGCGACAGCACCTGCATGTAGCGCGCAAGAATCACCAGCTCGGCACCGGTCTCCTGCAATACCTGCCAGACCTTGGCTTCCTGGGCCGGCTTGTCCTGGGGATCCAGGGCGAAATGGTGATAGGGAATGCCGTGCCAGGCCGCCAGGGGCTCCAGATCCGGGTGGTTGGAGATCACCGCCACCACGTCCATGGGCAACTGGCCGATGCGCTGGCGATAGAGCAGGTCGTTGAGGCAGTGGTCGGCCTTGGAGACCATGATGGCGACCTTGGCGCGATAGCCGGGCGGGGTCAGCTCGAAGGTCATGTCAAAGGGCGTGAAGCGCAGGTCCAGACCGACGCGAAACAGGCCTTCGTTGAAGTCGCTGGGTACCTGGAATTCCACCCGGATGAAGAAGCGCTGGGCTTCACGATCGTCGAAGCTGTGGTGCTGGGTGACATAGCAGCCCTGCTCGAACAGATAGCGCGTGACCACGTCTACGGTGCCGAGGCGACTCGGGCTCTGGGCGGTGAGAATCCAGGTATCGGGCGTGCGGCTCATGATGAATTCCTTTGCATGGAGATGAAGCCAGAATCACAAAACCCGACCTGCGCCTCACGCAGGTCGGGTTCGAGAGAACGACTGGACGCAGCGACCGGTCAGGCCTCGATGCGCAGTCCGTACTCGGCGCTCGCGTCCTGCAGCCACAGCCAGACGTAGTCGGCGAAGCTGCGTCGCACCACCAGCTCCCAGGTGTCTTCCGCGGTATGGCGGATCATCAGCTGGGACTTGGCGAACACCGTCCCCACCGCCTTGCCCACCGGGAAGTTGCTCGGATGGACATCGTAGGAGGTGGACTTCATCAGCACTTCACGCACCTTGGGGCCCTTGAGCTCGACCAGGGTCTGGCCACCGCCGACGTTGACGATGGCGACATGGCGCTCGCCCAGGGCCTGGCGCAGGGCCTGCTCGGTGGCGAACTCGCTGCCACCGGGCACCACCAGCAGCCACTCGTCCGGGCCGAGCCACTGCAGCGAGCTCTCGCCCTTCTGGGTGATTGCCAGGGGACCGGGCACTTCCAGGCCGACCACACTCTGCACCGCGCCGGTGAAGCCTTCGTCGTGGGCGTCGCCACGGATGACCAGATGCCCCAGCAGGGCCCGCTCGCGCAGGGTCACCCCGGCGGTGGCCGGGCCGCGGCCGGCGAGCTTGTTCAGCTCGGCGTGGAACAGCGGGGATTCGGCGCGCGCCGTGGCGGAGTATTGGTCGTAGACATTGATGTTGTTCATGGGGCGCTATCCTCGTTAGGCGACGTTCTGCCGCTCACCCTTGGGGTCGTAGAACACCGGCGAGACGATCTCGGCAGCGATGTAGCGGCCATCGGCCAGCGGGGCGTAGACGGTCTGGCCCATGCGGCCCAGGCCACCCTTGACCATGGCCATGGCGAAGCCGTAGCCCAGGGTCGCGCTGTGGTAGCTGGAGGTCACGTGACCGACCATGTCCATGGGGATCGGCTGGTTGCGCTCGAACACCAGTTGCGCACCTTCCGGCAGGACGTCGCGGGCATCCAGGGGCTTGAGGCCGACCAGCTGCTTGCGATTCTCGCGGACGCAATCCTGGCGATGCATGCCGCGCTTGCCGATGAAGGAGAAGCTCTTGTTCAGGCTCACCGCCCAGCCCATGCCCAGGTCCTGGGGCGTGACCGAACCATCGGTGTCCTGCCCGATGATGATGAAGCCCTTCTCCGCCCGCAGCACGTGCATGGTCTCGGTGCCATAGGGGGTGAGGTCGAATTCCTTGCCCGCAGCGACCACCTGCTCCAGCACGCCCATGGCGTAGTTGGCCGGTACGTTGATCTCGTAGGAGAGTTCGCCGGTGAAGGAGATGCGGAACACCCGCGCCGGTACCCCGCCCACCTGGCCTTCCTTCCAGGCCATGAAGGGGAAGGCGGCGTTGTCCAGATCGATGTCGGTCAGCTTGGCCAGCAGCTTGCGGCTGTTGGGACCGGACAGGGTCAGGGTCGCCCAGTGGTCGGTGACCGAAGTGAAGTACACCTCCAGCTCCGGCCATTCGGTCTGGTGGTACAGCTCCAGCCATTCGAAGACGCGCGCGGCGCCGCCGGTGGTGGTGGTCATCAGGAAGTGGTTGTCGGCGAGACAGGCGGTGACGCCGTCGTCGAAGACCATGCCGTCTTCCTTGCACATCAGGCCGTAGCGGGCCTTGCCGATGTCCAGCTTGGTCCAGGCGTTGGTGTAGACGCGGTTGAGGAATTCCCGCGCGTCCTTGCCCTGGATGTCGATCTTGCCCAGGGTGGAGGCGTCGAGCAGACCGACGCTGCGGCGTACGGCCAGGCACTCGCGGTTGACCGCGGCGTGCAGGTCCTCGCCCGCCTTGGGGAAGTACCAGGGGCGCTTCCACTGGCCGACGTCCTCGAACAGGGCGCCCTGCTTGAGGTGCCAGGCATGCAGCGCGGTGTAGCGCTTGGGCTCGAACAGGTGGCCGCAATGCCGTCCAGCGATGGCGCCGAAGGTGATGGGCGTGTAGTTCGGGCGGAACATGGTTGTGCCGACTTCCGGGATGGCCTTGCTCTGCACCCGGGCGGCGATGGCCAGGCCGTTGATGTTGCCCAGCTTGCCTTGGTCGGTGCCGAAGCCCATGGCGGTGTAGCGCTTGACGTGCTCGATGGACTCGAAGCCCTCGCGGCAGGCCAGCTCGATGCCGGCGGCGGTCACGTCGTTCTGCAGGTCGACGAACTGCTTGGGGGCCCGCGACGACGGCTTGTCGTGGGGCACCTGGAACAGCGCCAGACTCGGCTCTTCCTGACGGAATTCGGCCTGGGGCAGCTCGCCGCTGACGACCTTGGCACCGGCTTCGGCCGCGGCGGTGGCGCCGGCCTCGAAACCGTCGGCCAGGACATCGCCCAGGGCGAAGACGCCATTCACGCCACCGGCGCAGAGGCGCTTCTGCGGCGCCGGACCGGGCACGAAGGCCTGGATGTCATCACGCCACAGCGGACGACCGCCCAGGTGCGAGGCCAGGTGGACCACCGGGCTGTAGCCGCCGGAGGTGGCGATGAGGTCGCAGTCCAGCCACTCGCCGCCACCCAGGGTGCGGAAGGCGGTCAGGTCGATGGTGGCGATCTTGGCCCCGGTCACCCGGGTGTTGCCGCGGGCTTCGCTCACGGCGGTACCGCCCATGACGCGCACGCCACGCTTGCGCACTTCCTCGACCCAGGCGCCGCGGGGGTTGGGCCGCGCATCGGCCACGGCCACCACCTGGCGACCGGCTTCGAGCCAGTCCAGGGCCACGCGGTAGGCGTAATCGTTGTTGGTGGACAGCACCAGGCGCTGGCCCGGGGCCACCGCATAGCGGCGGATGTAGGTGGACACGGCGCCGGCCACCATGTTGCCCGGCAGGTCGTTGTTGGCGTACACCAGCGGCCGCTCGTGGGCGCCGGTGGCCAGCACCACGCGGGTGGCGCGGACACGGTGCAGGCGCTGACGCACCTGGCCATGGGGCGCGCGATCGCCGAGGTGATCGGTGAGTCGCTCGTGGATGGTGAGGAAGTTGTGGTCGTGGTAGCCGTTGACCGTGGCGCGCGGCAGCAGCACCACGTTGTCCAGGCCCTGCAGCTCGGCGACGGCCTTGGCGGCCCAGTCGGCGGCCGGGGCGCCGTCGAGACGCTCGCGGCTGTCCAGCAGGCTGCCACCGAATTCTTCCTGTTCGTCGGCCAGGATCACCCGGGCGCCGCTGCGACCGGCGGCCAGGGCCGCGGCCAGGCCGGCGGCGCCACCGCCCACCACCAGCACGTCGCAGTGCTGGTTGAAGTTGTCGTAGGTATCCGGATCGACCTGGGTCGGCGCCCGGCCGAGGCCGGCGGCCTTGCGGATGTACTTCTCGTAGGTCATCCACAGGTTCTGCGGATACATGAAGGTCTTGTAGTAGAACCCGGGCGGCATCATCTTGCCGCCGACCTTGCCGAGGATGCCCATGAGGTCGTTGTTGACGCTCGGCCAGCCGTTGGTGCTGGCGGAGACCAGGCCCTGGTACAGCGCCTGCTGGGTGGCCCGCACGTTGGGCACCTGGGTGGCCTCGGTGGCGCCGATCTGCATGATGGCGTTGGGTTCTTCGGCACCGGCGGCGACGATGCCGCGCGGCCGGGAGTACTTGAAGCTGCGGCCGATCACGTCCACGCCGTTGGCCAGCAGGGCCGAGGCCAGGGTGTCACCCTTGAAGCCCTGGTAGGTCTGACCGTTGAAGGTGAAGGTGATGGCCTGGCTGCGGTCCAGGCGACCGCCCTGGGTGAGTCGATGGACCTGGCTCATGTGCGCTCTCCTCGCTCGGCGGTGAAGCGGGGTTGCTCGCCGATCGGATAGGTTTCGAGAATTTCGTAGGTCTCGGTGTTACGGGTCGCGTTGAAGTACTGGCGGCAGCCCGAAGCGTGGACCCACAGCTCGTGACGCAGGCCGCGCGGGTTGTCGCGGAAGAACATGTAATCGCCCCACTCCGCGTCGCTGCAGGCCTCGGGATCCAGCGGACGCGGGATGTGCGCCTCGCCGGCGGCGTGGAATTCTTCTTCGGAGCGCAGTTCCCCGCAGTGGGGGCAATGGATGTACAACATGCTCGGGCTCCTTAGTGCGCGACGGCCGCTGCGCCGTGTTCGTCGATCAGCGCGCCGGTGTGGAAACGGTCGATGGAGAAGGGCTTGGCCAGCGGATGCATCTCGCCGGAGGCGAGCGACGCCGCGAAGACGTTGCCCGAGCCCGGGGTGGCCTTGAAGCCGCCGGTACCCCAGCCGCAGTTGAAGAACAGATTTTCCACCGGGGTCTTGGAAATGATCGGGCAGGCGTCGGGCGAGGTGTCGACGATGCCGCCCCACTGGCGGTTCATGCGCACCCGCGAGAGGATCGGGAACATCTCGACGATGGCCTGCAGGGTGTGTTCGATCACCGGGTAGGAGCCGCGCTGGCCGTAGCCGACCCAGCTGTCGATACCGGCGCCGATCACCAGGTCGCCCTTGTCGGACTGGCTGATGTAGCCGTGCACCGCGTTGGACATGATGACGCTGTCGATGATGGGCTTGATCGGCTCGGACACCAGCGCTTGCAGCGGGTGGGATTCCAGCGGCAGGCGGAAGCCGGCCAGCTTGGCCATGTGCCCGGAGTTGCCGGCGGTGACCACGCCGACGCGGCGGGCGCCAATGAAGCCACGGTTGGTTTCCACGCCGATCACCTTGCCGTCCTGCTTGCGGAAGCCGGTGACCTCGGTCTGCTGGATCAGGTCGACGCCCAGGGCGTCGGCGGCGCGGGCGAAGCCCCAGGCCACGGCATCGTGACGGGCCACGCCGCCGCGGCGCTGCACGGTGGCACCAAAGATCGGGTAGCGGGTGTTCTTGCTGCAGTCCAGGTAGGGGATCTCTTCGGCCACCTGGCGGGTGTCGAGCAGTTCACCGTCCACGCCGTTCAAGCGGTTGGCGCTGACCCGGCGCTCGGAATCGCGCATGTCCTGCAAGGTGTGGCAGAGGTTGTAGACGCCACGCTGGGAGAACATGACGTTGTAGTTGAGGTCCTGGGACAGGCCCTCCCACAGCTTCATGGCGTGCTCATAGAGGTGCGCCGATTCGTCCCACAGGTAGTTGGAGCGGACGATGGTGGTGTTGCGCGCGGTGTTGCCGCCGCCCAGCCAGCCTTTCTCGATCACCGCGACGTTCTTCACGCCGAATTGCTTGGCGAGGTAGTAGGCGGTGGCTAGGCCGTGACCGCCACCGCCGACGATGACCACGTCGTACACCGGCTTGGGCGTCGGGGTGCGCCACATCCGCTGCCAGTTCTCGTGATGGCTCAGGGAGTGCTTGAAGAGGCCGAAGCCGGAATAGCGTTGCATCTGGAGACTCCTGCAGACGACGCCCCTTTCCGCAAAGGGGGAAAGGGGTTGGATAAGGGTTGCGTCAGGCGCGTGGCGACTAGCGGTAAACCGGGTAGTCGCGGCACAGCGCGGCCACCTGGCGCGCCACCTGGGCTTCCACATCGGCATCGCCGAGGTGGTCGAGGATGTCGCAGATCCAGCCGGCGACGCGTTCGCTTTCGCTGACGCCCAGGCCGCGGGTGGTCAGGGCCGGGGTGCCGATGCGCAGACCCGAGGTCACGAAGGGCGACTGGGGATCGTTGGGCACGGCGTTCTTGTTCACGGTGATGCAGGCGCGCCCCAGGGCGGCGTCCGCGTCCTTGCCGGTGATGCCCTGCTTGATCAGGCTTACCAGGAACAGGTGGTTGTCGGTGCCGCCGGAGACCACGTCGAAGCCGCGGGCCTTGAACACGCCGGCCATGGCCTGGGCGTTCCTGATCACCTGCTGCTGATAGGTCTTGAAGCCCGGCTCCAGGGCTTCCTTGAAGCACACCGCCTTGCCGGCGATGACGTGCATCAGCGGGCCGCCCTGAGCCCCTGGGAACACCGCGGCGTTGAGCTTCTTCTCGATGTCGGCGTTGGCCTTGCACAGGATCAGGCCGCCACGGGGGCCGCGCAGGGTCTTGTGGGTGGTGGTGGTCACCACGTCGGCGAAGGGCACCGGGTTCGGGTAGACCCCGGCGGCGACCAGACCGGCCACGTGGGCCATGTCGACGAACAGGTAGGCACCCACGCTATCGGCGATGTCGCGGAAGCGCTGGAAGTCCAGGGTCTTGGAGTAGGCGGAGAAACCCGCCACGATCATCTTGGGCTTGTGCTCTTCGGCCAGACGCTGGATCTCGTCGTAGTCGATCAGCCCGGTGTCGGTGTCGATGCCGTACTGTACGGCGTTGTAGAGCTTGCCGGAGGAGCTGACCTTGGCACCGTGGGTCAGGTGACCGCCGTGGGCCAGGCTCATGCCCAGGATGGTGTCGCCAGGCTGCAGCAGCGCCAGGTAGACAGCCGAGTTGGCCTGGGAACCGGAGTGCGGCTGGACGTTGGCGTAGTCGGCGCCGAACAGCTGCTTGGCGCGCTCGATGGCCAGCTGCTCGACCTTGTCGACATGCTCGCAGCCACCGTAGTAGCGCTTGCCCGGATAGCCTTCGGCGTACTTGTTGGTCAGCACGCTGCCCTGGGCTTCCATGACGCGCTGGCTGGTGTAGTTTTCGGACGCGATCAGTTCCAGGTGATGCTCCTGGCGCCGCGCTTCCTCGCCCATGGCGGCGAACAACGCATCATCGTAGCCCTGGATTTGGTCCTGCTTGCTGAACATCGCGGCGCTCCTAAAGTCTGTGGCGGTGAAAACCACCCCCTTGGCCGCGATGGTAGGCCCGGCCCCAGACCCCAAGATGCCTGTTTACGCCCCGGGCCGGCGCGTTTGCGACAGCCACTCAACGGCCGAGTTCTGCCGTTCGCCGGGTGCCATCAAGTCGCTCCGATCCGCGCCGATAGGCTGACTACCTCTCCCCCGGCCAGCGAGTTCTGCCATGTTCAATGCGCACCACAAGAAGACCATCGCTCGGCTGGAGGCCGAGTTGCACGCCAACCAGGGCCTGACCCAGGCGCTGGAGCGGTCCATGGCGGTGATCGAGTTCGATCCCGACGGTACCGTCCTGCGTGCCAACGACAACTTTCTCCGCCTGACCGGCTATCGTGCCGACACCCTGGTCGGTCAGCACCATCGCCGGCTCTGTCCGGCCAACGTGGTGCAGGGTCGCGACTATGGCGATTTCTGGGCCCGCCTTAAGCGCGGCGATTTCGTTTCCGGCACCTTCCAGCGCCTGGACGCCCAGGGCCGTACCCTCTGGCTGGAAGCCAGCTACAACCCGGTGCCCGACAGCAGCGGCAGGATTGCCAAGGTGGTGAAGTACGCCCTCGACGTCACCGCCCAGGTCGAGCGCGACAGCGAAGCCCAGAGCAACCTCAAGGCCTTGGACCGCGCCCTGGCGCGCATCGAATTCGACCTGGACGGGCGCATCCTCACGGCCAACGACAATTTCCTGGCCACCCTGGGCTACAGCCTCAAGGAGATCCAGGGCCAGCAGCATCGCCTGTTCTGCGAGCCGGCCCTGGTCAATAGCAGTGAATACGCCGACTTCTGGCGCCGCCTCAATGCCGGCGAGTTCTTTCGCGGCCAGTTCAAGCGGCTGGGCAAGCACGGCCGGGTGGTCTGGCTGGAGGCGAGCTACAACCCGGTGTACGACGCCACCGGTCGGCTATACAAGGTGGTCAAGTACGCCAGCGACATCAGCGAGCGGGTGGAAAAGCACGAAAGCGACAGCCGCAGCGCCTCGCGGGCCTATCACATCTCCGCCGAGACCGAGAAGGTCGCCGAGCACGGCACCCGGATCATCCAGGCGGCCGCCGGCGAGATGCGCGAGATCGCCCACAACGTCAGCGCCTCCGCCGAGGTGATCGGCCAGCTGGGACAGCGCTCCGAGCAGATCACCGCCATCGTCAACACCATCCGCGGCATCGCCGACCAGACCAACCTGCTGGCGCTCAACGCCGCCATCGAGGCCGCGCGCGCCGGTGACCAGGGGCGTGGCTTCGCCGTGGTCGCCGACGAGGTCCGCCAGTTGGCGGGACGCACCAGCGGCGCCACGGCGGAGATCGCCGAGATGATCGGGCGGATCCTGAGCGAGACCCAGCAGGCGGTCGCCAGCATGGAAAGCACCCAGGGTCGAGCGGTCAAGGGCGTCGAGCTGGCCGACCAGGCCGGTGCGGTGATCGTGCAGATCCGCGATGGCGCCAGCGACGCCGTGGAAGCCGTGAGCATGTTCGCCAGCAAGCTGGACGAATCCGAGGTGATTCCCAAGGGCGCGCGCAACTGGGTGGGGCATTGAGGCCGCGGGCTTGATCGGGATCAAGCGTCCCTGACAGCCAGGGTCTAGCATGAAGGCATACCCCTCTCGTGGAGATGCCCCATGCACAATGTCCTGGTCGCCTACGACGGTTCCCCCAGCGCCGACAACGCCCTGCGCTACATCCTCGACCTGGTGAAGGCCGGGCTGTCGCTGGAGCTGCACCTGCTCAACGTCCAGAACGAGCCGGAAATCTACGGCGCGCCCTTCGACGACCGCATCCTGCGCGAATGGCGCGGCAGCCTGCAGGACAAGGCCGAAGACATCCTGGTCCGGGCGCGCCCGGCCCTGCTCGAAGCCGGTATCGAGGCCCAGACCCACGTGGGCTTCGGCGGCATCGCCGAGACCATCGGCGAGACGGCGCGGCGCCTGCAGGTAGACACCGTGGTCATGGGCACCCGCGGCCTGGGCTCGCTCAGCGGCCTACTGCTCGGCTCGGTGGCCCATCGCGTGGTCCATCAGGTGCCGCTGCCAGTGATCCTGGTGAAATAGTCGCCCAACAAAAAACCAGCCCGCGGGCTGGTTTTTTCGTTTCGGAGCAGCGTCTGGATCAGATGCTCAGGGTCCAGTCGTAGTCGACGATCAGCGGCGCGTGCTCGGAGAAGCGCGGTTGCCGCGGCAGGCGCGCCGAGCGGACGAAGCGGCGCAGACCCGGGGTCAGGATGTTGTAGTCGAAGCGCCAGCCCAGGTTGAGGTGCTCGGCCTGGTCGCTGTCCGGCCACCAGCTGAACTGGTCGCCTTCGCGGCTCACTTCGCGCAGGGCATCCACATAGCCCATGTTGCCGATCACCTCGTCCATCCAGGCCCGCTCGGGCGCCAGGAAACCGGGGATCTGCTGGCAGTCGCGCCAGTTCTTCACGTCCTGCTTCTGGTGCGCCACGTACAAGGAGCCGCAATAGATGTACTCGCGACGCTTGCGGCGCTGCTTGTTCAGGTAGTGGGTGAAGTCGTCCATGAACTTGAATTTCATGTTCAGGTCTTCGTCACCGCGCTTACCCGAGGGCAGCAGCAGGCTGGCGATGCTGACCTTGTCAAAGTCCGCCTGCAGGTAGCGACCGAAGCGATCGCAGGACTCGAAGCCCAGACCGCTGATCACCGCCTTCGGCTGGACCCGCGTATAGAGCGCCACCCCGCCCTGGGACGGCACTTCGGCGTCGCAGGCATAGAGGATGTAACCCTCCAGCGCATAGGCCGGATCGTCCATGTCGTAAGAAGAGGCGCGCGTATCCTGCAAGCAGATCACGTCGGCATTCTGCGCCTTAAGCCAGGGCAACAGGCCCCGCTCCACAGCGTCCTGAATACCATTGACGTTCAAGCTGATGATCCGCATAAATGGCCCCCAAAAAATCGTGGATGTATGATACCCGAGCTAAACCGGTTTAGCTAAATACAAGCCGCGCAAGGACTTATATGCAGGCGTATCAGCGTAATTTCATTCGTTTCGCCATCGAGCGCGGAGTTCTGCGCTTTGGTGAATTCACCCTGAAATCGGGTCGTATCAGCCCCTATTTCTTCAACGCCGGCCTGTTCCACAGCGGTGCGGCCCTGGCCCAGCTCGGCCGTTGCTATGCCGATGCGCTGGTGCAGGCCAACCTGCCCTTCGATGTGCTCTTCGGCCCGGCCTACAAGGGCATCCCCCTGGCCGCGGCCACGGCGGTGGCCCTGGTCGAGCACCACGGCCGCGACGTGCCCTGGTGCTTCAACCGCAAGGAAGCCAAGGACCACGGCGAAGGCGGCCTGCTGGTGGGCGCGCCCCTGACCGGTCGGGCGCTGATCATCGATGATGTCATCACCGCCGGCACCGCCATCCGCGAGGTCATGCAGATCATCGAAGGCCAGGGCGCCAGTGCGGCCGGGGTGCTCATCGCCCTGAACCGCCAGGAGCGCGGCCGCGGCGAATTGTCGGCCATCCAGGAAGTCGAGCGCGACTACGGCATTCCGGTGCTCAGCATCGTCGCCCTGGATCAGGTGCTCGAATACCTGGCCGAGGACGCCGAGCTCAAGCGTCACCTCCCCGCCGTCCAGGACTATCGCGCTCAATACGGCATCTAGCCCCAGGAGAGACGGCCATGGTCGTACGTCGCGCCGCTGCCAGCCTGTTGCTCATCGCCCTGCCGCTGGCCGGCCAGGCGGCCGAGCTGTACCGCTATCTAGACCGCAACGGCACCCTGGTCATCGACCGCCAGGGCGTGCCGCCGGAATACGCCGGCAAGGGCTATGACGTGCTGAACGAACAGGGCCGGGTAATCCGCAAGGTCGCCCCGGCCCTGCCCGCCGCCGAACTCGACCGCCAGGCACGCGAGCGCCAGCAGGCCGTGATCGATGGCCAGCTGCGCAAGCTCTACAGCAATGTCGAGGACGTCGATCGCGCCAAGGCGCGCAAGCTGACGGAGCTCGATGGCCTGATGCAGATCAAGAAGGCTAACCTTGAGGCCGCACGCCAGCTGCAAAGCCAGTTGATGGAGCAGGCGGCGGTACAGCAGCGCAACGGCCAGGCGCTGCCGGCGGACCTCCAGGCCCGCCTCGACGCCGCGGCCGCCGATCAGGTGCGTCTGCAAGCCGACCTGCAGCGCTACGCCGAATTGCGCACCAGCACCAGCGCAGCCTTCGACGCCGATCGTGCGCGCATGCAGCGACTGGAAGCGGCTCAGGCCACGGATCGCTAGCCTTTCTGCGTTCACTGCCGGCGGCCCCCTCCGCCGATGGCCTGCTGGGCGGCACGACAAGGTTGCCGCCTCTTCACGCCATATTCTGGCACGTACCGTGCAATTCGATTTTCTACGTATTGTTGAACAATCGGGCGTGAAGACCTATGAGCGGCAAAGACGCAGGCGCGCTGTCCCTGGGGGCTCAACTGCTGCTGGAAATGCGCGAAGACATCATCGGCGGTCGCCTGCTACCCGGTACGGCGCTGGTCGAGGCTGAACTGGTCAAGGCCTACAACGCGTCGCGCAACACCATTCGCGAAGCCCTGCACCAGCTGGATCGCGAGGGCCTGGCCACCTATGTGCGGCACAAGGGGGTGATGGTGCGGCGCCTGGGCCTGGCCGAGGTGCGCGACCTCTTTACCGTGCGCCGCACCCTGGAACTGCAGGCCATCCTCACCAGCCGCCCGCTGCGCGAATACCAGTCCGATCGGATGCTGGACGCCCTGGAGGCCGCCGAACTGGCGCAGTCGCGTGAAGACTGGCGCGCCCTCGGCACCCATGGCCTGCATTTCCATCAGCACATCGTCGGCCTGCTGGGTAGTCCGCTGTTCGATGAATTCTTCGCCACCGTCGCCGCCCAGATACGCCTGCTGTTTTCCCTCGCGCCCGACGAGGAGCACTTCCAGCGGCCCTGGATCATCCGCGACCGCCAGATCCACGACCTGCTCGCCGCCGGACAGCGCCAGGCGGCGGCCGAAGCCATGGCCAGCTATCTCGACGATTCCGAAAACCGGCTGCTGGATCTGCTGAGCGCAGCCAGGCCGCTCTGACCGAGGAGACCTCCCATGTACAAGGACTACCCCGCCGCCTACCAGTCCACCCAGGGTTCCGCCCTGCAGGTCGACCAGGCCTTTTACGATCGCCTGCGCGAGGACAAGGACGCGCGTACCCTGATCGAGCAATTCGAGATCCCGATCCGCACCGGTCGCGCCTGGAAGGTCCCGGCGGGCCATCTGTTCCGCGTCACCACCCCGCACGGTCCCCAGGTGGGCGACTTCAACGTCTGGAACGCCGAGGATCCCCGCGAGCGCATGTGGGCCGCGCGCACCCGGCAACTGCAGGGCGCCCACGTCAGCACCTACGACCGCCTCTGGTCGAACCTGCCCTTCCTGCGTCCGCTGTTGACCATCACCGACGACAGCCTGGCCGGCTACGGCATCGACGAACACGGCGGCCGCCTGCATGACCTGCTCGGCACCCGCTGCGATCCCTACGTCAACAAGATGCTCACCGGCGAGGACTTCCACCACCACTGCCACTCTAATCTGACCCGCGCGGTGCTGCCCCACGGTCTCACCGAATTCGATGTCCACGACGTGCTGAACATCTTCCAGTGCACCGGCCTCAACCATGACGACCTCTACTTCATGAAGGCCTGCCCGGCCAAGCCCGGCGACTACCTGGAATTCTTCGCCGAGATCGACGTGCTCTGCGCCCTGTCCACCTGCCCGGGCGGCGATCTGTCCCTGGCGATGTGGGGTCCTGACGCCGAGGACCCGCTCAAGGTCTGCCGCCCGCTGGGCGTGGAGATCTACCGGGTCGAGGAGGCGTTGCTGCAGGGTTGGGAATCGCCCAAGCGGGCGGCCTACAACGGCCAGCATGGCCTGACCCTGCCCAAGGCCAGCTGGGAGCAGTGAGTCCGGGCCTGCAATGAAAACGGCGCCCTGGGGCGCCGTTTCTGGTCCGACCGAAAGCGCTCAGCGCTTGCGGTTGGAGATCAGGGTACCGACGCCGACGTCGGTGAAGATTTCCAGCAGCACCGCGTTGGGCACCCGGCCATCGATGATGTGGGCGCTCTGCACGCCGCCCTGCACCGCTTCCAGCGCGCAGCGGATCTTTGGCAGCATGCCGCCGTAGATGGTGCCGTCGGCGATCAGCGAATTGACCTGCTCGGTGGACAGCCCGGTGAGCACCTGGCCCTGCTTGTCCATCAGACCGGCGATGTTGGTCAGCAGCATAAGCTTCTCGGCCTTGAGTGCCTCGGCCACCTTGCCCGCCACCAGGTCGGCGTTGATGTTGTAGGACTCGCCGTCCGGACCCACACCGATGGGCGCGATGACCGGAATGAAGTCGCCGCGCACCAGCATGTTGATCAGGTCGGTGTTGACCCCGGTGACCTCGCCCACATGGCCGATGTCGATGATCTCCGGCTTGGTCATTTCCGGCGTCTGCCGGCTGACCTTGAGCTTGGTGGCGCGGATCAGGCCCGCGTCCTTGCCGGTCAGGCCGATGGCCTTGCCGCCATGGCGGTTGATCAGATTGACGATGTCCTTGTTGACCTGGCCGCCCAGCACCATCTCCACCACGTCCATGGTCTGGGCGTCGGTGACGCGCATGCCATCGATGAAGTGGCTTTCGATGGACAGGCGCTTGAGCAGGTCGCCGATCTGCGGACCGCCGCCGTGCACCACCACCGGGTTGATGCCCACCGCCTTCATCAGCACGATGTCACGGGCGAAACCGGCCTTGAGCTCGTCGCTCTCCATGGCGTTGCCGCCGTACTTGATCACCAGCGTCTTGCCGACGAACCGGCGGATATAGGGCAGCGCCTCGGACAGCACCTCGGCGACGTGCGAGGCATCCTCGCGGCTCAGGGTCATGGCTCACCTCTCAAGGTCGACATAGAAAAGACAAAGGGCGCCTAGGCGCCCTCTGTGCTACCGCTGACCCGAGGTCAGAACGGCAGATTCAGATCCGGCTGTACCGCCAGCAGCTGCTTGCGGAACACCGTCTTGATGCGCTCCAGCTCTTCGAGGGTTTCCGCCTCGAAGCGCAGCACCAGCACCGGCGTGGTGTTGGACGCACGCACCAGGCCCCAACCGTTCTGGTAATCGACGCGGACGCCGTCCAGGGTGGTGATCTGGGCATCGCCCCACTGGGCGTCGCGCTGCAGGGTTTCGATGATGCCGAACTTGTTCTCTTCGGTCACCTGGATATTGATCTCCGGGGTGGAGATGTCTACCGGGAAGGTATCGAACACCTGTTGGGCGCTGTTCTTCTCCTGGCTGAGGATCTCCAGCAGACGCACGGCGCTGTAGATGCCGTCGTCGAAACCGAACCAGCGCTCCTTGAAGAACACGTGGCCGCTCATCTCGCCGGCCAGCAGCGCGCCGGTTTCCTTCATCTTCTTCTTGATCAGCGAGTGGCCGGTCTTCCACATGATGGGACGACCGCCGTAGCCGGCGATGAGGTTGTTCAGGCGACGGGTGCATTTGACGTCGAAGATGATGTCGGCGCCCGGGTTGCGGGAGACCACGTCCTTGGCGAACAGCATCAGCAGCTGGTCGGGATAGATGATCTTGCCTTCGTTGGTCACCACGCCTACGCGGTCGCCGTCGCCGTCAAAGGCCAGGCCCAGGTCGGCACCGGTTTCCTTGACCTTGGCGATCAGGTCTTCCAGGTTCTCGGGCTTGCCCGGATCCGGGTGGTGGTTGGGGAAGTTGCCGTCCACCTCGCAGAACAGCGGGATGACCTCGCAGCCCAGGGACTCGATCAGCTGGGGCGCGTTGACCGCGGCGACACCGTTGCCGGCGTCCACCACCACCTTGAGCTTCTTGGCCAGCACCACGTCGTTGCGGATGTAGTCGGCGTAGCTCTTGAGCACGTCGACCTGCTTGATCTGGCCCTGGCCGCTGGCCACGTCACCGGTCTCGATGCGCTCGCGCAGACGCTGGATGGATTCGTTGGCCAGGGTCTCGCCGGCGATGACGATCTTGAAGCCGTTGTAGTCCGGCGGGTTGTGGCTGCCGGTCAGCATGACGCCGGACTTGCCTTCGAGCACGTTGGCGGCGTAGTAGAGCACCGGGGTCGGCACCATGCCGACATCGCTGACATTGGCGCCGCTGTCGGCCACGCCCTTGATCAGTTGGGCGACCAGCTCGGGGCCGGACAGGCGGCCGTCACGGCCGACGGCCACGTTGGGCTCGCCACGTGCCAGGCTCTCCGAGCCGATGGCGCGCCCGATCCAGTAGGCGGCTTCGGCGGTCAGGGAGTCACCCACCACGCCACGGATGTCGTAGGCGCGGAAGATGCTGGCGTTGAGTTGGGGGGCTTGCGGGGTAGTGCTCATCGGGGGTTTCTCCAATCCCAGGAGATCCTGGTCTTCGTCGAGGATACTGATATCGAGGATGTCGGTGGTCTGGAACAGCGGCTCGCTCTGCTGAGAGCGGCCCCTGTCGGCAAACTCCGCCAGGGTCTTGGCCACCGCATCGCTGGGAGCGGTGGCGTACAGGTCCGGCGACGACCCGGCCGATCGGCTGGCCAATCGGGCCGTCGACTTGGCCACGGGTTCCATTACCGCCAGGCGCAAAGTCGGGCTTTTGGCTATCTGATTGGCTTCTAGTTCCTCGGCATAGGCCGTCAGACTGCGGACGTCGTCACGGAGCCGGCGTGACAGCTCCCGGGAAAACAGCCAAAAGCCCGCCAGCACGCCAAACAGCGCCAGCAGCAGCGCCACCAGGGGGATACCCAAGGGCGTATCGGCGCCGGCCTCGGCGGCGGGTGCCAGCTCCAGCGTCCAGAGTGGGCTGCCGGTGGCGAGCCGCCGCATCAGCGCTGGATCACCCGGGCTGCCGCCACTGGCCAGCACCTGCACGCTGCCACCGGGAAATTGCTGCAGCAGGCGCCACTGGCCGACGTTCGCCGGTGGCGTGGCCCAGCCCTGCAAGACGGCCGGGAGTTCTTCCACCAGTACGGCGCTGCCAAGCAGTTGATCGCCGCGGCGGATGGGTTGGGCGCTGTAGACCAGCCAGCGATCGCCCAGTCGATAGGCTTCCGGCGGGGTCCGCTGGCCGCTTTCCAGGCGCTTGAGCAAATCGAGGGCGGCATAGTTGAGGGGGCCGGGACGATCGTCTTCGATCTGGCGCATGCCGGCCGGCACCACCAGCACGTCGACCACGCCGAGGCGCTCGCGCAGCTGGCTTTCCGCCGCCGCGCGCGCCGCCGGATCGTTGCCCTGCAGGGCCTGCAGCACCAGGGCATCCCCGGCGACACCCTGCAGCCGGCGGGTCAGGCCGACCAGCAGCTGATTGAGGGAGGTCGCCTGCGCCTGCAGCGCCTGGTCCGCCTGCTGCTCCTGGTTGCGCGCGCCCTGCGGCTGCAACACCAGGAACCACAGCAGCAGCGCGGCCAGCAGCAGGCCGGCGAGCGCCAGCAGCAGTCCCGCGCCCATGCCGGGCAAGCCAGCGACCCGCGGGGCCGCCTTGCGCACATCCTTGTCGTTCTTGCCCCTTGCCATGCCGTTCTTCTCCTTTATGTCACGGCGCGCCTTGCGTGTCTGGCGTCAGCGGGTACCGGAGTGGCCGAAGCCGCCAGCGCCCCGCTCGGTCTCGGTAAAGCTGTCGACGATATCGAAGTGTGCCTGCACCACAGGTACGAGCATCAGCTGGGCGATACGTTCGCCCACGCTCACGGTGAAGGTGGTCTGGCCGCGATTCCAGCAGGAGACCATCAGCTCGCCCTGGTAGTCCGAGTCGATCAGGCCGACCAGGTTGCCCAGCACGATGCCGTGCTTATGGCCCAGGCCCGAGCGCGGCAGGATCAGCGCCGCCAGCGATGGATCGGCCACATGGATGGCGAGCCCGGTGGGAATCAGCGCGGTCTGCCCCGGCTCCAGCACCAGATCCTCCTGCAGCATGGCGCGCAGGTCGAGGCCGGCCGAGCCGGGGGTGGCGTAGGACGGCAGCGGGAAATCGCGCCCCAGGCGCGGGTCGAGGATCTTGGCTTGAAGGCTATGCATGGTTCGGGGTGGTGTCTTTCAGGTGGGTGGAAATCAGGGCGATGAGCTGCCGGGCGATCTTGCCCTTGCTGGTCTGCTCGAAGCGGATCTCGTGCAGGCCACGGTCGATCACGGTGACCGCGTTGTCTTCGCTGTTGAAGCCGATGGCTGGATTGGCCACGTCGTTGGCGACGATGAGATCGAGATTCTTGTCGCGCAGCTTGCGCTGGGCGTACTCCAGCAGATTCTGGGTTTCCGCGGCGAAGCCGACGCTGAAGGGCCGATCCGGGCGCCCCGCCAGGGTGGCGAGAATGTCCGGATTGCGCACCAGCTCCAGCAGGAGACCGTCACCGCGGGTGGGGTCCTTTTTCAGCTTGTGCGGCGCGATGACCTCGGGGCGATAGTCCGCCACCGCCGCCGAGGCGATGAGCACGTCGCAGGGCATCAGCGCCTCGCAGGCGGCCAGCATGTCGCGGGCGCTGATCACGTCGATACGCTCGACGCGATCGG
The DNA here is from genome assembly GCF_026544185.1 of Pseudomonas sp. GM_Psu_1. Taxonomy (NCBI): domain Bacteria; kingdom Pseudomonadati; phylum Pseudomonadota; class Gammaproteobacteria; order Pseudomonadales; family Pseudomonadaceae; genus Pseudomonas; species Pseudomonas sp. GM_Psu_1. The sequence continues at coordinate 43,392 of NZ_JALNUX010000017.1, forward strand.
GGGTCGGCAGGTGCACCGGGCCGCTCACCAGGCTGACGCGCGCGCCCGCCTCCGCCGCCGCTTCCGCCAGGGCGAAGCCCATGCGGCCGGAACTGTGGTTGGTGATGTAGCGCACCGGGTCGATGTTTTCCTGGGTCGGGCCGGCGGTGATGACCACGTGGCGGCCGGTCAGGTCGAGGCGCTGGAAGCAGTCGGCGGCGAGCTGGGCGAGGTCATTGGCCTCCAGCATCCGGCCGGGACCAACGTCGCCACAGGCCTGGCTGCCGCTGGCCGGACCGAACAGCTTGATGCCACGGCTGCGCAAGAGCTCGGCATTGGCCTGGGTGGCCGGATCGCGCCACATGGCCTGATTCATGGCCGGTGCCAGGGCGACCCGGGCATCGGTGGCCAACACGATCGTCGTGAGCAGATCATCCGCCACGCCCTGGGCCAGGCGCGCCATGACATCGGCAGTGGCCGGCGCGACCAGCACCAGATCGGCCCAGCGGGCCAGCTCGATATGCCCCATGGCCGCTTCGGCGGCCGGGTCCAGCAGATCCAGATGCACCGGCAGACCCGACAGTGCCTGCAGGGTCAGCGGCGTGATGAATTCGCGACCGCCGCGGGTCAGCACCACCCGCACTTCGGCGCCCTGATCCTTGAGTCGGCGCACCAGCTCGGCGCTCTTGTAAGCGGCGATGCCACCTCCGACGCCCAGCACGATGCGTTTACGATGGAGCCGCTGCATATAGCCTTTCCGTTCTCGAACCGTCTAGAACGGGCATCGCACGGCCAATCGAGGCCTGCGCGCACCCGCGAATGATCCGGTTAAGATAGCACAGCGCCTGCAGGACGCAGGCGCCCCGCCAGACAAGGAGCGCCCATGAGCATCAAGGATTGGCCGGCCCAGGAACGGCCGCGGGAGAAACTGCTGGAACAAGGCGCCCAGGCCCTCACCGACGCCGAACTGCTGGCGATCTTCTTGCGCACCGGCGTGGCCGGCAAAAGCGCGGTGGACCTCGCCCGCCAGCTGCTTGGGGAATTCGGCAGCCTCAGGGCCCTGCTGGAAGCCGATCTCACCGCCTTCAGCGCCCACCTCGGCCTCGGCCCGGCCAAGTTCAGCCAGTTGCAGGCGGTCCTGGAGATGGGCCGCCGCCACCTGGCCGAAGGCCTCAAGCGCGACTCGGCCCTGGAAAGCCCGCAGCAGGTCCGCGACTATCTCAAGGCCCGCCTGCGCCACGAACCCCACGAGATCTTCGGCTGCCTGTTCCTCGACACCCGTCACCGGGTGCTGGCCTTCGAAGCCCTGTTCCACGGCACCATCGACGGCGCCAGCGTCTACCCCCGCCAGGTGGTCAAGCGCGCCCTCGCCCACAACGCCGCTGCCGTCATTCTGACCCACAACCACCCCTCCGGCGTCGCCGAACCCAGCCAGGCCGACCGCCTGCTCACCACCCGACTCAAGGACGCCCTGGCGCTGATCGATGTGCGGGTGCTGGATCATTTCATCGTGGGGGATGGGGAGCCGCTGTCGATGGCGGAATATGGTTGGCTTTAATAGCTTCGCGAACAGGCAAGCCCGGCCCAACTTAAAATATAACTTTATAGTTGTGACTTATCATATCTTTTAAAACTGACGATGACTGTCAGGTTTTCACAGTTAGTTCGGACAATTTTTGTCACTTCACTAAATAGGCTTATTTTTCATTAAGAATTAAGCAATAAAAATTGGACATAGATCACAATTTTTTGCTACCAAAGCTCATAAAACCGCTCTAGGATGCGCCTCTCAAACATTTTGAGCCAATAGCTGCCCAGCAGCAGGCGAAAAAGCTCTCCAGTAGTTTTCGCCTTAGGAAGTTCAAGGAATGGAACTTCAATCCTGTGAGGTCATGGATGACTTTATTGTCTTCGCTCGCCCAGAACTATATAGCGGTCGCCGATCAACCCATTACCACCGACAACTTCGCCGGGGACGATCGCCGCTATAGCCCCGAGTTCGAGAGACTCGAAGCGGTCTGTCAGAACACCCAGGCGCTGCATCGCGACGTCATGCCGGACTGGGAGTCCACGGCCGAGCAGGCGACCACCTTTCTGCGTGAGCACTCCAAGGACCTGCGCGTCGCCGTCTGGCTGACCTGGGCCCTGTACTGCACCCGGAGCTGGACGGGGCTGGAAGCCGGCCTGGCTCTGCTTGAGCGATTGCTGGAGGCTCACTGGCAGGACCTTTACCCCCGCAAGGAGCGCACCCGCGCCGCGGCGCTCGGTTGGCTCCAGATCCGCCTGGAAGGCGTCTTCGATACCGCCGCCCTGACGACGCTGGAAGCATCCTGGCTACAGACCTTCAGTACCCAGCTCGGCCAGTTGGAGGCACTCCTCCAGCCACGCCTGGGCGAGGCCGCTCCGCTGCTGTTGCCGTTGGTACGTCGCCTCGATGAGCAACGACGTCGCCAGATCCAATTCACCGCTCCGGCGGAGTCGACCATCGCAGCCCTGTCACCCAACCCGGTCGTGACCGCTCAGGCACCCCAGGGCCCGCTGGACTCGGACAAGGACGCCCATCGTCTGCTGCGCCAGCTGCAGGAAAGCGCCCGCACGCTGAGCGGCTGGTGGCTACGTCAGCGGAGCGGCGACCACCGCGCCCTGCGGCTGAATCGCGCCTTGCTGTGGAGCGGCATCGACAGTCTGCCCGCTCATGATGCCCGGGGTGTCACCGGCTTGCGCGGCCTGCCAGCTGATCGCCTGAGATATTTTCAGGAGTCCCAGGCCGCTGGTGACTTTTCTCTGCTGCTCGGCGAACTGGAGGTCAGCCTGACGCGGGCGCCTTTCTGGCTGGATGGCCAGCGGCTGGCCTGGGAGTGTCTGCAGGCCCTCGGTGCGACAACGAGTTGTCGAGAAATCGAGTGGCCGCTGATGTTGCTGCTGGAGCGGCTGCCAGGTCTGGAAGCCTTGGCCTTCCATGACGGGCAACCCTTTGCCGATGCCCAGACCCGCCTCTGGCTGTCCGGCCTGACGGCGGCTAAGGCGACGCAACCCGTCTCCGCCTCAAGCGAGGCGTGCCAGGACAGCTGGAGCGAAGCCCTTGCCGAAGCCCTTGGGGAGTTGCGCGCGAGCGGCCTCAGGAGCGCCGTGCGCCATCTGCGGCAGCGCAGCTGCAGTGCCCAGGGCGAACGCCAGCGCCTGCTGTGGGATCTGGCCAGCGTCCGGCTGCTGATCCAGGCCCGCCAGTTCGAACTGGCGCACCTTCAGCTCGCGGCCGTGGATGCCGAACACGGCGCCCTGCTGGCGCACTGGGAGCCGCAACTGGCGCTGGAGATCCTGCAGGCCCGCCGCCAGTGCCTGGAAGCCCTCCCCGCCACCGCCGACAGCCGGATGCAGCTGCAACAGCTGCGTCCGCGACTCTGCCGCCTCGATCTCGAAGCGGCTCTCGACTGAGGCTTGTCCTCATACCCAAGGAGAAACACATGGCCAAAGAAGGCTCGGTTGCCCTGAAAGAACGCATCAACGTTACCGTTCGACCTGCCAGCGGCGGTGCCGAGGAAGAACTCGAGCTACCCCTCAAGCTCATGGTGCTGGGCGATTTCACACAACGTGCCGACGACCGCAAGCTCGAAGATCGCAAGCCGGTAGCCGTCGACAAGGACAACTTCGATGAGGTGATGGCCAAGCAGCAGCTGGGCCTGACCCTGGCGGTACCCAATCGCCTGCAGGACGACAGCCAGGACGATCTGGCCGTCCAGCTCGACCTCAAGGCCATGGCCGACTTCAGCCCGGCGCGGCTGGTGCAGCAGGTGCCCGAACTCAAGCAACTGATGGATCTGCGCGATGCACTGGTGGCGCTCAAGGGGCCGCTCGGCAACGCCCCGGCGTTCCGCAGGGCCATCGAGCAGGTGCTCGCCGATCCGGTCGCCCGGGCCACGGTGCTCGGCGAACTCGGCTTGCCGAATCAAGACGTCTGATCAGGAAGATCATCATGACCGCTACCCTGCTCCCGCAACCCGCTGCCGACATCGCTGAAGACCACGGCATCCTCGACCGCATCATCGCCGAGACTCGCCTCGCGCCCCACGACGAGGGCTATGGCGTGGCCAAACGCGGCATCTCCGCCTTTATCGAAGAGTTGCTCAAGCCGCAAAACGCCCAGCAACCGGTCAAGAAGGCACTGGTCGATCGCATGATCGCCGAGATCGACGAGAAGCTCAGCCGCCAGGTCGACGAGATCCTCCACCACGCGGAGTTCCAGTCGCTGGAGGCGGCCTGGCGCGGCCTGCACCTGCTGGTGGAGCGCACCGACTTCCGCGAGAACAACAAGATCGAGATGCTCAACGTCTCCAAGCAGGATCTGCTGGAAGACTTCGAGGATTCGCCGGACATCGTCCAGTCGGGCCTCTACAAGCACGTCTATACCGCCGAATTCGGCCAATTCGGTGGCGAGCCGGTCGGCGCCATCATCGCCAACTACGACTTCGATCCCACCGCACCGGACATCCGCACTCTGCAACAGGTGGCAGCGGTCTCGGCCATGGCTCATGCGCCCTTTATCGCCGCCGCCGGTCCGCGCTTCTTCGGCCTGGAAAGCTTTACCGGTCTGCCCGACCTCAAGGACCTCAAAGATCACTTCGACGGTCCGCAATTCGCCAAGTGGCAGAGTTTTCGCGAGCAGGAAGACGCGCGCTATGTCGGCCTGACCTTGCCGCGCTTCCTGCTACGCACGCCCTACGATCCGGAAGAGAATCCGGTCAAGACCTTTGCCTATCGCGAAAACGTCAGCCGGGACCATGCCCACTACCTCTGGGGCAACACCGCCTACGCCTTCGCCACCCGCCTGACCCACAGCTTCGCCACGTACCGCTGGTGTCCGAATATCGTCGGTCCGCAAAGCGGCGGCGCGGTGGAAGACCTGCCGCTGCATCACTTCGAGAGCATGGGCGAGATCGAGACCAAGATCCCCACCGAGGTGCTGATCTCCGATCGTCGCGAATACGAGCTGGCCGATGCCGGCTTCATCGCCTTGACCATGCGCAAGGGCAGCGACAATGCCGCCTTCTTTTCCGCCTGTTCGACGCAAAAAACCAAGTTCTATGGCAACAGCGAAGAAGGTCGGGCAGCTGAGCTGAACTACAAGCTGGGTACCCAGTTGCCCTATTTGTTCATCGTCAGCCGCCTGGCCCACTACCTCAAGGTGCTGCAGCGCGAGCAACTGGGTGGCACAAAGGAGCGCACCGACCTCGAGCTGGAACTCAACAAGTGGATCCGTCAGTTCGTCGCCGATCAGGAAAACCCCAGCGCCGAGGTGCGTGGTCGTCGACCGCTGCGTGCGGCCAGCATCCGCGTCAGCGATGTCGAGGGCAATCCGGGCTGGTTCCGCGTGGGCCTGAGCGTGAGACCGCACTTCAAGTACCAGGGCGCCGATTTCACCCTGTCGCTGGTCGGCAAGCTGGACAAGGAGTAACGGCTCATGAGTTACGGCAGTCTGTTCGAACGCCTGGCCGGTCCGGGCAGCGCGCACAGCCTTGGCGCGTCCGCCGACCCCTTGAGCGCCTCGGTGGCCGCTCACCTGGCCAAGATGCTCAGCACCCGTGCCGGCAGCGTCCCGATCCAGGTCGACTACGGACTGCCCGACCTCAATGACTTGCGGCTGTCGCTGCACGACTCGCTACAGCGTGCGCGGCTGGCCATCGAGGCGTTCGTGGCCGCCTACGAGCCGCGCCTGTCCGGTGTGAAGGTGCTGCCGCTGCAGCGGGAAGGCACCACCCTGGCGTTCGCCCTCGAAGGCCAGCTCGAACTCGACGGCCAGCGGTGCCCCATCCGTTTCACCGCGAGCCTGGATGGCAGCGGCCAGGTCAAGGTCAGCCAAGGATAGGTCCATGTCCTTCAATCACTACTACCAGAGCGAGCTGGCCGAGTTGCGTCAGCTGGGCGCGCGCTTCGCCGAACGCAATCCTGCGCTGGCACCCTTTCTGGGCCAGGCTGGTCAGGATCCGGATGTCGAGCGCCTGCTGGAAGGCTTCGCCTTTCTCACTGGTCGGCTGCGGCAGAAGCTCGACGACGAGTTGCCGGAATTGACTCATTCGCTGCTCAACCTGCTCTGGCCCCATTATCTGCGGCCCCTGCCGAGCTGCGCCATCCTCGAATTCGATCCGCTACCAGCATCAGGTGCGGCCATTCAGGTTCCACGTGGAACGGAAGTGGAATCCCGGGCGCTGGACGAGGTGAGCTGCCGCTTTCGAACCTGCTTCGCCACCGCCATCCAACCGCTACGCGTGGATGAGCTGAGCCTTGCCCAGCAGGGCAGCGGCGCGCGCCTGACGCTGCGCCTGCAGATCACCGGCAATGGCACCCTGGACGCCCTGGACCTGCATCAGTTGCCGCTGCATCTGGCGGGCGATCGCACGCTTAGTCAGGATCTCTATCTCGCACTGCTGCACAACCTGGCCGGTCTGAGCCTGGTACCCCTGGATGCCGAACGCCAGCCGCTGACTGACCTCCAGGGCGGCGAACTCGTCCTGCCGCTCGCTCGCGACCAGGTCCAGCCGCTGGGCTTCGGCGAAGACGAGGCGCTGCTGCCCTATCCACCCAATGCCTTCCGCGGCTATCGCCACCTGCAGGAATATTTCGCCTTTCCGGAGAAATTCCTCTTCGTCTCGATTCAGGGAATGACGAAGCTGAAGCAACTGGCAGACCCGGTGCGCCGCCAGATCCGCGGGCTGGAGGTGCGCTTCGACATCGCCCGGATCGCCCGGCAGCCGCGGCTCCCCAGTCGCGACAACCTGCGCCTGCACTGCGTCCCGGTGGTCAATCTGTTCCGCCATGACGCCCTGCCGATCCGCCTCGACGGCAAGCGCGACGAGTACCCGTTGTTTCCGGCCGGCCATGGCCGCGAACACCTGGGGGTCTTTGCCGTGGAGCGGGTGACCGGCTGGCAACCGGGCGGCCTGGGCCATCGTGACTATCTACCCTTCGAATCCTTTGCCCACGACCTGAGCTTCGGCGGCCAGAGCTGTCGGCCGCACTACGCCGTACGCCAGCGCAGTGCCCTGCTGCACGGCGGCATCGATACCTATCTGGCGTTTGGCGATCCGGGTACCGATCAGGACACCCTGTCCATCGAACTGACCTGCACCAACCAGAACCTGCCCCAGCGCCTGCGCGCCGGTGATCTGTGCCTGCCCACCGAAAATACCCCGGGTGGCCTGGGCTTTCGCAATCTGGCCGCCCCAACTGCCTGTCATGCGCCGGTGCTGTCCGGCAACCGGCTGTGGCAGCTGGTTTCCAATCTATCGCTCAATTATTTGTCGCTCACCGATGTCGCGGCCCTGCGTACGGTGTTGGCCAGTTACGACCTGCCCAGTCAGCACGACCGGCAGGCCGAGCGCGTCAGTCACCAGCGCCTGGCCGCCCTGCAGGGCATCAGCCATCGCCCGGTGGATCGCCTCTACCGGGGCCTGCCGATCCGCGGTATCGCCACCCAACTGGACATGGATGCCAGCGGCTTTCGCAGCGAGGGCGAGCTGTACCTGTTCGCCAGCGTACTCAACGAGTTCTTCGCGCTCTACGCCAGCCTGAATTCCTTCCATCAACTCAGTGTTCGCAGCCTACAGGGAGAGGTGTATCTATGGACACCGCGCATGGGTCAGCAGCCGCTGATCTGAATCGCTCGGCGCTGTGCCGCGAGATTCGCGAGTACTCGCTGTTCCAGGGTATCGGACAGGTGCTCCTGCAGTTGCAGCGCCTGATGCCGAGTCTCTCGGAGGAGCAGCTCTATGAACGGCTGGAGTTCCACGCCAACCCCAGCCTGGCCTTTCCGGGTAGCGATATCGAGTGCCTGCACTTCGTCGAGGACGCCGACGGGCTGCGCGCCCGCCTGCAACTCAACCTGGGCGCCCTGATGGGCAGCGGTTCGCCGCTGCCGGCCTTCTACAGCGAACAGGCGCTGAGCGATGGCGAACAAGGGCGTACCACCCGCGACTTCCTCGACCTCTTCAATCACCGGCTGCACCGGCTGCTGCTGCCGATCTGGCGCAAGTATCGCTATCACGCCCGCTTCCGGGAAGGCGCGCGTGACGAGTTGTCGGCCCGGCTGTTCAGTCTGATCGGCCTGGGCGACAGCAGCCTGCGCCAGGCGCCGGAGCTGAACTGGAAACGCCTGCTGCCCTATCTCGGCCTGCTCAGCCTCAAGGTGCATTCGGCGACGCTGATCGAAGCGGTGCTGCGCTATTACCTGGAGCAGCCCGAGCTGCAGCTGGAGCAGTGCCTAGAGCGCGCAGTGGTCATTCCCCCAGAACAACGCGCGCATCTCGGGCAGGCCAGCGCCCAGCTCGGAGAGACAGCCGTCCTGGGTGTGCAGGTGCGCGATCGTGGCGGCAAGTTTCGCCTGCACCTGCTCGAACTGGACTGGGAAGCCTTTCATTCATTCCTGCCCGGGGGCAGTCGGTACGCCGCCGTGCGCGCCTTGCTGAATTTCACCCTGCGCGACCAGCTGGACTACGACCTGCGCCTGCATCTGCGGCGGGACGCGTTGCGGCAATGGCGGCTGGAAGCCGTCAGCCCCTGCCGTCTCGGCTGGACCACCTGGCTCGGCCTCGGCCGAGCCAAGGGCCAGGTCACCCTGGCCTGCCACCGTTAATCAAGGACGATCAACATGCTCACCCTGGACCTGAACCTCCTTATCAACAGCCTTTCCGTGACCGCGCGCCAGGACCTGGAACAGGCGGCGCAGCGCTGCGTCCGTCGGGGCGGCCGGCAGATCCTGATCGAAGACCTGCTGGCGGTCCTGCTGGAATCCCGCGACGGACTGCTCACTCGCGTGCTGAAAGCGGCTGACCTGGACCCGGTGGATTTCGCCGCGACGCTGCAGCCGCGCCAGGGCAATGGAGAAGGCGGCGACCCGGTCTTCGATCCTGCACTGCTGCTGTGGCTGCAGGATGCCGTGCTGCTCGCCCGTCTCGAACTGGAACAGGCTGAGACCGATAGCGCCGCCCTGCTGCTGGCGTTGTTGCGCCATCCCGAGCGGCTGTTGGGCACAGGTTACGGTCGCCTGCTGGAGCGGGTGGATGCCGCGCAGCTCCTGGACTTCATCAGGGCTCAGCGGCCCGAGGGGTCACCGGTCATCAGCGAGTCCCCTCTGGACCGCTTCACCCATGACCTCAGCGGCCAGGCCCGTGCCGGGCGCCTGGATCCGGTGCTGGGCCGCGAGGCCGAGATCCGGCAACTGGTGGACATCCTCTCGCGGCGGCGCAAGAACAATCCCCTCGTGGTAGGCGAAGCCGGCGTTGGCAAGACCGCCATCGTCGAGGGGCTGGCGCTGCGCATCGCGGCAGGCGAGGTGCCCGACAGTCTGCGCCGTGTGGAAATACGCAGTCTCGATCTCGGGCTGCTGCAGGCCGGCGCAAGCGTCAAGGGCGAATTCGAACGCCGCCTGCAAGGCGTGATCGATGCCGTACGCCAGGCACCGCACCCCATCATCCTGTTCATCGACGAGGCCCATACCCTGATCGGTGCGGGTGGCCAGCCCGGGGGCTCGGACGCGGCCAATCTGCTCAAACCGGCCCTGGCGCGCGGCGAGCTGCGCACCATCGCCGCCACCACCTGGGGCGAGTACCGGAAGTACTTCGAAAAGGACCCGGCCCTGGCGCGGCGCTTCCAGCCGGTAAGGCTGGACGAATTCGACGTCGCCACCGCCATCACCGTCCTGCGTGGGTTGGCGCCGACCTATGCCGAGGGCCATGGCGTTTATCTGCGCGACGATGCGGTGGTGGCCGCCGCCGAGCTGGCCGCCCGCTATCTGAGCGGGCGCCAGTTGCCGGACAAGGCCGTGGATGTGCTCGACACCTGCTGCGCCCGGGTGCGTATCAGCCTGGCCAGCCCGCCTCCGGCCCTGGATGCCTTGAGCGCACGCCTGGCCGCTACCGAGCGCACGCTCTCCGCCACCCGCCGCGATGCCGATCTCGGTCTGCCCGTCGCGCCCGGCCATCTGGATAGCCTTACCGCCATGCGGGACGCCGAGCACCTGGCAGCCACTGCGCTGCAGGCCGACTGGGAACGCCAGCGAGAGCTGGCCGAGCGCATCCTGACCCTGCGTACGGCCTCGGTCAGCGCTGCGCTGGCAGCGACCCAGGCAGAGCTGGAGCAGCTGCAACGCCAGCATGGGCGCCTGGTCAACCTGGAGGTCTGCCCGCACCTCGTGGCGGAGGTGATCGCGGCCTGGACCGGCCTCCCGGTCGACCAACTCGCCCGTCGCCATGACCAGCGCCTGGCCCGCTTTGCCAGCGATCTACGCGGACGCCTGCGTGGCCAGGAGCAGGCGGTGGTCGCCCTGGATCGCGCCCTGCGCGCAGCCGCGGTGGGTCTGAACGCTCCCGAGACGCCGGTCGGCGTCTTCCTGCTGGTCGGCCCCAGCGGGGTCGGCAAGACCGAGACCGCCCTGGCGCTCGCAGAATTGCTCTATGGCGGAGAGCGCTTTCTCACCACTCTCAACCTGTCGGAATTCGCGGAAAAACATAGCGTGTCGCGCCTGATCGGCGCACCGCCCGGCTATGTCGGCCATGGCGAAGGAGGTCTGCTCACCGAGGCCGTGCGCCGCCAGCCCTATTCGGTGGTCTTGCTGGATGAAGTGGAAAAAGCGGATCCCGAGGTACTCAACCTCTTCTACCAGATCTTCGACCGTGGCCAGGCCACCGACAGCGAGGGCCGGCAGATCGACTTCCGCAACGTGCTCTTTCTGCTGACCTCCAATCTGGCCAGCGGCGAGATCCAGCGGTTGTGCGCCGACGTACGTCCGGACGTGGCCCAACTGACCGAGGCGATTCGCCCCACCCTGACAGGCTACTTCAAGCCTGCCCTGCTGGCGCGGATGCGCGTGGTGCCCTACTACCCGCTAGATGCCGAGCTGCTGCGTGAGCTGATCGTGCTCAAGCTCGAACGACTCGGCGTCCGGCTGGCGGCCCGCCAGGTCGCCTTCAGCTATGCCCCGGCCCTGCTGGAGGACCTGGCGGCACGTTGCTTGGACGCCGACAGTGGTGCTCGCCGGATCGACCTACTCCTGGAGCAGCGAGTGCTGCCGCTGCTTACCGACCAGTTGCTCGACGCCCTCGCCCGTGGTCAGACGCCAGGGCGGCTGCACCTCACCTGCAACGACCAGGGTGATTTCCGCTGTGAGGTGGCGGCATGATCCCGTCCCCCGCGCCAGAAGCCATGCTGCCCCTGTTCATCGCGCTCGGCCAGCACGAAGACCCCGCCCAACTCGCCCTCGGCCTGGTGGAAGGCATCCAGCGTCTGGCCCGGCTCGACCTGGTGCAGTACTACCGTCTGGACGCCACTCATACCCAACTGGTGTGCCTGGCACAAAGTCTGGACAGCACCGCCGCCATGGCCGGTAACACCCTGCCGCTGGAGCAGGAGAGTCTGCTGCACTACTGCCTTTCGCAGAATCGCAGCCTGCACCTGCGTGAGCTGGACCCGCTGCTGCACACCACTACCTTCCTGCCTGGCGACGGCTGGCGCAGCCTTGGTTGCCTACCCCTGACTGGCCCGTCGGGCAGCGTCGAGGGTCTGCTGGTACAGGCCAGCCGCTGCCGCCGCGAACTGGAAACCCATGCAGAGGTACTGACACCGCTCGGATGCTTCGCCCTGGCGCAGAGCCAGCTGCTAGAGCGCGCCCAGACTCAGCCATTGGGCGCCGTAACGGAAAGGCCAACGTCACCGGCAGTGGGCGATGGCTTCGGCATGCTTGGCGATAGCGGCGCCATGCGGCAGGTCCATCGCTTGATCAGCAAGATACTGCACAGCCCCATCACCGTGCTGCTGACCGGTGAAACCGGCACCGGCAAGGAACTGGTGGCCCGGGCCATCCACGAACGGGGCTCGCGACGGACCCAGCCCTTCGTGGTGCAGAACTGCGCGGCGCTGCCCGAGCACCTTCTGGAAAGCGAGCTCTTCGGCTATCGCAAGGGCGCCTTTACCGGTGCCGAGCGCGATCGCGCCGGTCTGTTCGATGCGGCCAATGGCGGCACCCTGTTTCTCGACGAGATCGGTGATATGCCGCTGACCTTACAGGCCAAGCTGCTGCGCGTGCTGCAGGAAGGCGAGGTCCGCCCGCTGGGTAGTGCCGAAACCCACAGGGTCGACGTACGCATCGTTGCGGCGACCCATCGTCAACTGGTGCGGCTGGTCGAGCAGGGCACCTTTCGTGAGGATCTCTACTATCGCCTCACTCACTTTCCCATTCAGCTGCCGCCCCTGCGCGAGCGCGGCGAGGACCTGCCGCTGCTGGCCCGGCACTTCGCCGACCAGGCCTGCGCATGCCTGCAGCGGTTACGTTGTCGCTGGTCCAGCGCCGCCCTGGACCTGCTGGCGGGCTATGCCTTTCCCGGCAATGTCCGCGAACTCAAGGGGCTGGTGGAGCGCGCCGTCCTGCTTTGCGACGGCAACGAGCTGTTGCCCGAACACTTTGCCATCCGCTCCGCCGCCCTGACCGGCAATGCCGGCAGCCTGACCTTGCGTGAGCGCCTGGATCAGCTCGAACGCGGCCTGCTGATGGACTGCCTGCGCAAGAACCGCGGCAACCAGACCCAAACTGCCCAGGAATTGGGACTGCCGCGCCGCACCCTGCTCTATCGCCTGCAGCGACTGAGCATCCGCAGCGCCGATCTGCAACTTTCCTAGAGGAACGCCCCATGCCTGCACTACTTCGCTCCCTGTTGCTGCTGACGTTGCTCGCCCTGGCCGCCTGCACCTCGTCGCCCGGGGATCTGCAGGACTATCGCCCCCTGGGCGAACCCCAGACACCCCACCGCCTCACCTAGGACAGGACAAGACCATGGAACTGGTATTCGATCTGGTCGGCAGTCGAGCGCACGCCCCCGGACTGCTCACCCAAAAGACCTTTCGCCACGTTGGCGGACTCATCGGCCGCAGCGAAGACTGCGACTGGTACCTGCCCGATCCGCAGCGGGTGCTGTCCAGTCAGCACGCCCGCATCAGCTACAGCGAAGGCGACTATTTTCTCACCGACCTGAGCAGCAATGGCGTCCAGCTTGCCGATGGTCAGCGTCTGACCAAGGGCGAGCCTTGGCGGATCCAGCATGGCCAGACCTTCGCCCTAGGCACCTTCGCCCTCGCTGCCCGCCTGGTCCGCGATCCGTCCGGGTTCGCCGACGATTTCCAGGTCCCAACCAGTGCCCCTGGACTGATCCCGGACGACGCCTTTCTCGAACTGGATCCGTTGCAGGCGCTGGAGCGTCGCGATCCTCACGGCATCGACGAGCTCGAGGGTCTGGATCCCTTCGCCACTGACATTACTCGCAGCGACTATGCCCGGGTCGATCTGGACAGCCTAGGCATTCCTGCTCTGGTAGAGCACAGCGCTCCGGCTCCGGTCGAGCGCCCGGCGGCGGCTCCGCAGCGCCAGACACCAACGTTCTGGAAGGCCTTCGGGGTGGCCCTGGGTCTGGAGCTTGCCGACCTCGACCAGGAGGCGCGTGAAACCCTGGCACTCGAGGTCGCGCGCCTGCTGCGCCTGGCGACCCAGGGCCTGCACGGCTGCCTGCGGACCCGCAACGAAACGCGCAATGAACTGCGGCTGCCGCTTACCACGGTACAGAGCAGCGGCAACAACCCCTTGGCCTTCGCGGCCGACGGCGACGCGGCCTTGAGTCAGTTGTTGCGCCCCAGCGCTTCCGGCCAGCTCACCGCGGACCAGGCTCTGCTTCGTGCCTGCCGCGAACTTCAGGCCCATCAGGTCGGCCTGGTCGCGGCCAGTCGCCAGGCGGTGCTGGCCACCCTTGAACAGCTGGCACCGGCCCAGTGCGAAGCCCGCCTTGAGCGTGACGGTCGACGCCCGCGCTGGGGGCGCGATGCCAGACTCTGGCGTGCCTGGCAGCGCCAGTATCGCGAGCTGCACCAGGACGACGACTGGCGCGAACGGCTGTTCGCCAAGGACTTCGCCCAGGCCTACACCGAGCAGGTCCGCCTCATCGCCACCCTCAACCCGACCCAGCAAGGACGCTGATATGAACACCCTATTACGCCTCGGCGCGCTCGGCCTGGCCCTGCTGCTAGGTGCCTGCACCAGCCCCAGGGCACCTGATCCGACCCGCCTCGACCTGACCCTGAAGGGCGGTGAGGACCTCAATCCCGACCTCAACGGCCGGCCCTCGCCGCTGGTGGTGCGCCTTATCGAACTGAAGAATCCGGTCGGCTTCGAAAATGCCGAATTCTTTTCCCTCTATGAAAACGCCAAGCAGACCCTGGCTCCCGACTGGGTCGCCGAGGAAGAAGTCGAGCTACGGCCCGGTGAGTCACGCGAACTCAAGCTGAGGGTGCAGGACGCCAGCCGCTACGTCGGCATCTATGGCGCCTACCGCAACCTGGGCGGCAGCCAGTGGCGGCAGGTCATCCAGCTCAGGCCCGCGGCGCTGGCGCAGATCCGCCTGGATTTCACGGCGGATGGCATCCAGGCCGCTCCGCCTATCAAGGAGTAGGCCATGCAGCAACTCAAGGTGATCTGGCAGGAAGGCATGCTGCTGCGGCCGCAGCACTTCCAGCAGAACGACCGCTATCACGCCCAGCAGCTGCAGATTCGTACCCGTCGCCTGGGCGAGCCGGCATGGGGCTTTTTCGAGCTGACTCTCGATCGCCAATTCCTCGCCATGGGCAAGGTAGTGGTCAGCCAGGCCAGTGGCATCCTGCCCGATGGCACCCTCTTCGAATTGGGCGCCGACGGCGAGCCCCTGGCTCTCGATGTACCGGCCAATACCCGCGACAGTGCGGTCTGGCTGGCGCTCCCCCTGACCAGCGGCCAGCGCCTGGAGAGCCGTCCAGTCGACCAGGACGACGTCATCGCCCGTTACCTGAGCGTCGACAGCGAGATCGCCGACTCCCATGCCGGTTTCGGCGAGCGGGGGGCGGTCACCTGCGGACGTCCCGATTTCCGGCTGCTGCTCGATAGCCATCCGCGACTGGACGCCTATGTCCGCCTGCAGGTCTGTCAGCTGCTGGAAACGGCGCCAGACGGCAGCCTGGAGCTGGATACCGCCTTTACCCCCAGCGTCATCCAGGTGCGGGCGGCCGAGCCTCTGCTGGCGGGTCTCAAGGAGGTCGCCTCCCTGCTCGCCCATCGCGGCGAGGTACTTTCTCAACGCCTGCGCCAGGCTGGCAGCCTGGGCACCGCGGAGATCGGTGACTTCCTGCTGCTGCAACTGGTCAATCGCCATGAAGCGGTTCTGCGCCACTGCCTGGACTATGAACAACTGCATCCACGCAGCCTCTTTCGCGAACTGCTCGCCCTGCACGGAGAGCTGGCCACCTTCGCGGCTGCCGACCGGCGTCCTGCACTGGACCTTCAATATCGCCACGCCGATCAGGCCGGCAGCTTCGCACCGCTGTTCCAGGCCCTGCGCCAGGCACTGTCCATGGTGCTCGAACAGCATGCCCTGCCACTGCCCCTGCAACAGCGCCAGTACGGCATCCAGGTCGCGCCCCTGCAGGACCACGGTCTGCTGGCCAACGCCAGCTTCGTGCTCATCGCCGGGGCCGAGTGCAGCACCGAGGAATTGCGTCAGCGCCTGCCGGCGCACCTCAAGGTGGGACCGGTGGAGCGCATCCGCCAGCTGGTGAATCTGCACCTGCCAGGGCTCGCCCTCAAACCGCTGCCGGTCGCGCCGCGTCAGCTGCCCTTCCATACCGACAAGGCCTATTTCGCCCTCGAACTCAGCGCCACCGACATCGCCCAGCTCGAGCAATCCGGTGGCTTCGCCTTTCATGTCTCCGGCGCCTTTCCGGGCCTCGACCTCGCCTTCTGGGCGATCAGGAGCTAAGCATGCAGACCGCAACCGACGCAGGCCGGGACGACAGGACCGTGGTGCTCCGTCGCCACGCCCAGGGGCCGGACACACCGCGCAGCCCGCTCACCGACTTTGCCGAGCCACCACGCTACGCCCAGCTGGAGGAACGCATGGTCCAGGCGGCACGCCTGCGACCGGGCGAGACCCTGAATCTGAGCATCAATCCCATGATAGGCGCTGCCGCGCCACTGCTCTCCGAGGTGGTGCGCCTGCGCCAAAGTTACGCCGTGGAAGACCTGCATGTGCTCAAGGAGCGCCTGGCCGCCAGCCTGCGGCTGTTCGAACAGCGTGCCCTGGCCAGCGGGCTGGACAGCGGTGAGGTCATGGCCGCCCGCTATGCCCTTTGCACCACGGTCGACGAGGCGGTGGTCACCACCCCCTGGGGCAATGCCGGTGACTGGTCGCAACTCAGCCTGCTGAGCAGCTTTCACAACGAGACCTTTGGCGGCGAGAAGTTCTTTCTGCTGCTCGAACGCCTCAGTCGCAATCCAGCCAAGCACCTGGCTCTGCTGGAGCTGCTCTACCTCTGCCTGGCGCTGGGCTTCGAAGGCAAGTATCGGGTGCTGCCGCGCGGCATGCTCGAACTGGAAGCCATCCGCGACAGCCTCTATCGGCAACTTCGCCAGCTGCGTGGGGATGTGCCGCGCGAGTTGTCGCCGCACTGGCAGGGACTGGATGCCCGGCCACGACGGCTGGTCCGCCTGGTGCCCTGGTGGCTGGTCGCGCTGTGCACCCTGATCTGCCTTGCCAGCCTCTATGGCGGTTTCAGGCTGGCGCTGGAACAACAGCGCGACGGCCTGCTGCAAGGCTATCCGGGTGGTCCTGCGGTCACCGCGCCAGCGGCCGCCCCACCCCACTCCTGATACGGAAGCGCACCCATGAAAGGATTCATCATTGCACTCGGACGCATGCTGCGCCGTCCCTGGACCTGGACGCTGCTCGTGACCCTGGGTCTGGGCGGTCTGGTCTGGACCCTTGGTCCTCTGCTGGCCTTTGCCGGCCACAGCCCCTGGGCCTCGGTCACCCACCGCCTGGCCACCCTCTGCGGTCTGTTCCTGGGCTGGGGCCTGGTCATGGCGCTGCTGCAGGGCTGGCAGCAGCGCAAACAACGGCAGCGTCTCGCCACCGAAACGGGCCAGCACGATCAGCTGCGCGCCGAGCGCATCGACGACGAGGCCCACGAACTGGAGTCCCGCGCCCGTGACGCCTACCGCACCCTGCATGGCGCCGGCCTCTATCGGGGCCGCAGCCAGCGCTGGCGGCGCGAACTGCCGCATTACCTACTACTGGGGCCGGAGGGTGCCGGCAAGACCTCGTTGCTGGATTTCTCCGGTCTGGAATTCCCGCTCAATACAGAGCGTTCCCGGTTGACCCGCGATGTCAGCGGCACCCGTCACTGCGACTGGTACTTCGCCGAACAGGGGGTGCTCCTGGACACCGCCGGCCGCTACCTGACCCAGGGCGACGCTCCAGTGGACAGCAGTGCCTGGCAGACCCTGCTGCAACTGCTACGGCGCCAGCGGCGAACGCGCCCGCTCAATGGGATTCTCATTGCTATCCCGGTAGCGCAGTTAGCCAGTGGCAACGAAGTCGCCCAGGAAATCCTGGCACGTCAAGTACGCGCCCGCCTGCACGAGGTAGCTCGCGAGCTCAAGGTCGAGGTCCCCGTCTATCTGGTGCTGACCCAGGCGGATCACCTGCCTGGCTTCGACGCCTTCTTCGACGGTCTTTCTCGCGAGGAAAATGAGCAGGTCCTGGGCACCACCTTTCGTGAAGCCCAGAACGGTACCGATCCCGGAGTGCTGCGCCAGGAATTCGAGGAACTGCTGCGCCGCCTCAACAGCCAGGTCATCCCGCGTATCCATCAGGAGCGCGACGGCCAGCGCCGCGGCCAGATCCTCGACTTCCCACATCAGCTGGGTCGTCTGGGCGATGGCCTCGCCCTCTTCGTCGAATTGGCCTTCGCGGGCAATCGCTACCAGCGCGCGGCCCAGTTACGCGGGTTCTACCTGACCAGCACCCCGGCGCTAAGCCAGCCACTCGACGCCCAGACCCAGGGCATCGGCGATCAGCTCGGTCTGCCCAGCAGCCTGCTGCCCCAATACCGTAGCGGCCAGCCACGTTTCATCCGCCAGTTGTTCAGTCGCGTGATCTTTCCCGAGGCGGCTCTGGCTGGCCTGGACCAGCGCGAGCTGCGCCGCCTGAGCTGGGGGCAGCGGGGTCTCTATGCCGCAGCCCTGGCCGGCCTGGCCTTGGGTGCGGCGCTCTGGACCAGCAGCTTCGCCGGCAATCACGCGCGACTGGAGCGCCTGCGCGACCTGGTGCAGCACGGTGTGCAAGCGCGCAGTCAGCTCAAGGCCGACGCCGATGCCCGTGCCGTGCTGCCGATACTGGACAACGCCTATGCCGGCACCCAGGTCTTTCCAGCCGCAGACGCTACGCCGCTGCGCGAACGTACCGGGCTCTATCAAGGAGAGGCCGTACGCCCAGTCACCGAGGCAGCCTATCACCAGGCCCTCGACAACTATCTGCTGCCGCGGCTCAAGGCGCAGCTGGAAGAGCGCATCCGTGGCAGCCTCGGCGACCGGGAGCGGCTGATCGGTCACCTGCGGGCTTACCTGATGCTGCAACTGCCCGAACGCCGCGACGTCCGCACCCTGCGCGATTGGGCCGTCGCCGACTGGTCCCAGCGCTATCCAGGTGATGCCCTCACCCAGAACAGTCTGGACACTCATCTGGCGCGCTTGCTGGAGCAGGGCTTTGACGCCTATCCGGTGGATACCCAGCTGGTGACCCAGGCGCGCCAGGTACTGCGCAGCGAATCCCTGGCCGCGGTGGTCTATCGCATCCTGCGCGACCAGGCCAGCGGCCTGCCGATCTATCGGCTGAGCCAGCAGCTGGGCGCCCAGGCCCTGACCTTCGAAGGCGCCGACTACCCCATCCCCGGGTTCTATACCCGTCAGGGCTATGCGCAGACCTTTTCCACCCAGGGCCTGGCCGTGATCCAAGAGCTGACCGCCGACAACTGGGTGCTGGGCGATGGCGACGGCATCACCGGCATGGACCTGCGCCACCTGCAGGTGGAACTCGAGCAACTCTATTTCCGCGACTACGCCAATCAGTGGAGCGATGCGCTCGCCCGGATCACGCTGCAACCCGTGGGCGACGCCAACCAGGGCGCCACCCTGCTGGCCGGGCTCACCTCGGCCAACTCGCCGCTCTTGCAGCTCCTGACCGAAGTCCGCAACAACACCCGCCTCGCCGCGGCGGCCAGCCAGGGTGGAGCCCTGCCGGACACCGCGCGCCGCAGCCTGCAGAGCCGCTTCGAGAATCTGCATCGGCTGCTCGACGACCAGGGCGCTGCAGTGGCCGACCTTGCTCCAGCCATGGCGGCACTCAATGACCTCCAGCAACAACTGGCAGGCCTGGCCCACGCCAGCGCTCCGGAGCAGGCCGCCTTCGAACTGGCCAAGGCGCGCATGGCCGGCAACCGCGACGCACTCAACAGCCTGCGTAGTGCCGCCAGCCGGCTGCCCACCCCGGTCAACGGCTGGCTCGGTCTGCTGGTCGACGACAGCTGGAATCTGATCCTGGCCGGCGCCTACGACTACATCAATGGGCGTTACCAGAGTGAACTGCTGGCGAGCTATCGCAACGGCCTGGACAGGCGTTATCCGTTCAAGGCCGACAGCGAAAGCGATGTCTCTCTGGTCGATTTCCGCGAATTCTTCAAGGCCCAGGGTATCGCCGACAGCTTTTTCGAGACCTATCTGAAGCCCTTCGTGGTTCGCGGCGAGAGCGACGCCTATCGCGCGCGCAGCATTGATGGCCACAGCCTGCCGCTGTCTCGGGACTTCCTCGCCCAGATGAGCCGCACCCAGCAGATCAGGCGCGGCTTCTTTGCCGAGAATCCGGCCGAGCCCGGCATCGTCTTCAAGCTCGAGCCCTATTCGCTGGATCCAAGCCTGACCCGCGCCGACCTCAATATTGGCAAGGAGCGTCTGGAATACCGCCATGGCCCCATCGTCGCCGCCACCTTTCGCTGGCCGCAGAACGATGCCTTGAGGACGACCCTGGTCCTAGAGGAGCTGGGTGGACGCCGCGTGGGCCTGGAGCAGGACGGTAGCGCCTGGTCGCTGTTCCGCCTGCTGGACCGCATGAAGCTGCAACAGCACAGCGCCCGCGACGTGCTGCTGGTACAGGCCGACCTGGAGGGCCGCCATGCCGGCTATCTGCTGTCCAGTCAGCGTTCGCCCAACCCCTTCGACGTGGCCACCCTGCGCGGCTTCAGGCTGCCGGAGCGGCTCTGATGACGACGGCCCTGAGCATTGCCCGTACCCATCCGGGCAAGGTACGCGCCCATAACGAAGATGCCCTGCTAGAGCGCCCCAGCGACGGCCTTTGGGCGGTGGCCGACGGCATGGGCGGCCATCAGGACGGTGCGCGCGCCAGTCGCCTGGCTATCGAGCGCCTGGCCGAGACGTCCTTGAGCGGTGGGCTCGACCAGCGTCTGGAACAGGTGCGCCGAGTGCTTCACGACATCAATCGACGACTCACCCAGGATCTCACGGTACTGGCCGAAGGTCCCGAGCGCCTGATCGGCACCACGGTCGTGGCGCTGGTGGTCAGTGGAGGCGAGGCGGCCTGCATCTGGGCGGGTGACAGTCGCGCCTATCTCTGGCGTGGCGACCGGCTCTACCAGCTGACCCGCGACCATCGCCTGCTGGAGCGCCTGATCGATGTCGAAGGCCTCAGTCCCCGCCAGGCAGCCCGCCATCCGGGCGCCCGCGCCCTGACCAAGGCGCTGGGTGCCCGGGAGGCCTTGGCCCTGGACATCGTCCGCTTCGAGTTGCAGCCCAGTGACCGCCTGCTGTTGAGCAGCGACGGCCTGCACGATGCCCTGGAAGAGCGCGCCCTGGGCGCCGCACTCTCGCTGCCCTCGCCCGCCCTGGCCCTGGAGCGCCTGCTCGATGGCGTGCTCAAAGGCCCCGCGCGCGACAACCTCACCGCCATCGTCATCCATCTTCGGGAGGCTGCATGAACCTTCAGGATCCAGCCGTCGATGACGGTCTCACCCACTTCGCCTTCGCTTCTCCCAGCACGACGGCTGCTACCCGCCAGCTGGCTCCACTGCCCGATGTGCTGGGCAGCCGCTATCGACTGGAAAGCCTGCTGGGCGTTGGCGGGATGGGCGCCGTCTACCGCGCCCGCGACCTGTTGCGCGAGCAGTATGGTGATCCCGCACCCCAGGTCGCGATCAAGGTGCTCAACGACGACTTCGCCGAGTACGGCGATGCCAACGCCCTGCTCTATGGGGAGTTCGCCCTGACCGTACGGCTGCGCCATCCGCATATCGTTCGCCTGCATGGTTTCGAGATCGACCCTGGCAGCGAGCGCGCCTTCATCACCCTTGAGCTGTTGCGCGGCCCAACGCTCGATGCCCTGCTCTGTGACCGTCCCGAGGGACTCGACTGGACCGAACTGCAGGAGATCGCCCTGCCGCTGCTGGATGCCCTGCAGTTCGCTCACGCCAACGGCGTCCTGCATGGCGATCTCAAGCCCAGCAACGTGATCCTCACGGAGAGCGGTCTGCGCCTGTTCGATTTCGGTCTTGGTCAGCCCTGCGAAGACCTGCTGCCCGGCCTGCCGCGGTTGAGTCGTGCACGCTTCAATGCCTGGACGGTGCGCTACGCCGCGTTCGAACTGCTCGAAGACGGACGGCTGACCCCAGCGGGCGATCTCTATGCCTGCGCCTGCGTGCTCTATGAACTGGCAACCGGCAAGCATCCCTATCGCCGCCTTAGCGCCAAGCAGGCACGCAGCCTGCAAATCGAACCCGAACGGCCAGCGGCCATGCCTACCGACGCCTGGCAGGTGCTTCGCCAAGCCCTGGAAATCGATCCCGCCCGCCGCCAGCAGGACCTCGGCGAGTGGCGCACCGCGTGGCAGGCGCCGGCGCCTCCGCAGCCATGGTGGCAGCGTCTGCTCTCGCGTTCCACGTGAAACCTCTCACTGTCAGGAAGACACCCCATGTTCAGCCCCGCCAATGCGCCGCGCTTCACCCTGACCCTGCCGGGCCTGCCCCATGACTTTCAGGTGCTGGCGTTCCATGGGCAGGAAGCCCTTAACGAACCCTATCGTCTGCAGGTGGAAGTCGTCAGCGAAAAGCCCGACTGGGCCCTGGAAGACCTGCTCAACCGTCCCGCCTGGCTTGGCCTGGGTCCTATGGACGTGGGCCTTCACGGACTGCTGGGCGCCATCGTTCAGGGTGACTCAGGACGACGTCTGACCCGCTATCGGCTCGAACTGGTTCCCCGTCTGACCTATCTGGCCCAGCGTACCAACTCGCGGATCTTCCAGAACCTCGCGGTGCCCCAGATCCTCGCCAGGTTGCTCGAAGAGCATGGGATCCTGGAGGGTGCCTATCGCCTGGCACTCGGCCCAACGCCCTATCCTGCGCGCGACTACTGCGTGCAGTATGGCGAGAGCGATCTGCACTTCCTCAATCGCCTGTGCGAGGAAGAAGGCATCCACTACCACTTCGAGCACCGGCCTGACGGCGCCGTGCTGGTGTTCGGTGATGACGCCACCAGTTTTCCCCGTCTCGCCGCCACGCCCTATCATCCAGGCAGCGGTCAGGTCGCCGATCATCCCGTCGTGCGCGGACTCGAAGTCGGAGTCCAGACCCGCAGCACCCAGCTGATCCTGCGCGATCAGGATCCCCTGCAGCCCCGGCTGCGCCTGGAAAGCCGCACCGACCTCGAGCAGCAGCCGACCTTGGAAAGCTACCGTTTTCCTGCCGGCTTTCGCGATCGGAATCGCGGCAAGCAGCTCAGTGCCCGCGGCCTCGAGGCGTTGCGCGTCGACAGCCAGACAGCCCAGGGCCACGGCGATCAGCCGCGTCTGGCCAGCGGCCATTTCCTACCCCTGACCGAGCATCCCCGCGCAAGCTGGAACCAGTTGTGGCTGCTCACCCGTATCGAGCATCAGGGCCGCCAACCCCAGGTGCTGGAAGAAGGCCTGGGCACCCCGGCACTGCTGGGGCTGCCAGACTACGATGGCTGGAGTCAGGGCTACCGCAATCGTTTCCACGCCATTCCCTGGCAACTGCCCTTTCGCCCCCTGCCCCGTCATCCCAAGCCACGCCTGCTCGGCCAGCAGAGCGCCGTGGTCACCGGCCCGGCTGGGGAAGAGATCCATTGCGATGCCCTGGGTCGGGTCAAGGTCCAGTTTCATTGGGATCGTGAAGGGCAGGCAGACGAACGCACCAGTTGCTGGCTACGGGTAGCCAGCAACTGGGCCGGTAATCGCCAGGGTGCCCTGGCCATCCCGCGGGTCGGCATGGAAGTTCTGGTGGGCTTTCTCGAAGGGGATCCCGACCAGCCCCTGATCCTTGGCTGCCTGTACCACGCCGAGCATCAGCCACCGGTACAACTACCCAGGGACAAGACCCGGAGCACCTTCAAGAGCCTGAGTAGCCCAGGCGGCCAGGGCTACAACGAACTGCGCATCGAGGATCGCCAGGGGCAGGAGGAAATCCACGTCCATGCCCAGCGCGACTGGGATGAACACATCCGCCACGACCACCGTAGCGAGATCGGCCACGAGCGCCATCAGCGTATCCATGGCAACAGCCACAGTGAGCTGCACGCCGAAGAGCACCGCCTCGTCCATAGCCTGCGCAAGGTCGAGGTCAAGGCCAGCGATCACTTGCTGATCGGCGGCAGTCAGCATCTCAAGCTGGGCAGCGGCCAGTTCGTCGAGGCCGGCCAGGAAATCCATATCAAGGCGGGTGATCGTGTCGTCATCGAGGCCGGCACCGAACTTACCCTGACTGCCGGTGGCAGTTTCATCAAGCTCGACCCCAGCGGTATCACCTTGGTCGGTCCCCTGGCTCGCCTGAATGCCGGCGGCGCACCCGGCAAAGGCTCGGGCATCGCCCTGCAGCGACCGCGAGCACCAGGTACCACCCAGCCGGGCACGGCTGGCGATTCAAACCAGCTGGCACTTGCCAACGAACCGCAGCACCAGGACGCAAGGCCTCAGCGAATGCTCCATTTTTCCGTCTGACCCGGCCACTCGAAGGACCTGCCGCGACGACGCGGCCTATGCAAAGGACAGCAGCATGACCACCAACCCCACAGCACCCCAGCCCAAGGTGGAAAACTGGGCCTATCCCTTCAAGGCGAAAGGCGGCCAGGACGTCACCGATCCCCAGCTCTATCAGCAGGCACTCGCCCATGCCCAGGGTGGTACCTATCTGTTGGGTAGTAATGGCCTCTGGCACGGCGGTATCCACTTCGACGAAGGCACCTCAGCCTTTCTGGATCAGTCTCGCATTCACTGCATCGCGGACGGCGAGGTGGTCGCCTATCGTATCGACGACAGGGTTCATCGCTTCGCGCCCGAGGCGGATTCGGAGGGCAAGACCTACTCCACCAGCTTCGTCCTGATACGTCACCGTCTGGAAGCTCCGCAGTTGCCCAACGGCACCGAAACGCCTCCCTCGCTGGTCTTCTTCAGCCTCTACATGCACCTGCTGGACTGGGCCGGCTACGAAGCCAAGCCCACCCTGCCTCGCCCGGCCTTCTGGGGTAACGATCGCTATCGTGTACGGACCCAGGGGGGCAAACTCAATGTTCGCCAAGAGCCACGGGCTAATGCGCCAGTCCAGGCCGAACTCGCCAACGGTAGCCGGATACGGATTGCCGGAGATGGCGAGTGGTGCCAGATCATCGAGATCCTCGATAACGGCTTGACCCTTCGCCCCAGGCGTACCCAAACCGGCCTGGGCTACGTCGCGCGCCGCTACCTCGAACCGGAAGCCGCGCCCAAGGCACAGAACACCGTAGTTGTCCTGGACCAGCCCTTTCCCATCAAGGCCGGCGCTCTGCTCGGCCACCCAGGCCTATACGAAGGTCGGCAGCAGATCCACCTCGAGACCTTCAGCTGCGACGACGTTCCCGCCTTCATCGAGCGCAGCCGCGCCTGGGCCGTCCGCCTACCGGAAAGCGACAAGGCCCTGCTGAAGATCCACGCCGGCGCGAGCAAGCTGATTACTCACCGCCCCGAAATCGATGCCAATCATCCCCCGCGGATCGGCGATCCCGGCGTTCAGGTAGGGGTGGATCTGATTCTCAGCCAGGCGCAACTGGATGCTCTGCCTGCTGCCGACAAGATCACGGTCGCTGCGCGTAACGAAGGTGGCGTTCATACATCGGAACAGCGCTGGTGGCATTTGAAGGGCTTGTTGGCAGATGGTGAGGGAAGGCCAATAGAGGGATGGCTTTGTGAGCAGGAATTTATTACTAGTCGACATAGTCCGTGGGATTTTACCGACTACGAGCTAGTCAAAGAGATTAATACATACAGGGCAAAACTAGCCTACTCTCTTTGCGCTAATCGCCGACTTACCAAAGTAGAGCTCTCACGTTTCGAAAGTGAAATAAAACAAGTTCAGCAAAGCTCACTCACTACAAAGATATCTAGAATACTTTCGCCTATAAAAACCTTGAAAAACACCGAACTCACTGAAAGCCTGATAAAGCCGTGGATATTTCAAAAGATAGGTGCAATTGTAGTTCAACATGAGATTGAGTGGGCGTGGAGCGCGGAAAAATGGGATTCCTTAGGCGCACTGATGCTTGTCGAAAACAAAAAGAATACTGATTGGGAACTGCAAAAGGAAGTTATAAACAATCTGTCTTGGTGGAATGCTGCCTCGGCGAATGTAAGAGGACTGGATATAGAGAAATGCTGGCATTTTAACCCAGAAAGCTTTTTTCGCTACTTCATCGAAATAAAGAAGGAATTAATCACCTTAACCATGTTACAAATTATTAGTCCAAGACATGACAATACTTACTATAAAAAAGTGCTTCCCTATCTAAACAAGTACGCTGACGCGTACAACGTCAATACACCAATTAGGATAGCTCACTTTTTAGCTCAGACCGGCCATGAGAGTGGCTTCGTTGTAAAATCAGAGAATGGAGGCTATAGCGCTAGGAGAATGAGAGAGATGTTCGGTTGCAAAGGTGGTAGTAAAAACTATTCCAAAGCTAACGATGACTGTAGCTTAGGAAGACAAAGGGATAGGCTTTGGTCAGAAGAGTCAAAATTTGTAATGAACGCCGAAGCGCTTCTGAACTTCGTTTACTCTTCGAGGATGGGAAACGGCGATGAATCCAGTGGAGACGGATATAAATATCGAGGACGAGGCATCATTCAACTGACCGGTAAAGACACCTACAGACGTTATACAGAAATTCACAACCGTGCTAACCCTGACGACCTCAGAGATTTTGTGGAGCAGCCCGACTTAATCACTGACTCACTCCAATATGGTATCGAGTCTGCTTTTGTGTATTGGGATATGGCTAATGCAAACAAGCTGGCCGATGCAGACAATACGATTGCATTGAGCAGGGCTATAAATGGCGGCCTGAATGGACTCAAGGATCGAGCAGAATGCTTAGAAAAAATAAAAACCCATCTGCGTATTTTAAAATGAAAACCGTAAGCATAACGACATTCCTGTTTATTTATAGCACATCGTACGCGAACGCAACACCCAATCAAGGCCTGTGCAGCAAAGATGAAATAAACCTTTTTGATTGCAACATAAAGAATAAGAATGCCTCACTATGCATCAACGAGGCAAAAAACCGAATGCAATACCGTATTGGAACATGGGCCAAAAAAGACTTCATCTACCCGCAAACACCAAAAAGCAACGAATACAGCTTTAGGCTAAGCACCACCCCTTATCCAGGAGGTGGAGAAAATAGAATAAGATTCGCCAATGGTATATATAACTACTTTATATACGATATCACGAGAAGCCAGCAAGACGGAACCTCGATAGACTCTATACAAACAGCCGGCATTGCTGTTTACGAAAACAGCAAGAGAATCGCTAGTCTAAAATGTGAAAATTCTGAAACTAGCATTTTCCCTCTTGCATTTGAAATATTGCAGAGAGAAGAATTTTCTCACGACATAAACACAGATTAACTTAGCAAAAGCTTTACTCGATCCTCCAACAACCCCGGAAACCTCGTATACCACGTCTGATTCAACGGCGACGGATGCGGCAGCGGATAGAGGGTCAGGGTCTTACGCGTGCCCTCCTCCGCTTCCAGGGTGACCTCGATGCTGCTTTCGAAGCGGTCTTCGCTTTTCCAGAAGGCTTCTAGGCGGGCGCGTTCTTCCTTGGACTGGCCGATGCCGAACCAGAGGAAGGCTTCGCGGCCGAGGGTGATGAGTTGGGTGCCGTGCCAGTGCTCTATCAGCAGGCGGCGCATCAGGGGGTGGAAGGTCTTTTTCACCCGTTCCGACCAGGCTTTGTTGCCGAGCGGCTTGTAGGGCACGGTGTTGGCCCAGAAGAATTGCTGGCTCAGGCTGCGGGTGGCTTCGAAGTCGGCCGGGGGCTGGCCGTGCAGGTGGGTATAGAGGACCTTGCGGGCGATCTGGCCGCCGCTGCCGATGAAGGGCTCGCCGTACTTCACCTCGTCCCGCCCCGGATCGCGACCAAAGAAGCCCAGGGGCGCATCGGGATCGCCCAGACCGATGATGGGGTCCAGCGGGTCCTTGGCGAACTGTTCATAGACCGGAAGATCGACACCCGGAAGATCGGCAGCGAGCTGGCGAAAGGCTTCGCGCTCTGCGGAAGACAGCGGCATGCAACAGGTCTCCATAGAGGAATTAATCCCTCTAGTAGAGCCCTGCCCTACGGGTGACGTTCCGTAACGACTGGCGGAGCGGCAGCCCTGGGGCGATAGGGTAAACTGCCCGGCTCGAACGACCCTCAAGGTGAATCGCGTTGATCAATCTGCTACGCAACGGCCTCGGCCAGGTGATCGTCGGCCTGGATCTGGTGACCCGGCCACGCAAGCTCAAGCGCACTGAGCAGACTCAGGCTGCCATCGAGACGGAGCTGGCGAATCTGTCGCTCTATCAGTTCCAGGCCTGCCCCTTCTGCGTGAAGACGCGCCGGGCGCTGCATCGGCTGAACCTGCCGATCCGCCTCAAGGACATCAAGAAGGACCCGCAACTGCGCGCCGAGCTGGAACAGGGCGGTGGCCGGGTGAAGGTGCCCTGCCTGCGGATCGACGAAGGCAGCCAGAGCGTATGGATGTACGAGTCGGACGACATCATCGCCTATCTGGAGCAGCGCTACGGCGAGTGGCAGCCGGCCTAGGGTCTGCGTGTGATCGTTGGTGGACAAGGCTGCGCCGTTGTCCACGCTACGGGGCTGCCTCTAGCTGTTGGGCTTCGACGGCGGAGCCGTCTCAACCCTACCTACGATCGTTAAAGATCGCTTTCTTCGACCTTGCGGACCTTGCTGGCGTCGAGGGTGTAGGAGGCCTCAGCCAAGGCATTGTCGACCGCCTCGGTGTGCAGGGTGCCGATGACCCAGTAGGGCTCGTAGATGTCGGGAAGCGGCACGCCCTTGGGGTAGCGCACCAGCACGATCTGGTTGGGCGGCGGCGGCGGGACGTGGATGCAGGCGCCCGGATAGGGCACCAGGAAGAATTCGCGGAAATTGCCCTTGGCGTCGGTTTCCAGCGGCACCGGGAATCCCCCCAGCCGCACGTTCTGGCCATCCAGGGCGGCCACGGTGCGGGTGGAGTGCATCACCTCGGGCAGGCCGTTGTCCTTCTGCTTTAGCCCGCCCGGTGAGCCGAAACCGCCTGGCGCCTCGGGGCTGTTGTGGCTGATCTCGGGCATGGTTTCCAGGGCGTGGCGATCCTCCGCGGTGAGCAGATCGAGCCAGTTGGTTTCCGGGGGTTCGCCCTTGGCGGCATGGGTCAGCAGCGGCAGGCTGGCGAGCAGCAGGGTGATGAGCAGTCTGGGCATGGTCGGCAGGTCGGACGCAAAAGTCCGAGTGTGAGGCGCGCTGGGTCAGGGGTCCAGTCTCCAGGCCGCAAAGCAAAGCCTCGCCCATGAAAAAGCCCCTGGGTCGACGGGCGACACCAGGGGCGAAAACGCTGTGCTACTTGGCTTCGCCGAGGCGAAGCGGCGTCTTAGCGACGCTTGGTCACCATGCCGTAGATGAACAGCACGATGATGGCGCCGACCACGGCACCAATGAAACCTGCGCCTTCACCGGCACGGTAGATGCCCAGAGCCTGGCCCAGGTAGGTGGCGACCACGGAGCCGACGATGCCCAGGATGATGGTCATGATCCAGCCCATGCTGTCGTCGCCCGGCTTCAGGAAGCGGGCAACCAGGCCGACGATGAGACCGATGATGATGGTTGCGATGATGCCCATGTGAAGAATCCCCTGTTTGAGTGCTGGTAAGACAACGCCGGTCAGCAGGCGTCGTTGTAGTCTCCGACCACCGGTGATCCGTCGAGGTTCAGGGGAAAACGGCTTCCGTGTGCGGAAGCCGTCAGGCATCAATCCTGGATCAGGGCTTCCAGGGCGGCGATGCGGGTCTGCAGGGTCGCGGCATCGGCGCTGCGCAGGGTGGCGTGACCGACCTTGCGCCCGGCCTTGAAGGCCTTGCCGTAGTGGTGCAGGTGGCAGTCTTCCAGAGCGGTGACGGCGGCCACCGGCGGTACCGAGCCGATGAAGTTGACCATGGCGCTCTCGCCAACCTTGGCGGTGGAGCCGAGCGGCAGGCCGGCCACGGCGCGCAGGTGGTTCTCGAACTGGCTGCACTCGGCGCCTTCGATGGTCCAGTGCCCGGAGTTGTGCACGCGCGGGGCGATCTCGTTGGCTTTCAGGCCACCCTCGACCTCGAAGAATTCGAAGGCCAGCACGCCGACGTAGTCGAGCTGTTCCAGCACGCGGCGGGCATAGTCTTCGGCCAGCGCCTGCAGCGGGTGGTCGGAGCTGGCCACCGACAGGCGCAGGATGCCGCTCTCGTGGGTGTTGTGCACCAGCGGGTAGCAGGCGACCTCGCCATCACGACCGCGCACCGTGACCAGGGAGACC
>NZ_JALNUX010000018.1:0-66211 GCF_026544185.1 Pseudomonas sp. GM_Psu_1
TGGGGCAGGTCAACAGGTTATTTCAAATTTATTGCTGACGGACGCTGATGCGGGCGAAAGCCTTCTTGCCGGCCTGACATATATAGGTACGGCCGATCTCGAACAGGAAGCCGCGATCGACCACCTCGCCATCCACCTTGACGCTACCCGCCGCCAGCAGGTCGCGGGCTGCTGCCGCGTTCTTCACCAGTCCAGCCTTGTTGAGGACGGCAGCGACCGGCAGCGCCGCATCGGTTTCCAGCTCGACTTCCGGCAGGTCTTCCGGCAGCTCGCCATCCTTCATGCGGTTGCCCGCGGAACGGTGGGCGGTCTGGGCGGCTTCTTCTCCGTGGAAGCGGGCCACGATCTCTTCGGCCAGCTTGATCTTGATGTCGCGGGGATTGGCGCCCTGCGCAACATCGCTGCGGAACTGGGCGATCTCTTCCAGGCTGCGGAAGCTGAGCAGCTCGAAGTAACGCCACATGAGGGTGTCGGGAATGGACACCAGCTTGTTGTACATGACGCCGGGCGCTTCCTGGATGCCGACGTAGTTGCCCAGGGACTTGGACATCTTCTTCACGCCGTCCAGACCTTCGAGCAGCGGCATGGTGAGGATGCACTGGGCTTCCTGGCCATAGGCGCGCTGCAGTTCGCGGCCCATGAGCAGGTTGAATTTCTGGTCGGTACCGCCCAGCTCGACATCGGCGCGCAGGGCGACGGAGTCATAGCCCTGGACCAGGGGATAGAGGAACTCGTGGATGGCGATGGACTGGTTGCCGGCGTAGCGCTTGCTGAAGTCGTCACGCTCGAGCATGCGTGCCACGGTGTACTGGGACGAGAGGCGGATGAAGTCGGCCGGCGACAGTTGATCCATCCAGGTGGCGTTGAAGGCCACTTCGGTACGGGCCGGATCGAGGATCTTGAACACCTGGGCCTTGTAGGTCTCGGCATTCTCCAGCACCTGCTCGCGGGTCAGCGGCGGGCGGGTGGCGCTCTTGCCACTGGGGTCGCCGATCATGCCGGTGAAGTCGCCGATCAGGAAGATGACCTGGTGGCCCAGCTCCTGGAACTGGCGCAGCTTGTTGATCAGCACGGTGTGGCCAAGGTGCAGATCCGGAGCGGTCGGATCGAAGCCTGCCTTGATGCGCAGCGGGGTGCCACGCTCCAGTTTTGTTACAAGCTCTGACTCGACAAGCAGCTCATCTGCTCCACGCTTGATGACCGCCAGCTGCTCCTGGACCGTTTTCATGGGGGCTTCGCCTCTGAATTTCGAAAGCGTGAACCTTATCAAGATGCCCCTAGTAGCCGCCAGCCGGCACGTCGGATCACCATCCGAAAGGGTTGTGACAGCCAGATTTTGATTATATTTTAGGCAGTTATTCACTTCTTTTAACGTCAGATCATCACTTTAGCTAAATGACGAAGCCAATCCCCAAAAGTCCGTTCTACCCCAAAAGCCACCTCGTGGCCGCCAGCGGGGTGGCCGCACTCTTGAGTCTGGCCTTGCTCGTGTTTCCCTCTCAGCAGGTCGAGGCGAAACGCACTTCCATCAATCTGGATGTTGAACAGGACGCCCGGCGCGTCGTGCAGGGTCAGGATGACCTGAAGGAGCAAGTGCTCGCAGATACTCAAGCCGCGGACACCCAGTCCCCCTCCCCCTTTGCCCAGGTCGCCCCTGAGCAGACGGAAGCTCAGACCGCCGAGGAAGCGCCTGCCGAAGAGGAAGTTGCCGCCACCGAGAGCGTCGAGCCGCAGTGGAAGACCGAAACCGTGCGCAAGGGCGACACCCTCTCGACCCTGTTCGAGCGGGCTGGCCTTGCCGCTGCCGTGGTGCACGAGGTGCTGGCCAGCAGCAAGGAAGCCAAGAAGCTGACTCGCCTGCGGGTGGGCCAGAAGATCGAGTTCCAGCGTGATCACTCAGGTGACCTGCTGGCGGTGCGCACCAAGCTCACCGCGCTGCAGACCCTGTCGCTGGTCAAGTCCGACCAAGGCTACGAGGTCGAGCACAAGACCGTTACCCCGGACATCCGCAAGGCCTATGCCCAGGGTCGGATCAGCAGTTCGCTGTTCGCCTCGGCGCAGAAAGCCGGACTGTCCCATGACATGACCATGGCGCTGGCCACCATCTTCGGCTACGACATCGACTTCGCGCTGGACATCCAGGAAGGCGACGAATTCGAGGTCGTCTACGAGGACAAGGTGGTCAACGGCAAGCACGTCGGCTACGGCAACATCCTGGCCGCCCGCTTCGTCAACAAGGGCAAGGCCTACACGGCCGTGCGCTACACCGCCAAGAACGGCACCACCAACTACTACACGGCGGAAGGCGGCAGCATGCGCAAGGCCTTCATCCGTACCCCGGTGGAGTTCTCGCGGATCAGCTCGCGCTTCACCATGGGCCGTTTCCACCCGGTGCTGAACAAGATGCGCGCGCACAAGGGCGTCGACTATGCCGCGCCTACCGGTACGCCGATCCATGCCACCGGCGACGGCAAGATCGCCAAGGCCGGGCGCGAGAATGGCTACGGCAACGTGGTCATGATCCAGCACGGCAAGACCTACACCACCGTCTATGGCCACATGAGCCGGATCGCCAAGGGCATGCAGGCCGGCGCCTCGGTGAAGCAGGGCCAGGTGATCGGCTACGTGGGCATGACGGGGCTGGCTACCGGTCCGCACCTGCACTACGAATTCCGCATCAATGGCAACCACGTCGATCCACTCGGGGTGAAACTGCCGATGGCCGATCCCATCGCCAAGAACGAGATCTCGCGCTTCCTGGCCCAGAGCCAGCCGCTCATGGCCCGCATGGACCAGGAGCGGGCGTCGCTGCTCGCGATGAACAAGCGCTGAGATGGAGCGCTACCTGGGGGTGATGTCCGGCACCAGTCTGGATGGACTGGATATCGCCCTGATCGAGCAGGATGAGCGGACCCGTTTCGTCGCTGCCCTGGGCGTGCCCATGCCGGACGCGCTCCGCCGCGAGCTGCTGGCGCTGTGCGCGCCCGGCGACAACGAGATCGAGCGCATCGCCCGGGCCGAACAGGCCTGGGTCGGGCTGGCTGCCCAGGGTATCGCCGAACTGCTGGCGCAGCAGGGACTGACGCCCGCGGATATCCGCGCCGTGGGTAGCCATGGCCAGACCATCCGCCATCTGCCGGCGCAGGGCTACACCCTGCAGATCGGCGATGCCGCCCTGCTGGCCGAACTGACCGGCATCGATGTCATCGCCGATTTCCGCAGGCGCGACCTGGCCGCCGGTGGCCAGGGCGCGCCCCTGGTCCCGGCCTTCCATGCCGATCTCTTCGGCCTGGACCGCCCGCGCGCGGTGCT
Source organism: Pseudomonas sp. GM_Psu_1 (assembly GCF_026544185.1). Lineage (NCBI taxonomy): Bacteria > Pseudomonadati > Pseudomonadota > Gammaproteobacteria > Pseudomonadales > Pseudomonadaceae > Pseudomonas > Pseudomonas sp. GM_Psu_1. The sequence continues at coordinate 3,313 of NZ_JALNUX010000018.1, forward strand.
CAATATCGGCGGCTTCAGCAATGTGACCCTGCTGGCGCCGGGTCTGCCGGTACGAGGCTTCGATTGCGGACCGGGCAATGTGCTGCTGGATGCCTGGATCCACCACAGCCAGGGGCGGCTCTTCGACGCCGATGGCGCCTGGGCCGCGCAGGGACAGCTCGTGCCGGCGCTGCTGCAGGGGCTGCTGAGCGATCCCTTCTTCGTGAAAAGCGGACCGAAGAGCACCGGGCGCGAGCATTTCAATCTGCCCTGGCTGCAAGCGCATCTCGCCCAGCATGAGACGCTGGCTCCGGCCGATGTTCAGGCCACCCTGGCCGAATTGAGCGCCCGCAGCATCGCCGACAGCATCCTGGCGGCCCAGGCGGTGGACGAGGTGCTGGTCTGTGGCGGGGGGGCGCACAACCGGGATCTGATGGCGCGTCTGGCGCGGCTACTGGCGCCGGCCAAGGTGCAGAGCACCGCAGCCTATGACGTGTCGCCGGACTGGATGGAAGCCATGGCCTTTGCCTGGCTGGCCCAGCGTTTCTGCGAGCGCCTGCCCGGCAACTGCCCGGAAGTCACCGGCGCCCGCGGCCTCCGCGTCCTGGGTGCGCTCTATCCGCACTAGGCCAGAGGCTGTGCAAGGTCAGATGGAGAAGGACTGACCGCAGCCGCAGGTGGTGGCGGCGTTGGGGTTCTTGATGACGAAGCGCGAACCTTCCAGGCCTTCCTGGTAGTCCACCTCGGCGCCGGCCAGGTACTGGAAGCTCATGGGATCCACCACCAGGTGCACGCCATCGCGCTCGATGACGGTGTCGTCGTCGGCGGAATCTTCATCGAAGGTGAAGCCGTACTGGAAGCCCGAGCAGCCGCCACCCGTGACGAAGACGCGCAGCTTCAGGCGGGGATTGCCCTCTTCCTCGATCAGGTTCTTCACCTTGCTGGCCGCGCCCAGGGTGAACTGCAGGGGGGTCGGGGTGAAGGTTTCAATGGTCATTGCCGTAGTCTCCCGGCTTGCGCCGAACACAATTCAGTCAGGAAATTATCCGCTTGCCCGAGCAAAAGGGTCAACTATTGCACGACCACGGGAGCCTGGCCGAGATGACCGGAGTGAATGACTTGCCGGCAGCGCCACTCTAATATCGCGCCGCCTGATGACGCCGATTGATAAGGAGAACGCCCCGATGCTCTATCTTTGGTTGAAAGCCTTCCACCTGATTGCCCTGGTCTGCTGGTTCGCCGGCCTGTTCTATCTGCCGCGCCTGTTCGTCTATCACGCCCAGAGCAGCGACGCCGTGAGCCATGAGCGCTTCTGCCTGATGGAGCGCAAGCTGTACCGCGGCATCATGCTGCCGGCGATGATCCTGACGCTGGTGTTCGGCATCGGCCTGCTGGTGATCAACCCGAGCTGGCTGACCCAGGGCTGGATGCACACCAAGCTGGCGCTGGTGGTGGTGCTGATCGGCTATCACCATGTCTGCGGGGCCATGCGCAAGAAATTCGAGCGCGGCGAAAACAAGCGCAGCCATGTGTTCTATCGCTGGTTCAACGAGGTACCGGTTCTGGTGCTTATCGCCATCGTCATCCTGGTGGTGGTCAAACCCTACTAGGTGCGCGGTAGATCCGCCGGCGACCGGCGTTTTCCTGGAGAAAGCAGTATGCAGCGTTATGCCCTGGTAACCGGTGCCTCGTGCGGGATCGGCCTGGCCCTGGCCGAGGCCCTGGCGCGGCGGGGTCAGCCGCTGATCCTGCTGGCGCGGCGCAAGGACAAGCTGGAGAGCATCGCCGCCGAACTGGCCCAGCGCTTCGACGTGGAGGTGCTGTACCGGGTCTGCGACCTGGCGGAGCCGCTGCACCTGACCGGTCTGCTGCACGAACTGGAGCAGAGCGAGAGAGCCATCGGCCTGCTGGTCAATTGCGCCGGGATCGGCAGCGGCGGGGATTTTCTCGCCGCCGACTGGCCGCGGGTGCAGGAGCAGCTGGAGCTGAACATCCTGGCGCTCACCCGCCTGTGCCATGCCCTGGGCCAGCACATGGCGATCCAGGGGGGCGGCCAAATCCTCAACGTCGCCTCGACCGCGGCCTTCCAGCCCATTCCCTACATGAGCAGCTATGCGGCGACCAAGGCCTATGTGCTGCACTTCTCCGAGGGCCTGCGCGAGGAACTCAAGAAGCGGGGGGTGTCGGTGTCGGTGCTCTGCCCCGGCCCGACCCGTACCGCCTTTTTCAAGAACGCCGGGCTGCACACCGGGCGCATGGAGCAGAGCAAGCTGCTGATGTCCGCCGAAGAGGTGGCCCTGGCCGCGGTGCACGGACTGGAAAGACGCCAGGCGGTGATCGTCCCGGGCTGGCGCAATCGCCTGGGCAGTCTGCTGCCCCGCTTCTTCCCCCGCGCTCTGGTGCGTTCGGCCGCGGTGCGGATCGGCAAACTCTTTCAACCCGCGTAAGGGTGATCCCGCCGGCGGCACCTGACCCCGGGCGGCAGCCGCTGGTACACTCGGGGTCTATTCAGCCAGCAGGAGATCGACGTGGATTGTCTGTTCTGCAAGATCGTCGCCGGGGACATTCCGGCCAAGGTGCTCTACGAGGACGATCAGGTCATGGCCTTCCATGACATCGCCCCGCAGGCGCCCGTGCACTTCCTGGTCATCCCCAAGAAGCACATCGCGACCCTACACGACCTCAGCGAGGCCGATGACAAGCAGCTCGCCGGCCATATCCTCTTCACCGCCCAGCGCCTGGCGCAGGAGCAGGGTTGCGAGGAAGGCTTCCGCGTGGCGATGAATTGCAACGCCCTGGGTGGCCAGACGGTCTATCACATCCATATGCATGTGCTGGGCAAGCGGCAGATGACCTGGCCTCCGGGCTGAGCCACGTTCTGTCCTCCCTTCGCCCGCCAAGGAGATCACCTTGAGATCCAAGCGCCTCTACTCCCCCCTCGATCGACTGCTGATCCAGGCGGATACCGCCTTGCGTACCCTGACGCCCTTCAGTGGCGCTCCCACCCGCAGCTCGCCGGCCATTCCGCTCAAGGACGCCGAACTGAGCGACGAGGAACGCCGTCACGCGGCCGGCCTCATGCGCATCAACCACACCGGCGAGGTCTGCGCCCAGGCGCTGTACCAGGGTCAGGCGCTGACCGCCAAATTGCCGGAAGTGCGCGAAGAAATGGAAAAGGCGGCCGACGAAGAGATCGATCACCTGGCCTGGTGCGAGCAGCGCATCCGCGCCCTGGGTGAGCGTCCAAGCCTGCTCAATCCCCTCTTCTATGGCCTGTCCTTCGGGATCGGCGCCGGTGCCGGCCTGATCAGCGATCGCCTGAGCCTGGGCTTCGTCGCCGCTACCGAGGATCAGGTCTGCCGCCATCTGGACGAGCACCTGGACAAGCTGCCGGCGGCCGACGCCAAGTCCCGCGCGGTGCTGGAACAGATGCGCAGCGATGAAGAACAGCACGCCGAACATGCCCTGGCGGCCGGTGGCTGGCGCTTCCCCGCGCCGGTCAAATACGGCATGAGCCTGGTGTCCAAGGTGATGACCAAGACCACCTACCGCATCTGACCTGCAGTTGGCGCCCACGAAAAAGCCCTGCCTTGGCAGGGCTTTTTGCTGTTCGGACGACTAGATGTCGAAGAAGACCGTTTCCTGCGGGCCCTGCAGATGGATGTCGAAGCGATAGGCCAGGCGGCCATCGATCTCGCAGCGACGCGCCAGCAGGGTGGGCCGGCGCTCCGGCTCCGGCAGGTTGTAGACCGGGCAGCGGGCGTTGGCTTCGGCTTCATCGTCGAAGTAGAGGCGGGTCTGCAGGTGGATGTTGATGCCGCGGGCGAACAGGGTGACGTTGATGTGCGGCGCCATGGGCTGGCCGCGCTGATCGGCGACCTGGCCGGGCTTGACGGTGTGCAGCGTCCAGTCGCCGGCATCGAAGGTGGTGGCGGTGCGACCGAAGCCGTTGAAGGCCTTTTCCACGTCATAGACCGGATCGTAGTGGCCCTGGTGATCGGCCTGCCAGAACTCCAGGAAGGAATCGCGCACCAGGTTGCCGTTGCCGTCGAACACCTGGCCGGTGAGCAGGATGTGCTCGCCCGGCGCGCCGGGCTTGGCCAGCTGGTTCCAGATCTCGACCTCGCGGGTGGGGTTGCCGGCGGCGGCCAGGGCCAGGCCGATGTGCACATAGGGACCGGCGGTCTGGGAGGGGGTTTCCGGCAGCAGGGCGTGGCTGTTGGGGGTCATGTCGGCGTCCTCAGTGGTGTTCGAAGAACGTCTGCCGCGCGCCGCGGGTGACGATGTCGAAGCGATAGGCCAGGCAGTCCATGGGATTGGCCATGCTCATGTCCAGGCGGGCGATCAAGGTCTGGACGGCATCGGGATCGGCGATGGACTTGACGATGGGGCACAACGGGATCAGCGGATCGCCCTCGAAATAGAGCTGGGTGATCAGCCGGGTGGCGATGGCCGGCCCCATGACCGAGACGTGGATGTGCGCCGGGCGCCAGTCGTTGCTGCCGTTGCGCCAGGGATAGGGACCCGGGCGGACGGTACGGAAGACATAGTTGCCCTGGCTGTCGGTACGGGTGCGGCCGACGCCGCCGAAGTTGGGATCGAGCGGTGCCAGGTAGACGTCGTTCTTGTGCCGATAGCGACCGCCGGCGTTGGCCTGCCAGATCTCCACCAGGGAATTGGGCACCGGCTTGCCGAACTGGTCACGCAGGGTGCCGAACAGGATGATGCGTTCGCCCTGGGGCAACTGGCCGGTGCCGAAGTTGAGCAGCAGGTCGTTGTCGTGCGGTCCCAGCGGCAGCCGCGAGAAGTCCGGGCCACTGCGCTCGGAAGCCGTCTGGTGCTGCAGGCTGACCAGCGCCTGGCGCGGCGAGCGGGGAATCGAGGATTTGTAGGCGGGCGTATAGGCCTGGGGATGCCAGGTGCGATCACGGGCGACGTAGCGAACGTCGTGGGGCTTGTTATGCATTGGAATGCTCCACGGAAGGATCGGGGCCAAGAGCTGGCTGATCCCAGTGTGGCCCAGGGCGCCGCCTGGCTAAATTGAAAGCTGCGCCCTTCCCCATAACCTAATGGTTAAGTGTCAACTCGCCGGCTACCTCGCGCAGGACGTCGCAGAATCTTTGGGTGGCCAGTGACAGGGGTACGCTGCCATTGCGGCAGATGCCGACCGACCCCCCGGCTTCGCGCACGCCAAGCTCCACCTCCACCAGTTCGCCGCTGGCCAGGTCGCGGCGTACCGCATCCAGTGGGGCGATCCACAGGGCCTCGCTCTGGCGGACGTACTGGCGGCTGAGGGTCGGCGACAGGGTTTCCAGCCGCTGGGGACTGAGAGGAATGCCGCACTGGACGAAGAGACTCTCGGCGTGACGGCGAATGGTGGTCCCGGGCAAGGGCAGCACCAGGGGATAGCGCGCCAGGGTCGCCAGGTCAGCCGGCAGCGCCTGGCTCAGCGGATGTCCCGGGCGCACCACCAGGGTCAGGGCCTCGGTATAGAGGTGTTCGAAGTCGAGGCCATGGATGTCCGGGCTGTCGGTCATGCGCCCGACCACCAGATCCAGGTCGCCGACGCGCAATTGTCCGAGCAGATAGGCGCTGGGACCGGTGGCGACGTTGACGATCAGCTGGCGATGACGGTCATGCAGGCGCATCAGGACCTCGGGCAGCACCTGGCTTTCCACCGTCGACAGCACCCCGACCCGCACCAGGCCGCCGGCCTCGCCACCGCGCACCAGTTGCATGCCCTCGCGCAGGGCCTGTACGCAGGGACCGGCGTGGCGCAGGAACAGCAGGCCCGCCTCGGTCAGGGTCACCTCGCCCTTGCCGCGCTCGAACAGACGCACCTCGAGGATCTCCTCGAGTTCGCGGACGGTCTTGGAGATGGCCGGCTGGGACACGGCGATGGCATCGGCGGCCTTGGCAAAGCTGCGCTGCTGGGCGATCTCCAGAAAGCACAGCAGGTGGCGAAACTTGATACGGTTGTCGAGATTCATGACGCTCTCAAGGCAAGGCACGGGCCAGAGACTACCACCCGGCGGTCATGGAAAACCCTTGGAGTCAGCAGGGGCATACTTTGCTACAGTGCCGCCTTGTCTTCCGAGATCTCTCCATGTCGATCCGTGCCCAGCAGAAGCTGCAAACGCGCCAGGCGCTGCTGGAATCGGCACGCCTGCTGATGAACAGCGGCCGCGGCTTCGGCAGCCTGAGCCTGCGCGAGGTGAGTCGCCAGGCCGGGATCGTGCCGGCGGGTTTCTATCGCCACTTCGCCGACATGGAGAGCTTTGGCCTGGCGCTGGTGGCCGAGGTGGGCGACACCTTTCGCGACGCCCTGCGCCAGGTGCGTCATCACGAATTGCAGCAGCGCGGCATGATCGAGGCCTCGGTGGAGATCTTTCTCGGCGCCGTGAGCGACAACCGCGATCAATTCCTCTTTCTCGCCCGCGAGCAATACGGCGGCTCCCTGGCCGTGCGCCAGGCCATCGCCGAGTTGCGCCAGCGCATCACCCAGGACCTGGCCCGTGACCTGCTCGCCCTGGGTCGGCTGCCGCACCTGAATCCGTCGCAGATCGATGTGCTGGCCGACCTGGTGGTGAAGACGGTGTTCGCCACCCTGCCGGAGCTGATCGATCCGCCCCCCCTGACCACACCGCCGCCGCTGTGGCCGGCGGCGAAGATGGTGCAGCAACTCAAGCTGATTCTGATCGGCAGCAAGCATTGGCGGCGCGGCGAGCGCGCAAACGCACCAAAAGAGGGCGTTGCTCTGCTAGCCGATGCAATGGCGCACCAAATAAGAGCAAACTGAACGCCAGGTCAACTCATGGCGCCCCAGAACCAGGCGACTTGCGCGCCTTGGCAGGCACCTTGCTGTAGAGCTGGGCAAAACTGCCAAGAGTCCTGCCATGCTGGTCGTCCAAAGCCGCTGCGCGCCCCGGGATACCTGGGACGCCGAACTCCACCTCACCTACGACGCCCGCAGCAAGAGTCGCCTGAGAGCCACCACCAGCGCTGGCGAAGACGTCGGCCTGTTTCTCGAACGCGGCCAACCGCCGCTGGCCGATGGCGACTGCCTCGAAGCCCGCGATGGCCGCATCGTGCGGGTCGTCGCCCGCCCGGAAAAGCTGCTGCACGTGACCTGCGCCAGCGCCTTCGAACTGACCCGCGCCGCCTATCACCTGGGCAATCGCCACGTCGCCCTGCAGATCGGCGACGGTTGGCTACGGCTGCTGGACGACTATGTGCTCAAGGCCATGCTGGAGCAGCTCGGCGCCCGGGTCAGCGAGATCGAGGCCGGCTTCCAGCCCGAGCACGGCGCCTACGGCGGCGGTCACCATCACTCGCACCATGCCGAGGAAGGCTTCAACTACGCCCCCAAACTGCACCACTTCGGCGTGCGCACGTGAATTCGCCCTTCGCGCTGCTGCGCCTGGCCAGTCCCCAGTTGCCGATTGGCGGCTACAGCTATTCCCAGGGACTGGAACTGGCCATCGACAGCGGCCTGATCCGCAGCGCGGCGGAGGCCGAGGTCTGGCTGCGCGACAATCTCGAACTCAATCTGGCGCGCTTCGAAGCGCCGCTGCTGCTGGCCCATTGCGAAGCCGCCGCGGCGGGCGACTGGACGCACCTGAGCGAACTGGCCGAGCACCATCGTGCCAGTCGCGAAACCGCGGAATTCCAGCTGGAAAGTCGCCAGACCGGCTATTCCCTGGCGCAACTGCTGCTCGGTCTGCCGGAGCTGGATGACAGTAGCCGCCGCCTGCTCGGCGAACTGGCCCCGACCTTTGCCCTCGGCTGGGCGCTGGCCGCCCGCGCCTGGGCGATCGCACCGCGAGCGGCGCTGGACGCCTGGCTGTGGACCTGGCTGGAAAATCAGCTGGCGGTGCTGATGAAAACCCTGCCGCTGGGCCAGCAAGCGGCACAGCGCCTCACCTCCCTTCTGCTGCCGACCCTGACCGCCGTGGCCGAGCAGGCCGCTGCCCTGCCCGAAGCGCACTGGGGCGGCGCCCCCTTCGGCCTGGCCCTCAGCAGCATGGCCCACGAGCGGCAGTACAGCCGCCTGTTCCGTTCCTAGGAGATCCCCTGATGACAACTCAACCTCTGCGCGTCGGTATCGGCGGACCGGTCGGTTCCGGCAAGACCGCCCTCACCCTGGCCCTCTGCCGCGCCCTGCGCGAGCGCTACAACCTGGCGGTGGTGACCAACGACATCTACACCCGCGAAGACGCCGATTTCCTGGTGCGCAACGAGGCCCTGGCGCCCGAGCGTATCCTTGGTGTGGAGACCGGGGGCTGTCCGCACACCGCCATCCGCGAAGACGCCTCCATCAACCTGGAAGCGGTGGACCAGCTCAACCGCCGCTTTCCCGGCCTGGACCTGATCCTGGTGGAATCCGGTGGCGACAACCTGTCCGCCACCTTCAGCCCGGAGCTGTCCGATCTGACCCTCTATGTCATCGACGTCTCGGCCGGTGACAAGCTGCCGCGCAAGGGTGGCCCCGGTATCTGCAAGTCGGATCTGCTGGTGATCAACAAGATCGACCTGGCCGAGCAGGTCGGTGCCTCCCTGGAGGTGATGGATCGCGACACTCGCAAGATGCGTGGCGACAAGCCTTTCGTCTTCAGCAACCAGAAGACCGGTCTGGGGTTGGAAGAGATCATCGCCTTCATCGAGAAGCAGGGTCTGCTGACCGCCGCCTGAGTCCAGGAAACCATCCCAAGGAGCCTCCATGAAACACGCCAAGATCCTCGCCACCGCCGCCCTGCTGCTCGCCCCGGCCCTGGCCTTCGCCCATCCGGGTCATGCCGAGAACGGCCTGGCCGCCGGGGTGCTGCACCCCCTGACCGGTCTCGACCACCTGCTGGCCATGCTTGCCGTGGGGCTCTGGGCCGCGCAGCAGCAGGGCAAGGCGCGCCTGGCGCTGCCCTGCACCTTTGTCGGCACCATGCTGATCGGCGGCCTGCTGGGCTTCGCCGGGCTGGAGCTGCCCTTGCTGGAGACCGGCATCGCTGCCTCGGTGCTGGCCTTGGGTCTGCTGGTGGCCCTGGCCGCTCGTCCGCCGGTGGCCGCCGCCGTCGGCCTGACCGCCGCCTTCGCCCTGTTCCACGGCGTGGCCCATGGTCTGGAATTGCCGGAAATGGGCAATCCCTGGGCCTATGCCGCCGGTTTCGTCGCCGCCACCGCCACCCTGCATGCTCTGGGCTATGCCGTGGTGCGCTACCTGCCCCAGGCGGCCACGCCGCTGGTGCGAGTCGCCGGCGTCGCCACGGCCGTGGCCGGGGGCTGGCTGCTCGCCGCCTGATCCGTCAGGCGATCCCCAGCTGCTGGCGCAGTCGCGCCAGCACACCCTCTTCCGCCACCGCCGGCAGTTGCGCGGTATAGCCGCCAAAGCCGGCGAAGCGTGTGGCGAAATCCACCTCGAGCACGAATCTGTTGTCGAACTGCTGTGACGCCAGGGGTGCCAGCACCTCGGCCGTATAGGTGTCGCGCGGATCGCTGCCCAGCCGCACCGGCAGGTCGCCACTCTGCCGGCGATAGGCGACCCAGGGCGAATAGGTGAAGGCCTCCAGTCGGCCCCGCGCCAGGTCCAGTTCCAATAGGCGCAGCAGGCCGTTGCCGCCGGCGTATTCGGTCTGGTAGTTGATCAGCAGGAGATCCACCGGATGGCCCAGGTCATTGGTCATCCGCAGGTGACCGCTGCCGTGGTTGTGGCCGTTGAGGGTGAGGAAGATCTGGTCGTTGCGGCGGATCAGCCGATTCCACAACCGTACCCCGGTGTCGTTGCGCCGGGTGGAAAGCACCGGCTGGCCGTTCACCAGGTCGACGATGTTGTGCGAGGCCAGGATGGTCGGCAGGTGCGGATAGCGATCCAGCATGCCCTGGGCCCAGTCCAGACTCTGGTCCGAGGGGCACCAGTCCAGGGTCAGCAGCAGAAAGCCCTGCCCCAGCGCCGAGAAACGATGGGCCTCGTTGAGACCGGTGACGTCGCGTTCGATGAAGGTGGCCTGGCGCGCCGCCCGCTCACGGCCGAAATACTGGGTGAAGAGTTCGCGACCGTCACGCAGGCGGTCCTCGGTGTAGAGCTCGACGACATCATGGTCGCCGGTCATGACGCTGTAGGGCACCCCGGCCTGTTCAAGGCGTGCCATGGCGTGACTGGCCAGGGCCCACTCGCCGCGCTGCTCGGCGTTTTCCACCAGATCGCCCAGGTGCACCACGAAGGGCAGGTTCAGCGCCGCGGCGTTGTGCGCCAGCCAATGGGTCTGGGCATGAAAGGCCAGCGCTGGCGGATAGCCCAGGTGGCCATAGCGCTCCACCCGCCGGCCGTTGGGTTGCATCTCGTGGTTGTTCTCACTGTAGTACTGGGTATCGGGGAGGACGCCGAGCACGAAGCTGCTGCGCGACGGCAGCGGCGCCAGAGGAGCGAAGGCATGCCGCTCGAACCAGTGGGCGCGGTGTTCCGGCAGGCCGTAGCGCTGGGTCGGCTTGCAGGCGGCCAGCAGCGGCAGACCGGCCAGCGCCAGGCACAGCCGGCGACGTTTGAAATCGGGCGAATCGGTCATCACAGCGGCCTCAGGGCAGGTAGTAGGCCTGCCAGCGATTGTCGTTGAAGCGCCCTTCCAGCACCGGCTGGCGGCTGGCCAGCGGCGTGCCGGCCAGGGCCGCCTGGCTGTCGGCATCGAGCAGCACATAGGCGGGTCGGGTGACCTGGGCGAGCTGCCCTGCCTGGCCGATATCGATAAAGGTCGGCAGGGGCACGTCGTAGTCGAGATTCATCAGGTAGCGGAAGGCCTTGGTGTCCTGGCCCAGGCCAAAGAACACCAGTTGCCCCGGTTCACCCTGGCGCAGGCTTTCCAGGCGGGTGACGAAGGCGCGGGTGTCGTAGCGCAGCGCCTGCATCGGATCCAGCGCCAGCACCACCAGCAGCCATTGCGCCAGGGCCGCCGCGGCCAGGGGCATGCCCAGGCGGAAGGCCCCGCGCTCGCGCCAGGCGGCCACCAGGGCGAACAGCGCCAGGATGGCGAAGGCACCCAGCAGGAAGCGCAGGTCCAGCTCGGGCCACCAGCCGGCGGCCTGCAGCCGGGGTTGCTGCAGCTTGACCAGCACCCCGAGCACCAGCGGAAAGATCACCAGCAACGGCAGGAACAGCCGCCGTACCCAGGCCAGGGCGCCCTGCCCCTGCAGCAGCACCCAGGCGCCGAGAGCCGCGCAGGCCGGAATGGCCGGCAGGATGTAATAGGGTTTCTTGAAGGTGGGAATCGACAGGGCCACCACGATCAGCGCGGCGAAGCCGGCCAGCTGGAGCAGCAGGCGACTGTCCGCCTGCGCCTGGCGCTGCCGCCAGTGGTGTCTCAGCGTCGGCAGGGCCAGCAGCGCCAGGGGAAAGGCCGGGGCGTAGCGGTAGAGGCCCAGCTGCAGGAAGTACCACCAGGGATAGCCGGCACCGTCGGTGTCGTCCAGCCGCCCGGAGACCTGCATGCGGATCACGTCCTCGACGAAGGGCATACCACCGGTACGCCAGGCCAGGCCGAACAGCAGGGCGCAGCACAGCATCAGCACCAGGGCGCCGACCAGGCCGTAGCCGAAGCTGCGCCGCCAGTCGCCCTGCACCAGCCAGTAGACGCAGACCACGCCACAGGGCTCGATCAGGCCCAGCGGCCCGCGCACGGCGAAGCCGGCGGCCATGCACAGGAACACCAGGCTGCGCCGCCGGGACAGGCCGCGCTGGTCGGCGCTCCACAGCAGATAGAAGCAGCCCAGTGCCGCCAGGGTGACGAATTGATCGAGGCAGATGGAGCGCGCCTTGGCCAGGAAGCCATTGGTGAGCAGCAGCACCAGCACCGCCAGCAGGCCCCAGGCGCGGGACCGCTCGGCCAGCAGGCGATAGAGCAGCCCGACGATGGCCGCCGAGGCCAGGGCGGTGGGAATCACCGTGGCCAGGCGATTGACCTCGCCGAACAGCTGGGCGAAGACGTCGATCAGCAGGGTGGAGGTGGCGGGATAGTCGGGGTAAGGCTGTCCGTAGCTGGTCGGGAAGGCACTGGCCCCATGGCGAAACATCTCCTGGGCGAAGAGTGCGAAGCGGCCGTCGAAGCCGATGAAGGGCTGCTCCCACAGACCCAGGGTGAACAGCGGCACCGCCAGCAGACACAGCGCCAGGCTTTCGAGGCGCAGGCGCGCCGGACTCGGGATGGACGACACGCGGCAGGACTCCGGCAGGCTGGGAAGGACGGGCTCGCGACCCGGCGCCACTATCGCCGAACAACCTTAGGGATCGCTGAAACCAGGCTGACGGCAGGCTGACAGAAGCCGCAGGACAGAGCGGTTCGGCCGCGAGGCCGTGGCGACTATGCCGCTGCATTGAAAATTTTTCATGACAGCTGCATCCAGGGCGCTGGCTGCCGGGTATAGCCCCTACAGTCCAGTCGACTGTGCCCCTTCTCAATCCGGAGCAAGCGCATGAACAACACCTATAGCCGTTGCAGCATCCTGGCCCTGACCGCCCTGCTGAGTACCCCGCTGCTGGCGCAAGGCGAGTTGCCCGAAGCCGTTCGCGTCCCCGCCGGCAACAGCCTGATGCTGGAAACCGTGGGCAAGGGCACCATCGTCTACGAGTGCCGCGACAAGAAGGACATGCCCGGCCAGACCGAGTGGTTCTTTGTCGGTCCCAAGGCCGACCTGCATGACCGCCAGGGCAAGCAGGTGGGTCGCTACTACGGTCCGCCCGCTACCTGGGAAGCCAGCGACGGCTCCAAGGTGGTCGGCAAGCAACTGGCGATCGCTCCCGCCGGCAGCGGCAACCTGCCCTATCAGCTGGTGGAGGCCGCGCCCGCCGAGGGCAAGGGCGCCTTCCAGGGCACCACCTACATCCAGCGCACCGCGCTCAAGGGTGGCGTGGCGCCGGCCAAGGCCTGCACCTCGGCCAACAAGGGCGAACGGCAGACCGTGAATTACCAGGCCGATTATCTGTTCTGGAAGAAGGGCTGAGGTCCAGGGGACAGCTAGGCGCGGATCGGCTAGGCTCGGCTGATCCGGTCGCCACCCTGGCGTCCCCAGCCTGGCGCGATTTCGTGACCGATCCCCTTTACGATCCCGCTGCACTGCTCGCCGCCTGTGCCCGGGGCGAGCGCGCCGCCCTGCAGCGGCTCTACCAGAACGAGGCGCCGCTCTTGCTGGGCATCGTCCTGCGCCTGGTGCGCGATCGTGGACTGGCCGAGGACATCCTCCACGACGCCTTTCTGCGCATCTGGCGCGGCGCCGCCGGATTCGCCCCGGAGCGCGGTACGGCCCGCGGCTGGATGTGCAGCATCGCGCGCAACCTGGCGCTCAACGCCCTGCGCGATCGCCAGCGCCTGGTGCCCCTGGCGGACGGGTGGGAACCCCTGGCCGAGTCGGCCGATCCGGCGCGAGAGGCCGACGGCCGTCGGCTGGAGGGCTGCCTGCAGAACCTGGAAGCGCCGCGGCGGGAGGCCATCCTGGCCGCCTACCTGGACGGCTGCTCCCATGGCGAGATCGCCCAGCGCCTGCAGGCACCGCTGGGCACGGTGAAGAGCTGGATCACGCGCGGCCTCAAGGCGCTCAGGGAGTGCATGACATGAACGGCGATACCCCCCTGCCCCCGGACGAAGAGCGCGAACGCCTGGCCGGCGAATACGTGCTCGGTACCCTGGATGCCAGGGAGCGCCGTCGCGTGCAAGGTGCGCTGGCGACGGATGCCCGGCTGGCCGCCGCGGTGGCGCGCTGGGAGGCGCGGCTGCAGCCGCTGGCCGAGCGGGTGCAGCCCGTCGAACCCGGCACGAATCTCTGGCCGCGCATCGAGCGCAGTCTGGGTGAGGCCGACGCCAAGGCCACCACCCGGCGTGAGTCGCTGTGGCACCGCCTGGCACTCTGGCAGGGCCTAAGTGCGGCAGGGCTGGCTGCCAGCCTGGTGCTTGGCGTGCTGTTGCTGATGCGTCCGGTCCCCACGCCAAGCTACCTGGTGGTGCTGGCCGCGCCCAGCGATCGGACGCCCGGCTGGGTGATCCAGACCGCCAGCGCCCACGACCTGCAGCTGATTCCCCTGGGGCGCGACGCCGTGCCGAGCGGCAAGACGCTGCAATTCTGGACCAAGGCCGACGCCTGGCAGGGTCCGGTATCCCTGGGTCTGGTCCAGCCCGGGCGCACCCTGCAGGTGCCTCTGGACCAGCTGCCGCCGCTGGAAGCCAATCAGCTGTTCGAGCTCACCCTGGAAGACCAGGGCGGCTCGCCTACCGGCCGACCCACCGGGCCGATCCAGTTCATCGGCCGGGCGGTCAAGGTGCTCTAGGCCGACGTCTCAGCTCTTGCGGTGGATGTTGAAATTGCTGAACGCCTGACAGGTCGCCATCAGCTGGATGCGGTTGATGTTGACGTGCTTGGGCTGATTCAGCGTCCAATGGATGGATTCGGCGATGTCGTCCGGGGTCAGGGGTTCGGTGCCGGCATAGACGGCATCGGCCTTGGCCTTGTCGCCCCCAAAGCGCACCACCGAGAATTCGCTTTCGGACAGCCCCGGCTCGATGTTGGTCACCCGTACCCCGGTGCCCAGCAGGTCGGATCTCAGGCTCAGGCTGAATTGCTTGAGGAAGGCCTTGGTGGCGCCATAGACATGGCTGCCCGGATAGGGATAGTCGCCCGCCACCGAGCCCAGGTTGACGATACCGGCCCCGGCGCCATGGGCGATCAGCCGCGGCAACAGCAGGCGGGTGCAATAGAGCATGCCCTTGATGTTGGTATCGACCATGGTGTCCCAGTCGTCCAGGTCGCAGCTCTGGGCGGGCGTGTTGCCCAGCGCCAGACCGGCGTTATTGACCAGGGCGCGTAACTGGTTGAATTCTTCCGGCAGGCCGGCGACCGCGGCTTCCACGGCGGCGCGATCCTGGACGTCCAGCACCAGCGGCAGCACCTTGGCCTGACCGGACAACTCCTCGGCCAGGGCGTGCAGGCGATCCTCGCGGCGACCGGTGATGACGATCGACCAGCCGTCCTTGGCGAAGCGGCGAGCGGTGGCGGCGCCGAAGCCGGAGGTGGCGCCGGTGATGAAGATCGAAGACATGAAAGATTCCTTCTGCGAGGGAGGTTGGCCGAGGCCCACGATAGCTCAGGGGCATTGGTCAGGCGAATACCCAGATCGCCACAAATCCAGCGGATCAGTTATAACGCCTTGGTATTGCAGGGTTTTCCGCGCACTGGCGAATTTTTGAACAGTTCTCGCCAGGCCAGGCGCCCCGGGCCTCACGCCCGGCTATGCCAAGCTTATCCACAGGACGATCCACGGAATTCCTGTACAGAACTCGGACCGGGCTTCAGGTGGATAAGTCCGCTGCCACGAGCCAGGCAGGCGGTTCGGCCGGCGCCAGTCCGGTGCAGGCTGCCTCGACACAGGCGGTGAGGCCGGCGAAGCGCAGCTCGCGCCCGGTGAGGCCCGGGCCGTAGTGGGCGAACTTGCCGGAATTGGTCAACAGGGTGCGTGCCTGGGGCGGTACCAGGGGTTCGCCGAGCATGCACCAGCAGGTGTCCCCGACCAGCTGGGCACCGAAGGCTTCCAACTCGGCCAGACTGCCAGAGCGTTCGGCCGCCGCGCGCACCTCGCGGCCCAGGGTGATCACCAGCGCCACCTCGGGATGCCGCTGCCGCCCGCGACAGAGTTCGGCCAGGCGCTGGCACTCCTCGGCGGAGAAATGCGGATTGCCCAGGGCCACCAGCTGCACCTCGCGCGCGACGGCGCTGTCCAGTTCGGCCCAGGCCTGGCGCAGATCGGCCAGGCTGATGTCTTCGATCTCCAGCTCAGGTGCGGCCACCGCGGCCAGGGTCGGCGCCTCGGGCGTCACCCCGACCAGATGGAACAGCGGCGCCGCCGAGGTGGTGGCGAAGGCGGCGCCAAAGGCCTTGAGATCGTCGCGACTGGGCTGGCTGTTTTCCAGCCCCAGCACCGCCGGAATCCGCGTGGGTGAACGCAGGCCGATCCAGTAGCCGAGCAGTGGATAGAAGGCGTCGTCATGGCCCTCGGGTACGGTGACCCGGAAGACCTTGGCCGCGCGGCGACCGCTGTCCAGGTGGCAGCCGGCCAGAGGGGCCCGACCGGTCAGGGCGGTGCAGATATCGAGGAAGTCGGCGTACTTCTGGGTGCGCGCGCCCAGTACGCTGTTGGCGAAGACCACGGCATTGGATTCGGCCCAGACCACCTGCTCGCCCAGGCTCGGGGCGCTGTCCAGCAGATAGGGGGCACAGGTAAAGGTGGGACGGCAGCCTAGGGCCACATAGGCCTCGGCCAGGGCGGAGGCCGGCTCACCCAACGCCGGCGCCACGCCCTGCGCGCGCCAGCGGCGTTGATCCACCGATACCGCATTGAGAGTCGTAGGTACCTGTACCCGACCGCCCCACTCCACCAGGCGCTGGGCGAAGGCCAGGCTGGCCGGACCGGTGTAGATGCAGCCGTCGATATGGGCCTGGGTGATGTCGAGCAGTTCGCGGGCACCCTGCAGGTGCGCCATGCGCACCAGGATCTTCATCGCCGCCTGGACGGCCTGGCCCTCGGCGCCCGCCAGCTTGGCCTGGTCGGTCGCGCTCAGCTGCAGGTCGGCAGGGGCCTCGCTAGTGGGGTCGGGAAAGAACTCTCCCGGCGCGCCGACCCAGCCATCGTTCACCGCGATCTCATCCTGCGCGGCGAGCGCGGCGAAGGCCTCGGCACCCAGGCTGACCACCGGCAGGGAGCGACCGAAGAGTTCTTCCGCGACGATGGCACCCAGGCTGAGGATCTCGTCCGGCTCGGCCAGTACCAGCGCTGCCGGTCCGCGTCCCGCCAGCAACAGCTCCAAGAGCACGGCGCTGCCGGTGCAGGAACCGCGTCCACTGGGAATGGCCAGGATGCGCCCGGCCAGTTCCAGGCCGTGCAGGGGATGGTGGCGATCAATCACCCGACCGCTGGCCGGATCGACGCCACCCCAGAAACTCAGGCCCAGGGGCGCCCAGGCCAGGCGTCCCCGGGCATGGCCCGCGACCAGACAGCGACCGCGGACCGCTGCCACCGCTAGTGGCCGCCCAGGTAGGCTTCGCGCACCTGGGGATTGGCCAGCAATTCCTGGCCACTGCCGCTCATGCGGATCTCGCCGGTGACCATCACATAGGCGCGGTCGGACAGGCGCAGGGCATGGTTGGCGTTCTGCTCCACCAGGAAGATGGTCATGCCGCTCTGGGCCAGCTCGCGCAGGATCTGGAAGATCTGCTTCACCACAATGGGCGCCAGGCCCAGGCTGGGTTCGTCGAGCAGCAGCAGCTTGGGTCGCGCCATCAGCGCCCGGGCGATGGCCAGCATCTGCTGTTCGCCGCCGGACATGGTCATGGCGCGCTGGTTGCGACGCTCCTTGAGCCGCGGGAAGAGCTCGAACATGCGCCGCATGTCCTCGTCCACCCAGCGGGTGCCGATGGGAATGGTACCCATCAGCAGATTCTCCTCGACCGTCATGTCGGGGAACACATGGCGCCCCTCCGGTGACTGGGCGATGCCGTTGGAGGCCACGTAGTGGGCGTTCTTGCGGGTGATGTCCTCGCCCCGGTAGAGGATCTGCCCGTTGCGCGCCTGGGGCTGGCTGAAGATGGACATCAGCAGGGTGGACTTGCCGGCGCCGTTGGAGCCGATCAGGCTCACCGTCTCGCCCTCGTTGATGGACAGGGAGACGCTCTTCAGCGCCTGGATCGGCCCGTAGAAGACGTCGACGTTACGGAATTCCAGGATCGGCGTGGTCATGCCACCTCCTCTTCTTCGGCGCCGAGGTAGGCGGCGATGACCTTGGGATCGTTGCGGATATCGGCCGGCAGGCCGCGGGCGATGACCTGGCCATGGTCCAGCACCACGATGTGGTCGGAGATGTTCATCACCATGCCCATGTCGTGCTCGATCAGCACCACGGTGATGCGGTGCTGGTCGCGCAGCAGGCGGATCATCCCGGCCAGCGCCTCGGTCTCGGCCGGGTTGAGACCGGCGGCGGGTTCGTCCAGGCAGACGATCTCCGGACGGGTGCACATGGCGCGGGCGATTTCCAGGCGGCGCTGCTGGCCGTAGGAGAGTTCGCCGGCCAGACGATTGGCGTGGTCCACCAGGTCCACCACTTCCAGCCAGTAGAAGGCCGTATCCAGCGCCTTTTCCTCGGCACGGCGATAGCCGGGGGTATTGAGGATGCCGGTGATCAGGTTGCGGTTGCACTGCATGTGCTGCGCCACCAGCAGGTTCTCCACTACCGACATCTCCTTGAACAGGCGGATGTTCTGGAAGGTGCGGGCGAGCCCTGCGCGGTTCACCAGGTGAGTACCGCCGAACATCTTGTACCAGAGCCGGCTGCCGAACTGCACCGGATTGACGAAGTCGGTGGCCCGGAAGCGCTCGCCCATGATCTTGCCGACGCGGGTCGAACGGCCATCGGCGGTATCCAGGCGGATTTCGCCATCGGTGGCCTTGTAGAAGCCGGTCAGGCAGTTGAACACCGTGGTCTTGCCGGCGCCGTTGGGGCCGATCAGCGCGGTGATGGAGTGCCGCTTGATATCGAAGGACACGTCCGAGAGGGCCTTGATACCCCCGAATCTCATGCCCAGACCGCTGACGGTCAGAATGTTGTCGCTCACGGCGCCACTCCCTTGCGAATCGCGAAGCCACTGCGGGCGATACGGATCAGGCCACGCGGCCGCCACATCATCATCACCACCATCAGCACGCCGAACACCAGCATGCGGATGTCGCCGAATTCGCGCAGCAGCTCGAACAGCAGGGTCATGACGAAGGCCGAGACCACCACCCCGACGGTGGAGCCCAGGCCGCCCAGTACCACGATGGCCAGCACCAGCACCGACTCGAAGAAGTTGAACGAGGCCGGGTTGATGAAGCCCTGGTAGGTGGCGAAGAACACCCCGGCCAGGCCTGCGGTGGAGGCACCGATCATGAAGGCGGAAAGCTTGACCAGCACATGGTTCAGACCCATGGCGCGGCAGGCGATCTCGTCTTCGCGCAGGGCTTCCCAGGCGCGGCCGACCGGCATGCGGGTCAGGCGGTGCTTGATGTAGAGCACCAGCAGCACCACCAGGAACAGCACGGTATAGATGAAGATCATCGTCGCGTTGGGGTTGTAGCTGATGCCCAGCAGTTCGTGGATGGGCACCCCGCCCTCCTTCGCCCGGCGGCCGAATTCGATGCCGAAGAAGGTCGGCGAAGGTGCGGCGATGCCGTTGGGGCCCTTGGTTACTTCCAGCCAGTTGTTGAGCACCAGGCGGATGATCTCGCCGAAGCCGAGGGTGACGATGGCCAGGTAGTCCCCGTGCATGCGTAGCACCGGGAAGCCGAGGATCGCTCCCGCCACCGCCGCCATGACCGCCGCGAGCGGCAGCATGGTCCAGAAGCCCAGCCCGAGGTACTGGTAACCCAGCGCCAGACCGTAGGCACCGATGGCATAGAAGCCGACGTAGCCAAGGTCGAGCAGACCGGCTAGGCCCACCACGATGTTCAGGCCCAGGCCCAGCAGCACGTAGATCAGGCAGAGGATGATGACCGTCAGCCAGTACTTGGTGGCCAGGAAGGGAAAGGCGATGGCCACCAGAATGACGATGGGCAGGATGAATCTCAGGTTGGACTTGTGCCCCGGCGGCAGCACATGGACACCGCCGTCGTTGCGCTTGAAGGACTCGATCCAGTCACGGCCCTTGTCGGTCTGGCCGAACAGGCTGAGCAGGAAGCGGCCGGCCATGACCACCGCGACCATGATGCCGACGCGACCGGGCTCGAGGTTGTAGCCGTAGCCGTCGAGCACGATGCCGACGATGGGGCCGAACAGGATCAGCGAGACCAGACCCACCATGAGGGTGTCGCGCAGCACGACCTTGAGGTCGAAGGAGGAAGACGTCTGACTCATGGATTACACCTTCGTGACCTGGGGTTTGCCGAGCAGCCCCTGGGGCCTAAAGATCAGGATCGCCACCAGCAGCGAGAAGCTGAAGACGTCCTTGTAGTCCGAGTTCACCAGGCTGGCGAACTGGGCTTCGGAGATGCCGAGGATGATGCCGCCGAGCATGGCGCCGGGCAGCGAGCCGATGCCGCCGAGCACCGCCGCGGTAAAGGCCTTGATGCCGATGATGAAGCCGGCATAGAAGTCGAAGGTGCCGTAGTTGAGGGTGATCAGCACCCCGGCCAGCGCTGCCATGGCCGCACCGATGATGAAGACGTAGGAGATCACCCGGTCGGTGTTGATGCCGAGGATCTGCGCCATCTTGCGATCCTGCTGGGTGGCCCGGCACATGCGGCCGAGGGTGGTCTTCTGGATCACGTAGGTGAGCAGGCCCATGCCGATGATGGAGGCCAGGATAATGAAGATCTTGGTGTAGGTGATGATCACGAAGCCGTCGCCGATGTGCAGGCGCAGGGCTCCGTCGAGCAGCGTCGGTACCCCCTGCTGGCGCGCGCCCTGGGCGAGCTGCACGTAGTTCTGCAGGATCAGCGACATGCCGATGGCCGAGATCAGCGGCGCCAGGCGCGTGGAGTTGCGCAGCGGCTTGTAGGCGATCCGCTCGATGGCCCAGCCGTACACGGAGGTGACCACCACGGTGAAGATCAGGGTGCCGAGGATCAGCACCGGGAAGGAATGCAGGCCGAACACGCTCAGCAGGGCGATGCCGATGGCGGCGAGATAGGCCGACACCATGTACACGTCGCCGTGGGCGAAGTTGATCATGCCGATGATGCCATAGACCATGGTGTAGCCGATGGCGATGAGTCCGTAGACCGAGCCCAGGGTCAGGCCGTTGACCAGTTGTTGCAGGAAGATACCGTCCACGTTTGCAGTCTCGCGCTGGATGGATGACGAGGGCCGCCGGCCGCCACCTCGTCCTGGGGCGGAGACGAGGCGGCGGCGGGCGGATTCACGCGAGGATCAGGGCAGCTGGTGGTACTTGCCCTTGTCGTCCCATTCGTACATCACGTAGTCGGAGACCTTGAGGTCGCCCTTGCTGTCCCAGCTCTTCTCGCCCAGGACGGTGTTGACGCTGTGGGACTTCAGCCACTCGGCGGCCTTGGCGCCGTCGGTGCCCTTGATGCCGTTGAAGGCGGCGGCCACGGCCTGCAGCGAGGCGTAGGAGTAGAGGGTGTAGCCCTCGGGCTCGTAGCCGGACTTGCGCAGGGTTTCCACCACGGTCTTGCCGGCGGGGTTCTGCAGCGGATCGGCGCCGAAGGTCATCAGCACGCCCTTGGTGTACTGGGCGCCACCGGCGGTGGTGACCAGGTCGGCGGAGACGATGCCGTCGCCGGAGACGAACTTGGCGGTCACGCCCTGCTCGCGCATCTGCCGCACCAGCGGACCGGCCTCGGGGTGCAGGCCACCGAAGTAGACCACGTCGGCGCCGGAGGCGCGGATCTTGGTGACCAGGGAGTTGAAGTCCTTCTCGCCGCGGGTCAGGCCCTCGTAGAGCACCTCTTTCACGCCGCGCTTGTTGAGCTGCGCCTTGGTGGCGTCGGCCAGGCCCTGACCGTAGGTGTCCTTGTCGTGGATGATGGCGACCTTCTTGGCCTTGAGGGTATCGACGATGTAGTCGCCGGCCACGATGCCCTGCTGGTCGTCACGTCCGCACATGCGGAACACGCCGGTCAGGCCACGCTCGGTGATCTTGGGATTGGTGGACGCCGGGGTGATGGAGATGATGCCGGCTTCGTCGTAGATCTCCGAGGCGGGCATGGTGTTGGAGGAGCAGAAGTGGCCGATCACGGCCTTGACCTTCTCGGAGTCCACCAGGCGGTTGGCCACGGCCACGGCCTGCTTGGGCTCGCAGGCGTCGTCGCCCTGCACCAGCTTGATCTTCTCGCCATTGATGCCACCGGCGGCGTTGATGTCCGCCGCGGCCTGGGTAGCCCCCTTCCAGAACTGCTCGCCATAGGCGGCGCTGGCCCCGGTGAAGGGACCGGCGACACCGATCACGACGTCGGCATGCGCCAGGGAGGAGAGAGTGAACGCAGAACCGATAGCGAGAGCCAGAATGCCTTTTCTGTAAATCTTCGACATGGGAGGTTTGCTCCAGAGGGTGGTTGGCCTTTTCGCCGGAGCAAAGCCTGTGCCATCAGCCAGTTGTGTACCGGGCGCAAAGGCCATTTGCCGCTACTGCGATGAGCCAAAACCGCCGACAGCCTGCGGCGAGGGCCGCAGCCAGTGGAGCGGACCGCCCTTTAGACTTTTGTCGTAAGCGGCTCATTAGTCTGGATAATTCGGCGAAGCGGTAGCAGCGGGAGGGTTGAAACCCAGCGGTTTGTTACCAGATAGCAACCCGGTTGCACCTGTTTCGCACCAAAACGTAACACCGGCCCCACACTGTGCCACTAAAGTAACCATGATCCTGCGGTCGCAGGCCCCAGGCGGATCGGCCGTTCTCTCGACCTGCTTGCAGTGGTGGACAGCCAGAAAAAAGCGGCCGACTTGCACGGGTCGGGATGCGCAAATCGGCCGCTTCGGCGCGTTATCGCCCGGCCCGAGGGCCGGTGACAGCGGGTATGGCGGGGTCGCTAGAGCACCACGCGCAGGCATTGCCCGGCGTGATAGAGGGTGAAGCCGGCTTCGTACATCAGGCTGCGCCACTGGCCGACCGGATTGGCATCCAGCGACGCCAGGGGCAGCGGCAGGTCGTGGCGATCGCCACTGCACAGATAGCGGGCAAAGGCCTGCCCCACCACCGTGCCCGTGGTAACCCCGCGTCCGTTGTAGCCGGTCACCGCCAGCAGGCCCGGCGCCGGTTCGAACAGTCGCATCAGATGATCGGGCGTGAAGCCGATGCGGCCCGTCCAGCTGCATTCCCACTCGACCCGTCCGAGCGCGGGGAAATAGTGCCGCTGGATGCGATCGGCCCAGGCGCGGATGAAGCCGGCCGGCCGCCCCGCCATGTTGCCGAGACTGCCCAGCAGCAGACGGCCATCGGCATCGCGGCGGATGCTGCTGAGCACCGTCCGGGTGTCCCAGGAGCCACGGCCCTGGGGCAGGATGAAATCCGCCTCCGGGCCGAGGGGCCGCGAGGCCACCTGGTAGTAGTAGCCCGGGAAGAATTGCTTGCGCAGGGTGGTCCATTCGCCTTCGGTGTAGGCGTTGGAGGCGATCACCACCTGGTCGGCGGTGACCCGCCCCTGGGGGGTTTCCACCTGCCAGCGTTCGCCGATCCGCTGCAGGCGCTGCACCGAACTCTGCTCGAACAACTCGCCGCCTTCCTGGCGCAGCGCCCTGGCCAGGCCCAGGGCATACCCCATGGGCACCAGGGTACCGGCGCGATGATCGAGCAGCGCACCACTGATGTCGCGCGTCCCGCAGGCGCTGTAGCAGGCTTCGCCTTCCAGCAGCTCGACCCGGGCGCCGCGGCGCTGCCATTGCTCGGCACGCTGACCGAGATCGGCCAGGCCCTTGGCGCTGTGCGCCATGTGCAGGGTGCCGGCGCGGCGCGGCTGGCAGTCGATACCATAGCGCTCGATGAGGGCGAACACCTGACCCGGCGCATCGCCCATCACCCCCAGCAGACGCTCGCCGACCTCCGGTCCCAGGGTGGCCACCGCCTCGTCCGGCGGGATCCACATGCCGGCATTGACCAGCCCGACATTGCGCCCGGAGCCGCCATGGCCGACGCCATGGGCCTCCAGCACCACCACCCGCCGCCCGGCCTGCGCCAGGTGCAGGCCGGTGGACAGGCCGGTGTAACCACCGCCGATGACGCAGACCTCGGTGTCACGCTCGCCCTGCAGCGGTGCGTCCGGCACCGCCGGATACAGCCGCTCCCACAGGCACTCTTCACGCAACTGCATTCTCTGCGCTCCTGGCGGATCCACTCAGTCGAAGACGATGCCCTGGGCCAGCGGCAACTGGCGGGAATAGTTGACGGTGTTGGTCTGGCGGCGCATGTAGGCCTTCCAGGCATCGGAGCCGGATTCGCGACCACCGCCGGTTTCCTTCTCGCCACCGAAGGCGCCACCGATCTCGGCACCGCTCGGCCCGATGTTGACGTTGGCGATGCCGCAGTCGCTACCGGTCGCCGACATGAAAGCCTCGGCCTCGCGCACGTCGGTGGTGAAGATGCAGGACGACAGGCCCTGGGGCACGGCGTTGTTCAGCGCCACCGCCTCGTCGAAATCGTCATAGGTCAGCACATAGAGGATGGGCGCGAAGGTCTCGTGGCGCACCGCCTCGCTCTGCTCGGGCATCTCGACGATGGCCGGCGCCACGTAGTAGGCCCCGGGATACTGGTCGGCCAGCTGGCGCTCGCCGCCATAGACCACCCCACCCTCGCCACGCGCCTGCTCCAGCGCGCCCTGCATGGCCTGGAAACTGGCCGCGTCGATCAGCGGACCGATCAGGTTGCCCTCCAGCGGATGACCGATGCGGACTTTGGCATAGGCGGTCTTGAGTCGGGCGACGATCTCGTCCTTGACCGAACGATGGGCGATCAGCCGGCGCAGGGTAGTGCAGCGCTGGCCGGCGGTGCCGACGGCGCTGAACAGGATGGCACGCACCGCCATGTCCAGATCGGCGCTCGGTGCGAGGATCATGGCATTGTTGCCGCCCAGCTCGAGGATGCTGCGGCCGAAGCGCGCCGCAACCCGGGGTCCTACCTCGCGACCCATGCGGGTGCTACCCGTGGCGCTCACCAGTGCCACCCGCGGATCGTCCACCAGGGCTTCACCGGCGGCGCGATCGCCAACGATGACCTGACTCAGATCGGCCGGAGCATCGCCAAAGCGCGCCAGGGCCTTCTCGAACAGCGCCTGGCAGGCCAGGGCGGTCAGCGGGGTCTTTTCCGAGGGCTTCCAGATCACCGGATTGCCACAGACCAGGGCCAGGGCGGCATTCCACGACCAGACCGCCACCGGGAAGTTGAAGGCACTGATGATGCCCACCACCCCCAGCGGCTGCCAGGATTCACGCATGTGATGACCAGGGCGCTCGGAGGCAATGGTCAGACCATAGAGCTGACGCGACAGGCCAACGGCGAAGTCGCAGATGTCGATCATCTCCTGGACTTCGCCCAGGCCTTCCTGGGTGATCTTGCCGGCTTCCCAGGACACCAGCTCGCCCAGATCGGCCTTGTGCGCGCGCAGCTCTTCACCGAGCAGGCGCACCAGCTCGCCACGGCGCGGCGCCGGCACCGCACGCCAGGCCTGGAAGGCGCGCTCGGCACGGGAGATCTTCTGCTCCACCTCGGCGGCGCTTTCCAGGGCGACGCTGCCCAGTTGGCTGCCATCGATGGGGGAATGCACCCGGTGCTCGCCTTGGGTGTAGTGCTGGGCAGGAACGCCGAGGCGTTCCAACAGGGCCTTGCTCATGCTGAGGTCTCCGCAGAGTGGGAATCGTCCCTGAGTATGGTCAGCCCAGCGGCGCCGGACAACCGACCTTTGCTCGGCATATCATTCCCTTTTTTCATGCCGCGAGTCCGCTCATGCAACGTCGCCACCTGCCGTCCATCACCGCCATGCAGTGCTTCGAGGCGGTCGCGCGTCACCTGAGCTTTACCCGCGCGGCCGACGAACTGGCCCTGACCCAGAGCGCCGTCAGCAAGCAGGTCGCCCAGCTCGAGGACCTGCTGCAGCACAGCCTGTTTCGCCGGGTCCGCCGTCGCCTGCAACTCACGCCGGCGGGCGCGCTCTACCTGGCCGAGGTGGACAAGATCCTCAACCAGCTGGAGATGTCGGCGCGCTACCTGAGATCCTATGGTGGCGAGACCGAGGTGCTGCGCGTGGCCACCCCGCCGACCTTCGGCGAACGCTGGCTGGTGCCACGGCTGAAGGGCTGGCGCCTGCGCTTTCCCAACATCCACCTGGACGTCTCCAGCGCCCTGGAGCCGGTGGACTTCCGCGATCCCCGCCATGACGTGGCACTGTTCTATGGTCATGGCAGCTGGCCGGGGGCCGAGTGCGAACTGCTGCTGCACGAGCACATGGTCGCGGTCTGCGCGCCGGATCTGCTGCCCACCGAGGGCATCGCCGGACCGGAGCAACTGGTGGACTTCGTGCTGCTGCAGAACACCACCCGCCCGGAGTCCTGGCACGACTGGTACGCCAGCCTCGGGCGCGAGGAGGTGCACAGCCATCACGGGCCGCGCTTCGACACCTTTACCCTCTGTGCCCGCGCCGCCCAGGAAGGCTGCGGTGTGGCGCTGCTGCCGGAATTCCTGGTGGCCGAAGAACTGGCCTCCGGCCGCCTGGTGCTCGCCTGGCCCCACCGCCTGGCCAGCCCCCACGCCTACTGGCTGGCCTATCCGGAACAGATGGCCGAGGTGCCCAAGGTGCGCAGCTTCATCGAATGGATTCGCGAGAAGGCGTAATGCCTGGGCCAATCGCGGCCATGGGTCGCTCCTACAGCGGGAGGCACGCCGGTTTGTCGCGATCTTGCCGGGGCTAATGCCGGCTCGGATAACCCCCTCTCCCTCTGGGAGAGGGCCGGGGTGAGGGTAGGACCCGCGATGAACTCTTCAGTGGAAAAGGCTGCGCCGTTTTCACGCTGCGGGTGTATTCCTATAGCGATAAGACAGTTGCTCCCCTGGAGAAGCGGTCGCTACGGCGCACCGGCATGGCCGCGATACAAAGGTCCCCGGCACCCGTACCCGAAACGAAAAAACCCGGCCGAAGCCGGGTTTTTCTCATGCAGGGTCGTCTCAGACGCCGGAGGCTTCCGCCGCCGCCACGTCCTTGATCGACAGCTTGATGCGACCGCGGTTGTCCACGTCCAGCACCAGCACCTTCACTTCCTGACCCTCCTTGAGGACGTCGGTGACCTTCTCGATGCGCTGATCGCTGATCTGCGAGATGTGCACCAGACCGTCCTTGCCTGGCAGGATGTTGACGAAGGCACCGAAGTCGACGATCCGCTCGACCTTGCCGACGTAGATCTTGCCGATCTCGGCCTCGGCAGTGATGCCCAGAACGCGCTGCTTGGCCGCTTCAGCCGCTTCGCGGGTCTCGCCGTAGATCTTGATGGTGCCGTCGTCTTCGATGTCGATCGAAGCCTTGGTCTCTTCGCAGATACCACGGATGGTGGCGCCACCCTTGCCGATCACGTCGCGGATCTTGTCCTGGTCGATCTTCATCGCCAGCATGGTCGGGGCGTTTTCCGACAGCTCGGCGCGGGACTCGGAGATCACCTGGTTCATCTGACCCAGGATGTTCAGACGCGCTTCCAGCGCCTGCTCCAGGGCGATCTCCATGATCTCTTCGGTGATGCCGTTGATCTTGATGTCCATCTGCAGGGCGGTAACGCCCTTGGCGGTACCGGCCACCTTGAAGTCCATGTCGCCCAGGTGATCTTCGTCACCCAGGATGTCGGTCAGGACGGCGAACTTCTCGCCTTCCTTGACCAGACCCATGGCGATACCGGCAACCGGGGCCTTGACCGGCACACCGGCGTCCATCAGCGCCAGAGAGGCACCGCAGACCGAGGCCATGGAGCTGGAGCCGTTGGACTCGGTGATCTCGGAGACCACGCGGATGCTGTAGGGGAAGGCTTCCTGGGTCGGCAGCATGGCCTGGATGCCACGACGGGCCAGGCGGCCGTGACCGATCTCGCGACGGCCCGGGCTGCCCATGCGGCCGCACTCGCCGACCGAGAAGGGCGGGAAGTTGTAGTGCAGCATGAAGCTGTCACGACGCTCGCCTTCCAGGGTGTCCAGCAGTTGGGCATCGCGGGCGGTACCCAGGGTCGCGGTGACCAGGGCCTGGGTTTCGCCACGGGTGAACAGCGCCGAACCGTGGGTCTTCTTCAGGGTGCCGACTTCGATCTGCAGCGGGCGAACGGTGCGGGTGTCGCGGCCGTCGATACGCGGCTTGCCGTCGACGATGTTCTGGCGCACGGTGCGGTATTCCAGCAGACCGAAGGTCTCCTTGACCTCGGCTTCGCTGTACTGGCCGTTCTCGCCGGCCAGCTTGGCGATGGCCTGGTCACGCAGGGCGCCCAGGGCCGCATAGCGGTCCTGCTTGATGGTGATGGTGTAGGCACGGGACACGGCCTCGCCGACCTCGGCCTTGACGGCCTCGACCAGAGCGGTGTTCTCGGCGGGTGCCTGCCAGTTCCAGGTCGGCTTGCCGGCTTCGGCGGCGAACTGGCTGATGGCCTCGATGGCCACCTGGAATTCTTCGTGGGCGAACAGCACGCCACCCAGCATCTGGTCTTCGGTCAGCTCGTCGGCTTCGGATTCCACCATCAGCACGGCGTCACGGGTACCGGCCACGACCATGTCCAGGCTGGAGCTCTGCAGCTGCTCGTAGCTGGGGTTCAGCAGGTAGCCCAGTTCACTGTGGTAGCCCACGCGCGCAGCGGCGATGGGACCGGCGAAGGGAATGCCGGAGATGGCCAGGGCGGCGGAGGTGCCGATCATGGCGGCGATGTCCGGATCGGACTTCTTGTTGGTGCTGACCACGGTGCAGACCACCTGGACTTCGTTGAGGAAGCCTTCGGGGAACAGCGGGCGGATCGGGCGATCGATCAGGCGCGAGGTCAGGGTTTCCTTCTCGGAAGGACGGCCTTCACGCTTGAAGTAGCCACCGGGGATGCGGCCAGCGGCGTAGGTCTTCTCCTGGTAGTGCACGGACAGCGGGAAGAAGTCCTTGCCGACGGCGGGCTGCTTGGCACCGACCACGGTGACCAGCACGCTGACGTCTTCGGTGGAGACCAGCACGGCACCGGTCGCCTGGCGCGCGATGCGGCCGGTTTCCAGGGTGAAGGTCTGCTCACCGAACTTGAATTGCTTGATTACTGGATTCACAGTCTTTCCTTCTCTTTATTGCCTTGGGGGAAACGGGGGCGACCAGAGGGATTCGGACCCTCGCTGATCTCCGGGTGACGCAGGCCGATTCTGTCGGCCTCTCAAGCAAAAAAGCCGGAGGCCGGCGCGAGCCGACCTCCAGCTTCAGACTGCTTGCAGCAGGTCTGCATCGTATTAACGACGCAGGCCCAGGCGAGCGATCAGTGCGCTGTAACGAGAGGTGTCCTTGGACTTCAGGTAGTCCAGCAGCTTACGACGCTGGTTGACCATGCGGATCAGACCACGACGGCTGTGGTGATCTTTGCCGTTGGCCTTGAAGTGACCTTGCAGCTTGTCGATGTTGGCGGACAGCAGGGCAACCTGCACTTCCGGGGAACCGGTGTCGCCTTCGCTCTGCTTGAACTCGTTTACGATCTGGGCTTTGTCTTCAACGCTCAGTGCCATGATAGGGCTCCTCTGAGGAACAGGCCGGGATGGATCCCGTGCTTAAGGAAAGAGGTGTGACCGTGCCTGCTGACAGCCACCCTCGGTATCGGTCTAGGACCGAATCAGTCTACGGGGAGCAACCTGCCCCTCGTCGTCAATCTCGCCGATGCCGATGAAACGACCCTGGTCGTCCTGCACCCGCATCAAGCCGAATTTCGGTGCATTGGCCGCCCGAACGGGCTGACCGTGCAACCAGTAGTAGGCGCTGTGCTGCGTCAACTGCACCAGCGGCCAGTGCTCCAGGCCACTGTCGACCGGCAGCAGGAAGCGATCCAGCGCTTCGGAACCTCCTTCGGCGTGCGCCGCCTCCAGCTCTTCCAGGCTGATGGCCTGCGCCAGGCCAAAGGGGCCGGCCTGGGTGCGGCGCAACTCGGCCACATGGGCACCACAGCCAAGACGGGCGCCGAGGTCTTCGACCAGGGTACGCACATAGGTGCCCTTGCTGCAGGCCACTTCCAGCGTCGCGCGATCTTCCTGCAACGCCAGCAGTTCCAGACGGGCAATAGTAACAGAACGCGCCTCGCGCTCCACTACTTCCCCGGCACGCGCCAGCTTGTACAGCGGCTGACCGTCGCGCTTGAGCGCCGAATACATGGGCGGGATCTGCTCTATCTGGCCGCGGAAGGCCGGCAGTGCCGCCTGGATGGCCGCTTCATCGACCGTGACCGCCCGTCGCTCCAGCACCTCACCCTCGGCATCGCCGGTGGTGGTGGTGACGCCCAGTTGCGCCACGGTGCTGTAGCCCTTGTCGGCATCCAGCAGGTACTGGGAAAACTTGGTGGCCTCGCCGAAGCACAGTGGCAGCACGCCGGTGGCCAGGGGATCCAGGCTACCGGTGTGTCCGGCCTTCTCGGCATTGAGCAGCCAGCGGACCTTTTGCAGGGCGGCGTTGGAGGAGAAGCCGCGCGGCTTGTCCAGCACCAGCACGCCGTGCACCTGGCGGCGAATACGCTTGACCTGGGCCACCCCTATTCCTCCCCTTCGTGGCGACGGTCTTCGGCGACCGCTCGCTCGATCAGGGCCGACAGCTGGGCACCGCGACGGATGCTCTCGTCGTACTGGAAGCTCAGTTGCGGAACGGTGCGCAGCTTCATCGCCCGGCCCAGCTGCTGGCGCAGAAAGCCGGCGGCGTCCTTGAGGATGCCGATGTTCTGCTTGATGGCGTCGGCATCGTCGTCCTTGCCCAGGACGGTGATGTGCACCTTGGCATGGGACAGGTCGCGCGCGACGTCCACACCGGTGATGGTCACCATGCCCAGTCGCGGATCCTTGATCTCGCGCTGGATCAGCAGTGCCAGTTCACGCTGCATCTGATCACCGATGCGCTGGGTACGGCTGAATTCTTTGGCCATGTCGAAACTCTCGTACGAAAGGCCGCAGACACCAGGCCTGCCAGCCATGAACCTTGGAAACGCGAACGGCAAGTCCGGACCTGGCAGGGTTCTGCCAGGTCCGCGACCTGCCGTCCTGGTGCAGGGTCGTCGTTACAGCGAACGGGCGACCTGAACCTTCTCGAACACCTCGATCTTGTCGCCGACGCGCACGTCGTTGTAGCTCTTCACGCCGATACCGCATTCCATGCCGGCACGGACTTCGGCCACGTCATCCTTGAAGCGACGCAGGGATTCCAGCTCGCCTTCGAAGATGACCACGTCTTCGCGCAGGACGCGGATCGGACGGTTGCGGTGCACCATGCCCTCGGTGACCATGCAGCCGGCGACGGCGCCGAACTTGGGCGAACGGAAGACGTCACGCACCTCGGCGATACCCAGGATGTTCTCCCGGACGTCACTGCCCAGCATGCCGGTCAGCGCCTTCTTCACGTCTTCGATGATGTCGTAGATGACGTTGTAGTAGCGCATGTCGAGGCCTTCCTGCTCGACGATCTTCCGCGCCCCGGCATCGGCCCGGACGTTGAAGCCGAACAGCACGGCATTGGAAGCCAGCGCCAGGTTGGCATCGCTCTCGGTGATGCCACCGACGCCACCGCCGACCACCCGCACCTGGACTTCGTCGTTGCCCAGACCGGACAGCGAGCCCTGCAGCGCCTCGAGGGAGCCCCGCACATCGGACTTGAGCACGATGTTGAGGGTCTTCTTCTCGTCCTGGCCCATGTTCTCGAAGATGTTCTCGAGCTTGCCGGCGTGAGCGCGGGCCAGCTTGATCTCGCGGAACTTGCCCTGACGGAACAGCGCCACTTCGCGGGCCTTCTTCTCGTCGGTCAGCACGGTGAGCTCGTCACCGGCATCCGGGGTGCCGTCCAGGCCAAGGATCTCGACCGGGATGGACGGACCGGCTTCCTTGATCGGCTTGCCGTTCTCGTCGAGCATGGCGCGGATGCGGCCGAAGTTGACGCCGACCAGTGCCATGTCGCCCTGACGCAGGGTACCGTTCTGCACCAGCACGGTAGCCACCGGACCACGACCCTTGTCCAGGCGCGATTCGATGACCACGCCGCGACCGGGTGCTTCCGGCGTGGCGGTCAGTTCCAGGACCTCGGCCTGCAGCAGGATGGCTTCGAGCAGTTCGTCGACGCCGGTACCGGCCTTGGCCGAGACGTGTACGAACTGGGTGTCGCCGCCCCACTCTTCCGGGATCACCTGACGACCGGCCAGATCGTGCTTGACGCGATCCGGGTCGGCATCGGGCTTGTCGATCTTGTTGACCGCCACGACGATGGGTACACCCGCCGCCTTGGCGTGCTGGATGGCTTCCTCGGTCTGCGGCATGACGCCGTCATCGGCCGCGACGACCAGGATGACGATGTCGGTGGCCTTGGCACCGCGGGCACGCATCGCGGTGAACGCGGCGTGGCCAGGGGTATCCAGGAAGGTCACCATGCCACGCTCGGTTTCCACGTGGTAGGCACCGATGTGCTGGGTGATGCCGCCGGCCTCGCCCGACGCGACCTTGGCGCGACGGATGTAGTCCAGCAGCGAGGTCTTGCCGTGGTCGACGTGACCCATGACGGTCACCACCGGCGCGCGGTGCAGGGCCTTGCCGCCCTCGAACTTGAGGGACTCGGCCAGCTGATCTTCCAGCGCGTTCTCGTTGACCAGCTTGACCTTGTGACCCAGCTCTTCGGCCACCAGCTGCGCCGTCTCGCGGTCGAGCACCTGGTTGATGGTGGCGGGAGACCCCATCTTGAACATGAACTTGATGACTTCGGCGGCCTTCACCGACATCTGCTGAGCAAGCTCAGAGACGGTGATGGTCTCGCCTAGATTGACTTCGCGCACTACAGGTCCTGTCGGGCTCTGGAACCCGTGTTGGTTTCGCTTCTTGAGTCGCGACTTGCCACCGCGACCACCGCGCCGGCCAAAGCCTTCTTCCTCGTCGTCGCCACTGCGCACGGTACGGGGAGCTGCGACCTTGTCCTTGATCGACGGGCGATGTTGGGCGTTCTTGCGCTCGCGACGCTCGTCTTCGTCGCGCTTGCTGCTCGGCGCAGGATGCACGGGACGACGCGGCTCTTCGCGCTTGCGCTCGCCGGCCGGATCCGCCTTCTTGGCCTCGGCGGCAGGTTCGGCAGCGGGCTGCTGCTCGGCCACCACGGCCGGGGCTTCCGGCGCGGCCGGTGTTGCAGCCTCGGCGGCGACCGCTTGCTGCTGCGCGGCCTGGGCAGCGGCTTCGGCCTGCTGCTGGGCAGCCGCCTCGGCGGCGCGCTGAGCTTCTTCCTCGGCACGTGCCTGGGCCGCAGCCTCGTCGGCCGCGCGCTGGGCTTCCTGCTCGCGGCGCTGTTCGGCCTCGAGTTCAGCGGTACTGCGCTTGACGAAGGTCTTCTTCTTGCGCACTTCGACGCTGACTGTCTTGCTGCCGGCCACTTTCAGCGTGGTCTGGGTCTTGCGCTGCAGGGTGATCTTGCTCGGCTCGTCGAGCTGCGCCGTCCCCTTGAGATGCGTCAGCAGGGCCTGCTTCTCCGCATCGCTCACCAGCTGCTCAGCACTGCTGTGCGTCAGACCTGCCTCGCGCATCTGCTGTAGCAGACGTTCCACCGGCGTATTGACCGTTTGGGCCAGTTCTTTCACCGTGACTTGCGTCATGCACTTCTCTCCTCAGACTGCGCCGCTTACTCGAACCAATGGGCACGGGCAGCCATGATCAGCTTGCCGGCACGCTCTTCGGTCATGCCGTTGATGTCGAGCAGGTCGTCGATCGACTGCTCGGCGAGCTCTTCGCGATTCACCACGCCACGCTGGGCCAGCGCGCTGGCGAGCTGGGGGTCCATGCCGTCGAGGGTCAGCAGATCTTCGCTGGGGCTCTTCTGTTCTTCGGTCGCGATGGCCCGGGTCAGCAGGCGATCCTTGGCCCGGGTACGCAGCTCGTTGACGATGTCTTCGTCGAAGCCATCGATGTTGAGCATCTCTTCCATGGGCACGTAGGCCACTTCCTCGAGGGAGGTGAAGCCTTCTTCCACCAGCACCTGCGCCAGCTCCTCGTCGACATCCAGCTCGTCGATGAAGCGCTGGATGATGTCGCCGGTCTCGGCCTGCTGCTTGGCGTTGATGTCCGCCTCGGTCATCACGTTGAGCGTCCAGCCGGTCAGCTGACTGGCCAGGCGCACGTTCTGACCGCCACGGCCAATGGCCTGGGCCAGGTTATCCTCGGCGACGGCGATGTCCATGGTACGGCTGTCTTCGTCGACGATGATCGAGGCGACTTCGGCCGGGGCCATGGCGTTGATGACGAACTGCGCCGGGTTGTCGTCCCAGAGGACGATGTCGACCCGCTCGCCACCCAGTTCACCGGATACCGCCTGGACGCGCGAACCGCGCATGCCGATGCAGGCACCCTGGGGATCGATGCGCTTGTCCTTGGAACGGACGGCGATCTTGGCCCGCGAACCCGGATCCCGGGCGGCGGCCATGACATCGATCAGCTGCTCGGAAATTTCCGGCACCTCGATGCGGAACAGCTCGATCAGCATCTGCGGATCGGTACGCGACAGCATCAGCTGCGGACCGCGGTTCTCCGTGCGGATTTCTTTGAGCAGGGCACGCAGACGCACGCCCATGCGGAAGGTCTCGCGGGGAATGATGTGCTCGCGCGGCAGCAGCGCCTCGGCATTGTTGCCCAGGTCGACGATCACGCTGTCACGGGTGACCTTCTTGACGGTACCGGAGATGATCTCGCCGACCTTCTCGCGATAGGCGTCCACCACCTGAGCCCGCTCGGCCTCGCGCACCTTCTGCACGATCACCTGCTTGGCGGTCTGGGCGGCGATCCGACCGAATTCGATGGACTCGATCTTTTCTTCGATCACTTCACCGGCCTTGACGCCGGGATGCTCTTCCTGGGCGTCTTCCACCGTCAGATGCGAATCGGGCAGCTGATAGTCTTCGTCTTCCACCACGGTCCAGCGACGGAAGGTTTCGTAGCTGCCGTTGTGTCGGTTGATCGACACCCGCAGATCCACATCTTCTTCGTAGCGCTTCTTGGTAGCCGTGGCGAGAGCCAACTCCAGTGCCTCGAAGATGACGCCGGGTGGAACACCCTTCTCGTTCGAAACAGATTCCACTACCAGCAGAACTTCTTTGCTCATCTTACGCCTCGTATTCGCAATCCTTGGGATCCGCGGTCTCGCGCTCAAATCACTCGAAACGGGGAACGACGTTGGCCTTGTCGATCATCTCGATGGGCAGCAGATACTCATGCTCGTCCACCTGCACCACGACGTCCTGGTCTTCCACACCGCGCAGCAAACCCTGGAAATTACGTCGCCCTTCGAAGGGCGACCGAAGTTTGACCTTGACCTGTTCACCGGCGTGGGCAGCGAATTGCTCCAGCGTGAACAGCGGTCTATCCATACCGGGGGAAGACACCTCGAGGGTGTATTCATTGGTGATGGGATCTTCCACATCGAGTACGCCACTTACCTGGCGACTGACGGCCTCGCAATCTTCGACGAGAATGCCGTTGGGATGATCGATATAGACACGCAGTAGCGAATGCCGCCCTTGGGAGATGTACTCGACACCCCAGCAGACATAGCCAAGCGCCTCGACGACGGGGGCCAGCAAGGCCTGCAACTGTTCTAGCTTGCTCGACACCTGGTTGCCTCGCGTTTTTTGAGAATAAAAAATGGGCATTACGCCCATCCCTAAGAGGTCTGCGCAAGAAAGCGCGACCCGAACTGTCCAGCCAACAAAAAGCCCCTATAAAGGGGCTTTAAAAAACTGGTTGCGGGGGCTGGATTTGAACCAACGACCTTCGGGTTATGAGCCCGACGAGCTACCAGACTGCTCCACCCCGCGTCAAAGCTGGAGCGAGATTATATTCAACTGAACTCTAGGAGTCAACCTACTCTCTCGCCGCGTCCTGCAGGACGTCTTTGCTATTTGGTGCCGAAGATGGGACTCGAACCCATACAGCCTGTGGCCACTACCCCCTCAAGATAGCGTGTCTACCAATTCCACCACTTCGGCATGAAACCTTTGAAACCTACTTGGACTCCTGGGGCACGTCCCCGGAAGTACCACCCTGGGCAGCGCTAGGCTGACTCAGGGGAACATCGTTACCATCCTGCTTCGGCTGAGGAGCCTGCTGGACCGGCTGAGTGGGCAGACCCACTTCGCGCAGACTCAGCGCATGGTTCTTGGCGAAGTACGCCAGACCCAAGCTAGTCGCGAAAAAAACCGCGGCTAGTATAGCAGTAAAGCGACTCAGAAAGGTAGCAGAACCTTGGCTACCAAATACGGTACCCGAGGCGCCCGCACCAAAGGATGCACCGGCTTCGGCACCCTTGCCCTGCTGCATCAATACCAGCACGATCAGGCCAAGCGCCATCAGCAAGTGGATCACGACAACTGCAGTTTCCAACATTATCCACGTCCTGCAGCGCGGCAAATCGCACTGAACTCTTCAGCATTCAGGGAGGCTCCACCTACCAGCCCCCCATCGATATCCGGCATGCCGAACAATTCGGCAGCGTTGGCGGCCTTGACACTGCCGCCATACAACAACTGAAGGCCTTCAGCGACCCCAGCATCGGCCTCGCGCACCAGGGCGCGAATCGCCGCATGAACCTCTTGCGCCTGCTCCGGCGTCGCCGTGAGCCCCGTACCTATCGCCCAGACCGGCTCGTAGGCCACGACGGCATTGGCGAACGCTGCCACTCCAACCGCATCGATGACCGCCTTCAGCTGGCCACCCACCACGTCCAGAGTGCGCTCGGCCTCCCGCTCTTCACGGGTTTCGCCGACGCAGAGCACGGGAATCATCCCGCCCTCCTGAATGGCCGCAAATTTCTTTGCCACCACCACATCATCCTCGCCCAGCAGCGCACGTCGCTCGGAGTGCCCCACCAGTACGTAGCGGCAACCGAATTCTGCCAACTGGGTCGAGGACACCTCGCCAGTCAGAGCCTTCTCGCCCGCGACGGGAGCACAGGTCTGGGCCCCCACCATCAGCGACGTTTCCGCCAACGCCTCAGCCACCCCCGGCAGATGCACCAATGTCGGAATCACCACGACATCGACACCTGCTGCGCCATCCAACCCTTTCAAGCCTGCGACCAGCGCCGACACGCCTTGCAGCGAGCCATGCATTTTCCAGTTACCGGCAACCAGGGAACGACGCATGCGTTTTACCTCAGGGAGCGAAGTGGGCGCAGATGTTACTCAATCGAAAACAGGCATGCAAGCAAATCAAGCACATACCTCGGTTATCAACTGAGCGAGGGCTTCCGCATGGGCCCGCACCTCTCGTTCGTTCTCGCCCTCGACCATGACCCGCAACAGCGGCTCGGTCCCGGATTTGCGCAGCAGCACCCGTCCCTTGCCGGCCATCTTCTCGGTCACCTCGGCACTGGCCTGCTTGACCCGTGGATGCTCCAGGGGATCCTGGCCGCCACCGAATCTCACGTTGATCAGCACCTGCGGGCACTTGCGCAGCGCCATGCGCGCCTGGGCCAGGGTCTGGCCGGCATTGCGCAGGGCGATCAGCACCTGCAGCGCGGCGATGGTGGCGTCTCCGGTGGTGGTGTACTGGCAGCAGACCACGTGCCCGGAATTCTCGCCCCCCAGCACCCAGTTGCGCTCCAGCAGTTCGGCCATCACATAGCGATCCCCGACCTTGGCGCGCACGAAGGGAATATCCAGCTCGGCCAGGCCCAGCTCGAGTCCGAGATTGCTCATCAGGGTACCTACCACCCCACCCTCGAGGCGGCCGCGGCGCTTGAGGTCGCGAGCGATCAGATAGAGGAGCTCGTCGCCATCTACCGCCGCCCCGGTGTGATCCACCATCAGCACCCGGTCGCCGTCGCCATCGAAGGCGATGCCAATGTCGGCATGCTGGTCGAGCACTGCCTGCTGCAGCCCCTCCAGGTGAGTGGAGCCGCAATCCTTGTTGATGTTGAGTCCGTCCGGCTGCACGCCCAGCACGCTGACGTCCGCCCCCAGTTCGCGGAAGACGCTGGGCGCGATCTTGTAGGTAGCGCCATTGGCGCAATCCAGCACGATCTTCATGCCGGCGAAGCTGGTCCCGGTAGGCACACTGCTCTTGCAGAACTCGATGTAGC
Organism: Pseudomonas sp. GM_Psu_1; assembly: GCF_026544185.1. Classification (NCBI taxonomy): domain Bacteria; kingdom Pseudomonadati; phylum Pseudomonadota; class Gammaproteobacteria; order Pseudomonadales; family Pseudomonadaceae; genus Pseudomonas; species Pseudomonas sp. GM_Psu_1. The sequence continues at coordinate 41,054 of NZ_JALNUX010000018.1, forward strand.
GCCCGGCGGCATCATTAATGCGCGAGACCTTGCCGATACGCGCCGAGTCGACCACGGTCATGGGCGTATCGAGCAGTTCCTCGATCATGGTCTCGAGTTCATCGGGCAGCTTGGTGCCGGCGCCGGAAAAGAACTTGATGCCATTGTCGTAGTAGGGATTGTGCGACGCACTGATAACGATGCCGGCGCTGGCCTGGAAGGTCCGCGTCAGGTAGGCGATCCCTGGCGTGGGCATGGGACCGAGCAGCATGACGTCGGCGCCGGCGGCGGACAGCCCGGCTTCCAGTGCCGATTCGAACATGTAGCCCGAGTTGCGGGTGTCCTTGCCGACCAGCACCCGGCAACCACCGCGGCTGCGAAAGGCGATACCGGCCGCCCAGCCCAGCTTGAGCATGAAATCCGGGGTGATGGGATACGTCCCGACCTTGCCGCGAATGCCATCGGTTCCAAAATACTTTCTTGCCATCAGTTCTGTTCCTGCCTGAAGCCTTCGACTGCGGTGATCATCTTCACCACGTCCACCGTTTCCGCCACATCATGGACCCTGAGGATCTGCGCGCCCTTGACCAGTGCCAGGGCCGCAAGGGCCAGACCGCCCGCCAGACGACCTTCCACAGGCCGCCCGGTGACCGCGCCGATCATGCTCTTGCGCGAGACACCCACCAGCAAGGGTAGCCCAAAGGCGAGCAACTCGGCCTGTCGCCTGAACAGTTCGAGGTTGTGCTCGAGGGTCTTGGCGAAGCCATAGCCTGGATCCAGCACCAGCCGCTGACGGGAGATGCCGACCGCTTCGCAGCGGGCCACCTGCTCGGCGAGAAAGGCGCCTACCTCGCCTGCGACATCGGCATAGACGGGCGCCTGCTGCATGGTGCCGGGCTCGCCGCGCATGTGCATCAGGCAGATCGCCAGGTCGGTCGCGGCCGCCGTCTCGAGGGCACCGGGCCGACGCAGCGAGCGCACGTCATTGATCAGACCGGCACCCGCCCTGGCGCCTTCGCGCATGACCGCGGGCGTGGAGGTATCCATGGAAATCACGACATCGAGCTCGCGGGCGATCGCCTCGATCACCGGCACGACCCGATCGAGCTCTTCCGCTTCGGATACCGCGGGCGCCCCCGGGCGCGTGGACTCGCCCCCGACATCGATGATGGCCGCACCCGCCGACACCATTCCCTCGGCATGGCGCAGGGCGCTCTCGACCGCCGTATAGCGACCACCATCGGAAAAGGAGTCGGGAGTGACGTTGAGGATGCCCATGACTTTGGGCGCGTCAAAAACAAGAACCCGATTGCCGCAAGGCAATCGGGTCGAAGGAAGCGGATTGAACATGGGTGTTTCAGTGTTCTCCGGCCGGACCACCGATGGGGGTTTCCGGACGATCGCTACCACTCTGCGGCGCCGGAGCGTCACCGGTAGGACCGCCACGGTCATGCCAGTCACGCGGCTCACGCGGGACCTTGCCGGCCATGATGTCGTCGATCTGATCGGAGTCGATGGTCTCGTACTTCATCAGGGCATCGGCCATGAGTTCGAGCTTGTCGCGGTTCTCGTCCAACAGGCGCTTAGCCGTGCCATAGCAGTCGTCGATGATCCGGCGAATTTCCAGGTCGATCTGCTTGGCGGTCTCGCCCGACATGTTGCCGGCGCCGCCACCACCCGAACGACCCAGATAGCCTTCGTTCTCTTCCTCGCCATACAGCAGCGGGCCGAGTTTCTCGGACAGGCCCCACTTGGTGACCATGTTCCGCGCCAGGGAGGTCGCGCGCATGATGTCGTTGGAGGCACCGGTGGTCACCCCCTCGAAGCCCAGGGTCATTTCCTCGGCGATACGGCCGCCGAACAGCGAGCAGATCTGACTTTCCAGCGCACGCTTGGACAGGCTGTAGCGGTCCTCCTCGGGGAGGAACATGGTTACGCCCAGTGCGCGACCACGAGGAATGATGGAGACCTTGTAGACCGGATCGTGTTCGGGCACCAGGCGACCGACGATGGCGTGACCCGCTTCGTGGTAGGCGGTGTTGCGCTTTTCCTTCTCGGACATGACCATGGTCTTGCGCTCGGCGCCCATCATGATCTTGTCCTTGGCCAGCTCGAACTCGCGCATATCGACGATGCGCTTGTTAGCGCGGGCGGCGAACAGCGAAGCCTCGTTGACCAGGTTGGCCAGATCGGCACCGGAGAAACCCGGGGTACCGCGGGCGATGACGCCGGCGTCGACGCGCTCGCCGACCGGCACCTTGCGCATGTGCACCTTGAGGATCTGTTCGCGACCACGGATGTCCGGCAGACCGACCACCACCTGGCGATCGAAGCGACCAGGACGCAGCAGGGCCGGGTCGAGCACATCAGGACGGTTGGTGGCAGCGATGACGATGATGCCATCGTTCATCTCGAAGCCATCCATCTCGACCAGCAGCTGGTTCAGGGTCTGCTCGCGCTCGTCGTGACCACCGCCCATGCCGTTGCCACGATGGCGACCGACCGCATCGATCTCGTCGATGAAGATGATGCAGGGCGCGTGCTTCTTGGCCTGGTCGAACATGTCACGGACACGGCTGGCGCCAACACCGACGAACATCTCGACGAAGTCCGAACCGGAAATGGTGAAGAACGGCACCTTGGCCTCACCGGCCACGGCCTTGGCCAGCAGCGTCTTGCCGGTACCCGGCGAGCCGACCATCAGCACGCCACGGGGAATACGACCACCCAGGCGTTGGAACTTGCCTGGATCACGGAGGAATTCGACCAGCTCGGTGACTTCTTCCTTGGCTTCGTCGCAACCGGCGACATCGGCGAAGGTGGTCTTGACCTGGTCTTCCGACAGCAGTCGCGCCTTGCTCTTGCCAAAGCTCATGGGACCGCCGCGACCGCCGGCGCCTCCCTGCATCTGGCGCATGAAGAACATGAAGACGGCGATGATCACCAGGATCGGGAAGCTGGCCACCAGCAACTGAGTCCAGATGCTCTGCTGCTCGGGCTGCTTGCCGGTGATGGTGACGCTATTGTTGACCAGGTCGCCGATCAGGCCATTGTCCTGGATCGCCGGACGGATGGTCTTGAAGGGATCGCCATCACGATGCTTGCCGGTGATGACATAGCCATCCACGGTCACGCTCTCGATCTGCCCGTCCTTCACCTGCTGGATGAAGTCGGAGTAGTTGAGCGTCTGGGGTTCGTTGGGGCTGGAGAAGTTGTTCATCACGGTGACGAGCACCGCGGCGATGATCAGCCACAGGATCAGATTCTTTGCCATGTCGTTCAATTGACTACCCTCTGCGCCGGTTTCGTGGGTAAACCGTTCGAAGCGAAACCGGCAGTGACCGGTAAGTTACTACACAAAGCCTGGCCCACGGCAGACATCGTCTGTAACGCTATATGAGTCTTCTGCCTTTGACTCTAGGGCAAGGCAGACGTTGCGGCCATCAATTCTCTCAATTGCCCCTAAAACCGCGACCCAATAGATATTGCTGGCGCGATCTGGTCCCGCGACGCGGACGGCGGCGCCAGAGCCCTGCTCGAAGGACTCACGCCATCTTCGTCCCGCAGGCCCCTGGATCGATCCATCGCACTCAGCTCGCTCATATGGGGGCCCCATGAAAAATAACAAGGCCCTTCGATGCTCGAGACGAGGTCTTCCTGGCGCACCGACTTGACCGGAGGCCCGTCGCGGTGTTCCTTGAGCCGACCAGGCAGGCGTTGCAGGGCGCGCGGGTAAGTTTTCGCGTATCGCTGGGCGGCACGTGGCAGCTGGGATAAACTGTCCGGCTTTTATCCGGGGTGAATTATGGCGCTCAACAACGAGCTTAAAAAGCGGTTCAAGGCGATCGGTCATCAACTCAAGCCGGTGGTCACCATCAGCGAGAACGGCCTGAGCGAAGGCGTGCTGGGCGAGCTCGACCGTGCGCTCAACGATCACGAGCTGATCAAGATCAAGCTGGCCGTCACGGAGCGGGAAGACCGCCGGGCCCTGATCGACGAACTGTGCGCGTCGAGCAAGGCGGAGCTGGTGCAGGTCATCGGCAAGATGGCGCTGATCTACCGCAAGGCGCGCGAGCAGAATCGCAATCTCTCCAACGTGGTGCGCTATACCGTCTGATTGCCCGGCGCACGCCCGGGAACGGGCTGCAGCACCAGGATCAGACCGCAGAGCAGCAGGACCAGGTAGCCGGCCAGGGCGGTCGGCCCGGTCCAGAAGCGCGCCAGTTCGTTCTGCAGCACGACGGCCAGCGCACTGGCCAGCAGCAGCTGGCCGCGCAGATCGCGCCACAGGGCGCCCACGCCGGCCCACCACACCAGCACCACGATCTGGGTAAAGACCCCACCGCCTGCGGCGCTGAGCATCATGCGCAGCAACTCTTCACGCCCGGACTGGATCAGCAGCGGTGCCCAGCCCGCCTGGGCGAGCGCCACGGGGATGCACAGGTGCAGGGCGACCAGCGGGCCGACCCAGAACACCTGGGCCAGCTGCCAGGCTGCAGCGAGCAGCCTGGCGAGCCAGCCTCCGGCGCGACGATCAGACGTGACGGACGGCGACAATTTCGTATTCGACATCGCCACCCGGGGTCTTCACCAGCACCACGTCCCCTTCTTCCTTGCCGATCAGGGCGCGGGCGATGGGCGAACCCACCGACAGCTTGCCCTGCTTGATGTCCGCTTCGTCGTCACCGACGATCTGGTAGGTCACGGTCTCGTCGGTCTCGGTGTTGGCGATCTCCACGGTGGTACCGAAGATCACCTTGCCGGTGTGCGGCAGGGCGGTCACGTCGATCACCTGGGCATTCTGCAGGCGCCCTTCGATATCGCGGATCCGCGCCTCGACCATGCCCTGCTGTTCGCGGGCGGCGTGGTACTCGGCGTTCTCCTTGAGGTCACCCAGCTCACGCGCTTCGGCGATGGCCTGGGTGATCTGCGGACGCAGCTCGGTCTTGAGGTGCTTGAGCTCGTCCTCCAGGGCACGGGCGCCCTGGACGGTCATGGGGTACTTGGTCATGCCTTAACTCCTGCATGCAGATCTTGCAGCCGGCGCACGGTCTTCTCGGCGCCGAATTTCAAAGCTTCGCAAATGGCCTGGCCGCCGGCAATGGTGGTGGTGCAGCACAGCTTGTGCTGCAGCGCGTTGCGGCGGATCGAGTAGGAATCGGCGATGGACTGCCGGCCTTCGGTGGTGTTGATGATCAGGGTGACCTCGTCGTTCTTGATCATGTCGACCACATGGGGACGGCCTTCGGTCACCTTGTTCACGCGACGCACCGGCAGACCGGCCGCCTCGATCACCCGCGCGGTACCGGCGGTGGCGACGACCTCGAAGCCGAGGCCGACCAGATCGCGAGCGACCTGCACGGCTTCGGGCTTGTCGTCGTCACGCACGCTGATGAAGGCGCAGCCGGAGTTCGGCAGGATCTCGTTGGCACCCAGCTGGGCCTTGGCGAAGGCTTCGCCGAAGCTGTCGCCAACGCCCATCACCTCACCGGTGGACTTCATCTCCGGGCCGAGGATGGGGTCGACGCCGGGGAACTTGTTGAAGGGGAAGACCGCTTCCTTGACGCTGAAGAACGGCGGAATGATCTCCTGGGTGAAGCCGACTTCGGCCAGGGTCTTGCCGGCCATGACCCGGGCGGCCACCTTGGCCAGGGACTCGCCGATACACTTGGAGACGAAGGGCACGGTACGGGAGGCGCGCGGGTTGACCTCGATGACGTAGATGTCTTCGCCCTGCACGGCCATCTGCACGTTCATCAGACCGATCACGCCGAGCTCCAGGGCCATCTTCTTGACCTGCTCGCGGATCTCGTCCTGGATGTGCTTGGGCAGCGAATAGGGCGGCAGCGAGCAGGCGGAGTCACCGGAGTGCACGCCGGCCTGTTCGATGTGCTGCATGATGGCGCCGATCACCACGGTCTGGCCGTCGCACACCGCATCCACGTCCACCTCGATGGCGCAGTTGAGGAAGTGGTCGAGCAGCACGGGGCTGTCGTTGGACACCTTCACCGCTTCGCGCATGTAGCGCTTGAGTTCTTCTTCCTGGTAGACGATCTCCATCGCCCGGCCGCCCAGCACGTAGGAGGGACGGACCACCATCGGATAGCCGATGTTCTTGGACAGGGCCAGGGCCTCGTCTTCGCTGCGCGCGGTGGCGTTGGCCGGCTGACGCAGGTTCAGGCGCTGCACCATCTGCTGGAAGCGTTCGCGGTCTTCGGCGCGGTCGATGGCGTCGGGGCTGGTGCCGATGATGGGCACACCGGCCTCTTCCAGGGCACGGCAGAGCTTGAGCGGGGTCTGGCCGCCGTACTGGACGATGACGCCCTTGGGCTGCTCGACGCGGACGATCTCCAGTACGTCTTCCAGGGTCACCGGCTCGAAGAACAGGCGGTCGGAGGTGTCGTAGTCGGTGGAGACGGTTTCCGGGTTGCAGTTGACCATGATGGTCTCATAGCCGTCTTCACGCATGGCCAGGGCCGCGTGCACGCAGCAGTAGTCGAACTCGATGCCCTGGCCGATGCGGTTGGGACCGCCGCCGAGGATCATGATCTTGTCGCGACCGCTGGGCTTGGCCTCGCACTCTTCCTCGTAGGTGGAGTAGAGGTAGGCGGTATCGGTGGCGAATTCGGCGGCGCAGGTGTCCACCCGCTTGTACACCGGCAGCACCTTGAGCTTGTGGCGATGGGCGCGCAGGTTCTTCTCGGTGACGCCGAGCAGCTTGGCCAGGCGCGCATCGGAGAAGCCCTTGCGCTTGAGCTTGCGCATCAGCTCGTAGTCGAGGTCGGCCAGACCCAGGGTCTTGATGCGCTCTTCGTCCTTGATCAGGTCTTCGATCTGTACCAGGAACCAGGGATCGATGCGGGTCAGCTCGAAGACCTTGTCCAGGCTGTAGCCCTGGCGGAAGGCGTCGCCGATGTACCAGATGCGATCGGCGCCCGGCACGGTCAGCTCGCGCTTGAGGGTGCCGTCGGCTTCGGGATCGGCCGGATCCAGCTTGGGATCGAAGCCGACCACGCCGACTTCCAGGCCACGCAGGGCTTTCTGCAGGGATTCCTGGAAGGTACGGCCGATGGACATGACCTCGCCCACGGATTTCATCTGGGTGGTCAGACGGGCATCGGCCTTGGGGAATTTCTCGAAGGCGAAGCGTGGGATCTTGGTGACCACGTAGTCGATGGCCGGCTCGAAGGACGCCGGGGTACGACCGCCGGTGATGTCGTTCTGCAGCTCGTCCAGGGTGTAGCCGACCGCCAGCTTGGCGGCGATCTTGGCGATGGGGAAGCCGGTGGCCTTGGAGGCCAGTGCCGAGGAACGCGACACCCGCGGGTTCATTTCGATCACTACCATGCGCCCGGTGTTGGGGCAGATGCCGAACTGGACGTTGGAGCCGCCGGTCTCGACCCCGATCTCGCGCAGCACCGCCAGGGAGGCGTTGCGCATGATCTGGTATTCCTTGTCGGTCAGCGTCTGGGCCGGGGCCACGGTGATGGAGTCACCGGTGTGCACGCCCATGGGATCGAAGTTCTCGATGGAGCAGACGATGATGCAGTTGTCCTTCTTGTCGCGGACCACCTCCATCTCGTATTCCTTCCAGCCGATCAGGGATTCGTCGATCAGCAGTTCGTTGGTCGGCGACAGATCCAGACCACGAGTGCAGATTTCTTCGAATTCCTCGCGGTTGTAGGCGATGCCGCCACCGGTGCCACCCATGGTGAAGCTCGGCCGGATGATGCAGGGGAAGCCGACCTTCTCCAGCACGCCGTAGGCTTCTTCCATGCTGTGGGCGATGCCCGAGACCGGGCAGGCGAGGCCAATGTCCTTCATGGCCTTGTCGAAGCGCGAGCGATCCTCGGCCTTGTCGATGGTGTCGGCGTTGGCACCGATCATCTCGACGCCGAATTTCGCCAGCACGCCATGCCGCTCCAGGTCCAGGGCGCAGTTCAGCGCGGTCTGGCCACCCATGGTCGGCAGCAGGGCGTCGGGGCGCTCCTTCTCGATGATCTTGGCCACGGTGGCCCACTTGATCGGCTCGATGTAGGTGGCGTCGGCCATGGCAGGGTCGGTCATGATGGTGGCCGGGTTGGAGTTCACCAGGATGACGCGGAAGCCTTCCTCGCGCAGGGCCTTGCAGGCCTGGGCGCCGGAATAGTCGAACTCGCAGGCCTGGCCGATGACGATGGGGCCGGCCCCGAGGATGAGGATGCTCTTGATGTCTGTACGCTTAGGCATGGGCTTCTCGAATGCAGGTAATCAGGTCAGGGTCGCGGTGGCCAGCTTCACACCGAACCCCACGAACAGGGCGCCGACGCCACCGGTGGCGCCCGCGCTGAGGCGACGCCGCTGACGGAACCAGGCCGCCAGGCGAACGCCGCAGAAAATCAGGAACGACAGGTAGCAGAAGCTGATCGCTTCCAGTACCGCGCCCAGCACCAGGAAGGACAGCGCCGGATGGGCGTAACCGGGGTCCACGAACTGGATGAAGAAGGAAACGAAGAACAGGATCGCCTTCGGGTTCGACAGGCTCAGCAGCAGCGCCTTGCGGAACGGCTGGTGGACGTCTTCGCGCAGGGTCGCCTCGGCCTGGCCCTGGGCCGGGCTGCGCCAGGACTTGAGTCCGCCGCGCAACATGCCCCAGCCGAGGTAGAACAGGTACGCCGCGCCCAGATACTTGAGGATCTGGAAGAACAGCGGCTCGGCCTTGAGCAGCGAGGCGACGCCCAGCGCCGAGAGCAGCATCAGCACGGCGTCACCGAGGAACACGGCCGAGGCCGCCTGGTAGCCGCTGCGAATGCCGCGCTGGGCACTGGTGGCCAGCACGAAGAAGGAATTGGGGCCGGGCAACAGGATGACGAACAGGGTCCCGACCACATAGGTCCAGAAGTCGATGACACCCAGATTCGCCAGCATGAGCGCTACCCTCCTCCCGTCTTAGCGGCGTGCCGCCATGGCCTGGATGAACTTGTCGAACAGCGGCGCCACGTCGTGCGGGCCAGGGCTCGCCTCGGGGTGACCCTGGAAGCTGAAGGCGACCTTGTCGGTACGCTCGATGCCCTGCAGGGTGCCATCGAACAGCGACTTGTGGGTGGCCCGCAAATTGGCCGGCAGGCTGGCCTCGTCCACGGCGAAACCGTGGTTCTGACTGGTGATCATCACCACGCCGCTGTCGAGATCCTGCACCGGATGGTTGGCGCCGTGGTGACCGTTGGGCATCTTCACCGTCTTGGCGCCGGAAGCCAGGGCCAGCAACTGGTGGCCCAGGCAGATGCCGAACACCGGAATCTCGGTTTCCAGGACGTCCTGGATCGCCTTGATGGCGTAGTCGCACGGCTCGGGATCGCCCGGGCCATTGGCCAGGAAGATGCCATCGGGTTGCAGCGCCAGGGCTTCGCTGGCCGGGGTCTGGGCCGGCAGCACGGTAATGCGGCAGCCGCGGGCCACCAGCATGCGCAGAATGTTTAGCTTGACGCCATAGTCGAAGGCCACCACGTGATAGGGCAGCTGCTCGGCCGGGATCTCGGCGTGGCTGTCGGTTTCCAGCGACCAGACGCCGGAGCGCCACTCGTAGCGCTCCTTGACGCTGACTTCCTTGGCCAGGTCCATGCCCTTGAGGCCGGGGAAGGCGCGGGCCAGTTCCAGGGCGCGCTCCTCGGTGGCGTCTTCGCCGGTAAGAATGCAGCCATCCTGAGCGCCCTTCTCACGGAGGATGCGGGTCAGTCGACGCGTGTCGATACCGGCGATGGCGATGGTGCCGTTCTCCTTGAGATAGTCCGGCAGCGACTGCTTGTTGCGCCAGTTGCTGGCCAGCAGCGGCAGATCGCGGATGATCAGCCCGGCGGCCCACACCTGGGCGGCCTCGCCATCCTGCGGCGTGGTGCCGGTGTTGCCGATGTGCGGATAGGTCAGGGTGACGATCTGCTTCGCATAGGAAGGATCGGTCAGGATTTCCTGGTAGCCGGTCATGGCGGTGTTGAACACCACTTCGCCGACCGTGTGGCCGTCGGCACCGATGGATTCACCGCGAAAGATGCTGCCATCGGCAAGTGCGAGTATGGCTGGCTTAGTCAAGAAGACCTCCGAAAATCAAGCCTTGGCGGGCAAACGCAGGGTGCAAAAAAACGGGATGACATCTCGAAGAGTCATCCCGTTTTAATGTTGTGATTTCATTCTGCGCTAGCTTTTAGTGGATACACTAAAGCTGCATTGTACACGAATTGATCACGGCTGGCACCCCCGCAAGGGGATCAGCGCAACTCCAGCACGTCCTGCATGTCATATAGCGCCGGCTGTTTGTCCTTGAGCCAGAGGGCCGCGCGCACCGCGCCCTTGGCGAAGGTCATGCGGCTGGAGGCCTTGTGGGTGATCTCGACCCGCTCGCCTTCGCTGGCGAACAGCACCGTGTGATCGCCCACCACGTCGCCAGCGCGCACGGTGGCGAAGCCGATGGTCTGGCGGTCGCGGGCACCGGTCTGGCCCTCGCGGCCATAGACGGCCACCTCTTCCAGATCGCGACCCAGCGCCTGGGCAACGACCTCGCCCATGCGCAAGGCGGTCCCCGAAGGCGCATCGACCTTGTGCCTGTGGTGCGCCTCGATGATCTCGATGTCGACCTCGTCACCCAGCACGCGGGCGGCGGTGTCGAGCAGCTTGAGGCAGAGATTGACGCCGACGCTGAAGTTGGCGGCGAAGACGATGGGAATTTCCTTGCTCGCTTCCAGCAGGGTCAGCTTCTGCTCGGCGGTGAAGCCGGTGGTGCCGATCACCATGGCCTTCCTGGCCTTGCGGCAGAGCGCCAGATTCTGCAGGGTCACGTTGGGATGGGTGAAGTCGATGAGCACATCGAAATCATCCAGCACCCGCGCCAGATCGCCCGACAGCATCACTCCGTTGCGGCCGATACCGGCGAGTTCGCCGGCGTCGGCACCTACCAGACTGCTTTCCGGGCGATCCACCGCGGCGGTGAGACCGGCAGCGCCCTGGGTCTGCTGGACCGCTTCGATCAGGGTCTTGCCCATGCGCCCCGCGGCGCCCATTACAGCTATACGTCGCATCATCAGCTCCAGGCTGCTGGCCGGGCGCCGCCTCGCGACGGCGCCCCTGCCGGTTTAGAGGTCGTCGAAGAAGCGCTTCATGCCGTCGAACCAGCCACTGGCCCGGGGCGAATGGGAGCTGTCGCTCTGCAGGGTGTTGCGGAATTCCTCGAGCAGCTCGCGCTGGCGCCGACTCAGGTTGACCGGAGTCTCCACCACCACCTTGCACATCAGATCGCCGGCGCCACCGCCACGCACGGGCGTCACGCCCTTGCCGCGCAGGCGGAACATCTTGCCGGTCTGGGTGCCCTCGGGAATCTTCAGCTTGACGCGGCCATCCAGGGTCGGCACTTCCAGCTCGCCACCCAGGGCGGCGTCGGTGAAGTTGATCGGCACCTCGCAATAGAGGTGCTTGCCGTCGCGCTGGAAGATCGAGTGCTCGCGCACATTGACCACGACATAGAGGTCGCCACTGGGGCCACCCAGGGTCCCCGCCTCGCCTTCGCCGGTCAGGCGGATGCGGTCGCCGGTGTCGACGCCTGCGGGCACCTTGACCGACAGGGTCTTCTGCTCTTCCACGCGCCCCTGACCATGACAGGCGTTGCAGGGCTCGGGAATGATCTTGCCGCTGCCGTGGCAGCGCGGGCAGGTCTGCTGGACCGAGAAGAAGCCCTGCTGCATGCGCACCTGGCCGATGCCACCGCAGGTGGGGCAGGTGGACGCCGAGGTACCCGGCTTGGCGCCATTGCCATCGCAGACCTTGCACTCGACCAGGGTGGGCACGCGAATGGTGACCGTGGTCCCACGCACCGCCTCTTCCAGATCCAGGTCCAGGGTGTAGCGCAGGTCGGCACCGCGCTGCGGGCCGCCGCGTCCACCGGCGCCACCGCGTCCGCCAAAGAAGTCGCTGAAGACATCGCCGAAGATGTCGGAGAAGCTCGCGCCTCCCGCCGCGCCACCGAAACCGCCGCCGCCCATGCTCGGATCGACGCCAGCATGGCCGTACTGGTCGTAGGCCGAGCGCTTGCCCGCATCGGACAGCACTTCATAGGCCTCGGCGGCCTCCTTGAACTGCTCTTCGGCAGCCGCGTCCCCCGGATTGCGATCCGGGTGGTATTTCATCGCCAGGCGTCGGTAGGCCTTCTTGAGCTCGGCTTCGCTGGCGCCGCGCTCGACCCCGAGCACCTCATAGTAATCACGTTTGGCCATAGACTTTCTGCACCTTAAATTTTCTCACCCTCCAGACACGCCAACGCGGGAGCAGGCTCCCGCGTGGCGGATCCGACGGGCCGAAGCCCGCCAGGTGCGGTAAGCACGGGGCTTACTTGTTGTCCTTCACTTCCTCGAACTCGGCATCGACCACGTCGTCGCCGGGCTTCTTGGCATCACCGTCCGCCTTGGCCGAGGCGCCTTCGGCACCGGCGCCAGCGCCCTGCTCGGAATAGAGCTTCTGGGCCAGCGGCGCGGAGGCCTGGGACAGGGCATTCATCTTGGCTTCGATGGCGTCCTTGTCGTCACCGCGTACGGCGGTTTCCAGTTCGCCAATGGCCTTCTCGATGGTGCTCTTCTCTTCCGCGGTGGCCTTGTCGCCCGCCTCGGTCAGCATCTTGCGGGTACCGTGCACCAGGGCATCGCCCTGGTTGCGGGCCGCGGCCAGCTCTTCGAACTTGCGATCCTCGTCGGCATTGGCCTCGGCGTCACGCACCATCTGCTGAATCTCTTCCTCGGACAGACCGGAGGACGCCTTGATGACGATGGACTGCTGCTTGCCGGTGGCCTTGTCCTTGGCGGACACGTTGAGGATGCCGTTGGCGTCGATGTCGAAGGTCACCTCGATCTGCGGTACGCCACGCGGCGCCGGCGGGATCTCGGCCAGGTCGAACTTGCCCAGCGACTTGTTCTGCGCGGCCTGCTTGCGCTCGCCCTGCAGCACGTGGATGGTCACGGCGCCCTGGTTGTCGTCGGCGGTGGAGAATACCTGCGACTTCTTGGTCGGGATGGTGGTGTTCTTCTCGATCAGCGCGGTCATCACGCCACCCATGGTCTCGATGCCCAGGGTCAGCGGGGTGACGTCCAGCAGCAGCACGTCCTTGACGTCACCGGCCAGCACGGCGCCCTGGATGGCGGCGCCGATGGCGACGGCTTCGTCCGGGTTGACGTCCTTGCGCGCTTCCTTGCCGAAGAAGTCGGCCACGCGCTTCTGCACCAGCGGCATGCGGGTCTGACCGCCCACCAGGATGACCTCGTGGATGTCGGAAACGTCCAGACCGGAGTCCTTCAGCGCCGTGCGGCAGGGCTCGATGGTGCGCTCGACCAGCTCTTCCACCAGGGACTCCAGCTTGGCGCGGGAGACCTTGACGTTCAGGTGCTTGGGACCGCTGGCATCGGCGGTGATATAGGGCAGGTTGACGTCGGTCTGGGTAGCCGAGGACAGCTCGATCTTGGCTTTTTCCGCAGCTTCCTTCAGGCGCTGCATGGCCAGCGGGTCACCCTTGAGGTTCATGCCGCTTTCTTTCTTGAATTCCTCGACGAGGTAGTCGATCAGGCGGATGTCGAAGTCTTCGCCGCCCAGGAAGGTGTCGCCATTGGTGGCCAGCACCTCGAACTGATGCTCACCGTCGACCTCGGCGATCTCGATGACCGAGACGTCGAAGGTACCGCCGCCCAGGTCATAGACGATCACGGTGTGGTCGCCCTTGGCCTTGTCCAGGCCATAGGCCAGGGCAGCCGCGGTGGGCTCGTTGATGATGCGCTTGACGTCCAGACCCGCGATGCGACCGGCATCCTTGGTGGCCTGGCGCTGGCTGTCGTTGAAGTAGGCCGGGACGGTGATGACCGCTTCGGTCACGGCTTCGCCCAGGTAGTCCTCGGCGGTCTTCTTCATCTTCTTCAGGACTTCGGCAGACACCTGCGGCGGCGCCATCTTCTGGCCCTTGGCCTCGACCCAGGCGTCACCGTTGTCCGCCTTGACGATCTTGTAGGGGACCATCTGGATGTCTTTCTGCACGACGTTTTCTTCATAACGCCGGCCGATCAGACGCTTGACCGCGTACAGGGTGTTCTGCGGATTGGTCACCGCCTGGCGCTTGGCCGGCTGGCCAACCAGGGTCTCGCCGTCGTTGGTGTAGGCGATGATGGACGGCGTGGTACGGGTGCCTTCGGCGTTTTCCAGTACTTTGACGTTGCCGTTTTCGAGGATCGCGACGCAGGAGTTGGTGGTCCCCAGGTCGATACCGATGATCTTGCCCATGTAGTCTTCTCCAGAAATCTCAGATTCCGCGCGGCCCGCTCAGGGGGCCTTTGATGTTCGCTTGCCTACCAGATGGGGCCGAGCGAAAGAATTTCAAGCCTTTTCGTCGATGCTCGGCTGCTGCGCTGCAGGTGCCTTGCTGACTACCACCATCGCCGGCCGCAGCAGGCGACCATTGAGCAGATAGCCCTTTTGAAACACCTTGAGGACGCTGCCCGGCTCGGCGGTGGCGCTCTCCTCCATGGCCATGGCCTGGTGGTGTTCCGGATTGAAGGGCGCGCCGTGGGGATCGACAGCCTCGACCTGATAGCGCTTGAGGGTGTCCTGCAGCATCTTCAGGGTCAGCTCCATGCCTTCGCGCATGGGCTTCAAGGTCTCGTCGGTGGCGTTGGACAGTTCCAGGCCACGCTCCAGGCTGTCGAGCACCGGCAGCAGGTCGCCAGCGAATTTTTCCAGGGCGAACTTGTGCGCCTTCTCCACATCCTGCTCGGCGCGACGACGCACGTTCTGCAGTTCGGCGACGCTGCGCAGCGACTGGTCCTGGGCCGCGGCGAGCTGCTCTTCGAGCGTGGCGACGCGGGCGGCGAGATCCTCGTGCTGGACGTCGCCCTGGGCGGCTTCGTGCTCGGGGGTCTGGGAGTTCTGTTCGTCGGCCATGGAGTCCTCCTGTGATATTGCCGGTGGGCGCGCCCTCTAATGGACATCGCCTTGATCGATGGCGCCTATATGGGGCCGCCGGCCGGCGCTTCAAGAGCTGTATGGATTGCCAGTGCCCGAGAGGCACTGTATAAACAACCAGAAAACCGCCTTCGGAGATCGTCGCATGCTGGTGCATCTGTCCGTCCGCAATTACGCCATCGTCGAACACCTCGACCTCGACCTCGAGCGCGGCATGACCGTGATCACGGGTGAAACCGGCGCCGGCAAGTCCATCATGCTGGACGCCCTCGGCCTCACCCTGGGCGATCGCGCCGACAGCGATGCGGTCAGACCCGGCGCCGACAAGGCCGATGTCCTGGCCAGCTTCGACACCACCGATATCCCCGAAGCGCGCCAGTGGCTCGCCGAGCGCGACCTGGAGCAGGACGGCCCCTGCCTGCTGCGCCGCGTCATCACCCGCGAAGGGCGCTCGCGCGGCTATATCAATGGCTCGCCCTGCCCGCTGGCCGATCTCAAGACCCTCGGCGGCCTGCTGATCGATATCCACAGCCAGCACGAGCACCAGTCATTGCTCGGCCTCGACACCCATCGCCGCCTGCTGGACGAATACGCCGGCGCGGGCGAGCTGGTCCGCCAGGTGCAGCTCGCGGCCCAGCGCTGGCGCCAGGTGCGCCAGACGCTAGAACGCCTGACCCGCAACGGCGACGAGCAACGCGCCCGCCATCAGCTGCTCAGCTACCAGCTCGAAGAACTCGACAACCTCGCCCTGGCCGAGGGCGAGTTGCAGGCCCTGGAACAGGAGCAGAGCGATCTGGCGAGTGCCGAGCACATCCTGCTGGCCTGCCGCCAGGCCATGGACCTCTGTACCGAAAACGAGCAGGGCAATGCCCTGTCGGCGCTCAATGCCAGCGTGGCGCGCCTGACCGCCTTCGACCGCCCGCCGGCGCAGATCCAGGAGGCCAGCAACCTGCTCGCCTCCGCCCAGATCCAGATCGAGGAGGCGATGAACGAACTCAATCGCTTCGTCGATCATTTCGAAGCCGACCCGGAGCGCCAGCAGGCAGTGCAGGAGCGCCTGGACAGCGTCTACAGCCTTGCCCGCAAGCATCGCGTCCAGCCCGAGGCCCTGCTGGAGCTGCACGAACAGCTGCGCAACGAACTGCAATCCCTGGACGCCGACGACGTCGCCCTGGAGCGCCTGCAGGAAGAACTGACGGCCTTCGAGCGCCACTACCAGGAGAAGGCCGGCGAACTGAGTCGTCTGCGCGAGCAACGGGCGCCGGAGCTCGCGGCCGCGGTCGAGACCGAGATGCAGCGCCTGGGCATGCCGGGTGGCCGCTTCAGCATCACCCTCACGCCGGGCAGTACCGGCGAACCCCAGCCGCTGGGCAACGAGGGCGTCGAATTCCGCGTCAGCGCCAACCCGGGCCAGCCCCTGCGCCCGCTGGCCAAGGTTGCCTCCGGCGGTGAACTGTCGCGTATCAGCCTGGCCATCCAGGTCATCACCGCCCAGACCTCGCGCACACCCACCCTGGTGTTCGACGAGGTGGACGTCGGTATCGGCGGCCCCACCGCCGAGGTGGTCGGCCAGCTGCTGCGGCAACTGGGTGAGCGGGGCCAGGTGCTGACGGTGACCCATTTGCCCCAGGTGGCGGCCCAGGGTCATCAACACCTGTTCGTACACAAGGAGCGCGGCACCGACGAGACGCGTACCGCGGTGGCCAAGCTCGACCGCGCACGGCGCGTGGAAGAGGTGGCGCGCATGCTGGGTGGTGTCGACCTGACCCGTGAATCCCTGGCCCACGCTCGCAAACTGGTGGTCAGCCGCTAGACGCAGACAGCCACCGGACATGAAAAAGGCGACCTTCGAGTCGCCTTTTTCATGTCCGGGCCTTCACTTGCGCTGGCGGATGTACAGCACCAGGTTGTGATCGACCAGTTCGAAACCATGCTCTTCGACGATCTCGCGCTGACGCTTTTCGATCGAGGCATCGGTGAACTCGATGACTTCGCCGGTATCCACATCCACCATGTGATCATGGTGGCCGGTGTCGGCCAACTCGAACACGGCATGGCCGCCGTCGAAATTGTGGCGCACCACCAGACCGGCCGCTTCGAACTGGGTGAGGACCCGATAGACCGTTGCCAGTCCCACATCCTCGCCCGCTTCCATGAGCGCCTTGTAAACGTCTTCGGCGCTCATGTGGCGCTGCTCGGTGGTGTCCAGCATCTGCAATATCTTGACGCGCGGCAGGGTCACTTTCAGACCCGCTTTGCGGAGTTCGTTGTTCTCTACCATGCTCTTTCTCGGTGCCGAGTGCTTTCGCAGCCCTCGGGAATACGGGTATGATCGGTGCTTCGTTGCCCAGCAAGATAGTGGAAGTCTCCCACCGATGCAAAACCTCAAGCAAACGCTGACCGGGCTCTCTCTGATGGGCCTAGCCATGCTCGCCGGCTGCTCTCTGCCGGGGGTTTACAAGATCGACATCCAACAGGGCAACGTCGTCACCCAGGACATGATAGACCAGTTGCGCCCCGGAATGACCCGACAACAAGTCCGGTTTATCATGGGTTCGCCGCTGATCCAAGACACCTTCCATCCCAATCGCTGGGACTATCTGTACAGCCTGCAAGCCGCCGGCGGTCAGCGTAAGCAGGAGCGTGTCAGCCTGGTGTTCAACGGCGACAATCAACTGAGCGGCCTGGCCGGCGACTTCATGCCCGGCACCAGCCGCGAACAGCAGATCATGGGTACCGACAGCGGCACCACCGTGGATCCCACCGCCCCGGCGCAACCCTCGGCACCCGCTGCCGTACCGGAAGCGCCAGCCGTACCCGGCTCGACCGAAGACAACATCCAGAAAGAGATCGACAGCGCCCGTCCGGCCGCCGTGCCGACGCCCGATCGCATCCGCACCGACGGACAGTGATCCCTGGCTAGAGGCCAGTCCTGGACTTGGCCTTTTCCGCGCGCCGCTTGCGACTTTCCTTGGGGTCCGCAAGCAGCGGGCGATAGATTTCCACCCGGTCACCCGCCATCAGCCTGCGCTCGTTCGGCCTGGCTACCAGCTTGCCAAAGATGCCGACCCGGAAGGCTTCGCGCTGTTCGGGTGGCAACTGCTCGAGCAGCCCCGACGCCCGCACCGCCTGCTCGACCGTGGCGCCCTCTTCGAGCTGCAGACTCAACAGCCATTGCCGCTCCGGCAACGCCAGCGCCACCTCGATGGCGAGACACTCAGCCATAGAGGGCTCGAGCACGCTGGCAGAAGGCATCCACCATGGTATTGGCCGCCTGATTGAACAACGGGCCCAAGGTCGCGCGGACGATGGCGCTGTCGTATTCGAAGGACAGATCCAGGGAAATCTTGCAGGCCTTGTCGCCCAGCGCCTTGAACGTCCAGACGCCATGCAGCTGCTTGAAGGGACCCTTTTCCAGATCCATGGTGATGGACTCGTCCGGCACCAGGGTGTTGCGGGTCGTGAACTGCTGGCTGAGACCACCCTTGGCCACGGTGAGACCGGCGCGCATCAGGCCTTCGTCCTGCTCCAGGATCTGGGCGGACGAGCACCACGGCAGGAACTCCGGATAACGGTCCACGTCATTAACCAGCGCATAGAGTGCTGAAGCAGGATAGGGCAGCAACGCCGAACGTTGGATGTGCGTGCTCATCGGAACCTCGTAGAATAGCGAAATCGGTGTCGGACCTTGAATTTGAGGGCGGCGCACGCATTTTACTCCCGCACCAGCCTGCCGCAGTCCAGAACCGCGGTATTGTCCGTGTTTGCTCATACCCGCTCAAGCGCGTGGCGACATTTCCCCTGACTCGCTGTACCCTGGAATCATGGCCAAGCAAAAGAAAGTCTCCCCCGGCAGCATCGCGCAGAACAAAAAGGCGCTTCACGAATACTTCGTCGACACCCGCTTCGAGGCGGGTGTTTCCCTGGCAGGCTGGGAGGTCAAGAGCCTGAGAGCCGGCAAGGCGCAGCTGACCGACAGCTATGTGCTGCTCAAGGACGGCGAAGCCTGGCTGCTGGGCAGCCACATCACCCCGCTGCAGACCGCCAGCACCCATGTCATCGCTGACCCGACCCGCACCCGCAAGTTGCTGCTCAACAAGCGCGAGCTGGGCAAGCTGTTTGGCGCCGTGCAGCAGAAGGGCTACGCCTGCGTCGCCCTGTCGCTCTACTGGAAGAAGCACCTGGTCAAGTGCGAGATCGCGCTGGCCAAAGGCAAGAAGGAATTCGACAAGCGCGCGACCGAGCGCGAGCGCGATTCCGACCGCGAGATCCAGCGCGCCATCCGCAAGGACGCCAAATAGCCAAGCGGCCGAAAAACGTTTCGTCAGCAATGACTTGCGTCGGACGGCCGGAATTCCTATAGTGAACGACCAGCAAGTTTTGGGGGCGATTAGGATTCGACGCCGGTAACGAAACTTGAGGGGCATGCCGAGCTGGTAGCAGAACTCGTAAATTCGCTGCTGCAAACTTATAGTTGCCAACGACGACAACTACGCTCTAGCTGCTTAATGCGGCTAGCAGTCGCTAGGGGATGCCTGTAAACCCGAAACGACTGTCAGATAGAACAGGATCGCCGCCAAGTTCGCTGTAGACGTAACGGCTAAAACTTATACAGCTCGCCCAAAGCACCCTGCCCGTCGGGCCGCAATGGGTTAACTCAGTAGACAGGGCTAAGCATGTAGAACCGATAGCGGAGAGCTGGCGGACGGGGGTTCAAATCCCCCCGCCTCCACCAAAAAGAAAGGGCAGCCACTGGCTGCCCTTTTTCTTTGCCCGTCGTTTAGAACGGGATGTCGTCGTCGAAGCTGTCGTAGTCCTGCTGAGCCGGCTGCTGCTGCGGACGAGACTGCGGCTGCTGCTGGGGACGGCTGTTGCCGTTGCCGCCATTGCCACCGTTGTCATACTGCGGGGCCGACTGCTGCGGACGGGGGGCACGCTGCTGCTGGGGCGCAGGCGCGCTCTGGTTGTATTCGTCGTTGCCACCGGCATTGCCGCCACGGCCACCCAGCAGCTGCATGTTGCCGTTGATGTCGACCACGATTTCGGTGGTGTAGCGATCCTGACCGTCCTGGCCCTGCCATTTGCGGGTACGCAGAGTGCCCTCGACATAGACCTGGGAGCCCTTGCGGATGTACTCGCCGGCGATCTCGGCGAGACGACCGAAGAACACCACGCGGTGCCATTCGGTGCGGTCCTGCTGCTGACCGGTCTGCTTGTCCTTCCAGCTTTCGCTGGTGGCCAGGGTGACGTTGGTCACCGCATTGCCGTTGGGCATGTAACGGGTTTCGGGATCGGCGCCGGCATTGCCGACGAGGATGACTTTATTGACGCCACGGGCCATATGAATCTCCTGATGAGGCTGTCGATCAAGCGGCGACCGGTGTTTGACTAACCAGTCGCTCCAATTGCGCCCGATCGACGATTTTAGTATCGATCTTGATGTAGACGGCCTGCTCTTCCGCCACCACTACCGCATCGGTCACTCCGGCCAGGGCCAACAGGCGTCCGACCAATCCCTGGTCGTTGACTAGCGCGGGCGTAACCGGCAAACGCAGACTGGTGACATAGGGCGGTTCCCGCATCGTACCAGCTACCACCGCCCATCCCAGGCAAAGCGCCGCACAACCCAGGAAGACGGTGGACAGGCCACCATGCTGGAACAACCAGCCCCCGAGGATACCGCCCAACGCGGAACCAAGGAACTGACTGGTGGAATAGATCCCCATGGCGGTGCCCTTGCCACCGGCCGGGGCCACCTTGCTCACCAGCGACGGCAGCGAGGCCTCCAGCAGGTTGAAGGCGGTAAAGAACACCACGATGCCGATGACCAGGGCCACCAGGCTGTTGCTGAAAAAGAAGAAGTACAGCTCGCACAGCACCAGCACACTGATGGCGCCCACCAGCACGCGCTTCATGCGCCGCTTCTTTTCACCATAGATGATGAAGGGGACCATGGCGAAGAAGCCGACCACCAGCGCGGTGAGATAGACCCACCAGTGCTCTTCCTTGGGCAGCCCGGCATGTTCGGCCAGGGCCAGCGGCAGGACGACGAAACTGGCCATTAGCACGGCGTGCAGCGCCAGGATGCCGAAGTCCAGCCGCAGCAGGTCGCGATTGCGCAGGGTCGCGCCCAGCGCCTGGCGCGCCAGGTTCGACTCCCGATGGGCGAAGGGCGAAGCCTGGTGCGGTACCAGGAACAGCACGATCAGCAAACCGACCAGTGCCAGTCCGCAGGTGGCCCAGAACAGCCCGGCGAGACCGTAGGCACGGGTCAGCAAGGGGCCGGCCACCATCGCCACGGCAAAGGACACGCCGATGCTCATGCCGATCGTGGCCATGGCCTTGGTGCGATGCTGCTCGCGGGTCTGATCCGACAGCAGCGCCATGATGGCCGCCGAAATGGCGCCGCCACCCTGGACGACACGCCCGGCGATGACGCCCCAGATCGAGTGGGCATTGGCGGCAATGGCGGCACCAAGGGCGAACACCAGCAGTCCACCAATGATGATGGGGCGTCGACCGATGCGATCGGACAGCGTCCCCAGGGGAATTTGCAGGACCGCCTGGGTCAAACCATAGGCACCTATGGCGAGGCCGATCAGCGCCGGGGTGGCATCCGCCAACTCCTGACCATAGGTCGCCAGGACCGGGAGCACCATGAACATACCGAGCATACGAAAGGCGAAGACCAGGGCCAGCCCGAAGGCGGCACGGCGTTCGACGCCGTTCATGGCTTCACTGCGCTTGTCGAGCATTGATAATCCTCTCGTCGGCGACAGGCTTTTACGTCGCCACACAGCTTTAAAACAGTCGTGACAATGACCATTTAGGGAGGAAGCGGTGAAGATAGCCGAGCGCTCGTCCGAACGTTCCCGACCGCCAGGATCACGAACGCCCGATCACCGCTGTCGGGCCGTTAATTTTACCAGCCTTACCCCCTCTCTCACAGGCGCGGCAGATAGCCGCAGCCCGGGACGAGACCTCTTTTCTAGTGAAGCGCCGCCAAAACGAGGCAGAAGTCTACGTGGATAAAATCCTCATCCGTGGGGCCCGCACCCATAATCTGAAGAACATCGACCTAACCCTTCCCCGGGACAAGCTCATCGTCATCACCGGACTGTCCGGCTCCGGCAAGTCTTCGCTGGCGTTCGACACCCTTTATGCCGAAGGCCAGCGCCGCTACGTGGAATCCTTGTCGGCCTACGCCCGCCAGTTCCTGTCGATGATGGAAAAGCCCGATGTGGACACCATCGAAGGCCTGTCGCCAGCGATTTCCATCGAGCAGAAGTCCACCTCGCACAATCCGCGCTCCACCGTGGGCACCATCACCGAGATCTACGACTATCTGCGCCTGCTCTATGCCCGCGTCGGTACGCCGCGCTGCCCGGAGCACGATGTGCCCCTGGAAGCCCAGACCGTCAGCCAGATGGTCGACCAGGTGCTGGCCATGCCGGAAGGCCAGCGGTTGATGCTGCTCGCCCCCATCGTGCGCGAGCGCAAGGGTGAGCACCTGTCGGTGTTCGAGGAGTTGCGTGCCCAGGGTTTCGTCCGCGTCCGCGTCAACGGGCGGCTGCACGAGATGGACGAGCTGCCCAAGCTCGACAAGCAGAAGAAGCACACCATCGAAGTGGTGGTGGATAGATTCAAGGTGCGCGAAGACCTCCAGCAGCGCCTGGCGGAATCCTTCGAGACGGCGCTGAAGCTGGCCGACGACATCGCCATCATCGCCCCCATGGAAGGCGATAAGGGGGAGGAGATCGTCTTCTCCGCGCGCTTCGCCTGCCCGATCTGCGGCTTCTCCATCGGCGAGCTGGAACCCAAGCTGTTTTCCTTCAACAATCCCGCCGGCGCCTGCCCTACCTGCGACGGCCTGGGCGTGAAGCAATTCTTCGACGCCCGCCGGGTGGTCAACGAGGAGCTCAGCCTCAGCGAAGGCGCCATCCGCGGCTGGGACAGACGCAACGTCTATTACTTCCAGATGCTCGGCTCGCTGGCGAGTCACTATGGCTTCAGCCTCGACGCCCCCTTCAAAAGCCTCGATGACAAGCATCGCAAGGCGGTACTCAGCGGCTCCGGGCGCGAGAGCGTCAACTTCCGCTATCTCAATGACCGCGGCGATATCGTCAAGCGTGCCCACGCCTTCGAAGGCATCCTGCCGAATCTTGAGCGGCGTTATCGCGAGACCGAATCCCAGAGCGTGCGCGAAGAGCTGGCCAAGTACCTGAGCACCCAGCACTGCCCGGACTGCAATGGCACCCGCCTGCGGCGCGAAGCGCGCCACGTCTGGGTCGGCGACAAGACCCTGCCGGCGGTCACCCGTCTGCCCGTGGGCGATGCCACCCAGTACTTCCAGGACCTTACCCTCAAGGGCCAGCGGCAGCAGATCGCCGACAAGATCCTCAAGGAGATCCGCGAGCGCCTGCAGTTCCTGGTCAACGTCGGCCTGGACTACCTGACCCTGGATCGCAGCGCTGACACCCTCTCCGGTGGCGAGGCACAGCGTATCCGCCTGGCCAGCCAGATCGGCGCGGGTCTGGTGGGCGTCATGTACATCCTCGACGAACCCTCCATTGGTCTGCACCAGCGCGACAACGAGCGGCTACTAGGCACCCTGACTCACCTGCGCGACCTGGGTAACACCGTCATCGTCGTCGAGCACGACGAGGATGCCATCCGCCTGGCGGACTATGTCATCGACATCGGCCCGGGCGCTGGAGTGCACGGTGGCCAGATCATCGCGGAAGGCACGCCCGACCAGGTCATGCGGCATCCCGACTCGGTGACCGGGCAGTACCTGTCGGGTCGCAAGAAGATCGTGGTGCCCGCCAAGCGCACCGCGCGGGACAAGAAGAAGCTGCTGAAGCTGAAGGGTGCCCGCGGCAACAACCTGCAGAACGTCAACCTGGAGATTCCGGTTGGTCTGCTGACCTGCGTGACCGGGGTCTCCGGCTCCGGCAAGTCGACCCTGATCAACAACACCCTCTTCCCGCTGACCGCCACGGCGCTCAATGGCGCGACGACCCTGGAGGTCGCTGCCCACGACAGCTTCGACGGCATGCAGCACCTGGACAAGGTGGTGGACATCGACCAGAGCCCCATCGGCCGGACCCCGCGCTCCAACCCGGCGACCTATACCGGACTCTTCACCCCCATTCGCGAGCTGTTTTCCGGCGTTCCGGAATCACGTTCTCGCGGCTATACCCCGGGGCGTTTCTCCTTCAACGTCAAGGGTGGCCGCTGCGAGGCCTGTCAGGGCGATGGGGTCATCAAGGTGGAAATGCACTTCCTGCCGGACGTCTACGTCGCCTGCGACGTCTGCAAGGGCAAGAGGTACAACCGCGAGACCCTGGAGGTGAAGTACAAGGGCAAGACCATCACCGAGGTCCTGGACATGACCATCGAGGAAGCCCATGCCTTCTTCGAGTCCATCCCTGCACTGGCGCGCAAGCTGCAGACGCTGATTGATGTCGGCCTGTCCTATATCCGTCTCGGCCAGAGCGCCACGACGCTGTCAGGGGGTGAGGCTCAGCGTGTGAAGCTGGCCCGGGAGCTGTCCAAGCGCGATACCGGCAAGACGCTCTATATCCTCGACGAGCCCACCACGGGCCTGCACTTTGCCGATATCCAGCAATTGCTCGACGTGCTGCATCGACTACGCGATCACGGCAATACCGTGGTGGTGATCGAGCACAACCTCGATGTCATCAAAACCGCCGACTGGTTGGTAGACCTCGGTCCGGAAGGCGGCTCCAAGGGTGGTCAGATCATCGCGACGGGCACACCCGAGGAGGTCGCGGCAAACAAGAAGTCCTATACCGGCTACTTCCTCAAGCCCTTGCTGGAACGTGACCGGGAGTAATCTCGAGCACCGACTTGAAGGCAAAAAGCCCGGCATATGCCGGGCTTTTTTATAGGTGAGGCTCTATCGCGGCCATGGGCCGCTCCTACGACTTGCCTCCTAGTAGGAGCGGCGGCATCGGCGGACCGCCATGGCCGCAACAGCCCGGCGCAGCCGGGCTGTTCTGGCTCTTGTGCTCTTTGCGGAATGTCAGCAGCACACATCTGGCAGGCCCTACTCCAAACTCTTTACCACTCCGCTCCTGGTCCCCTCTCCCCCCCCCCGGGAGAGGGCTAGGGTGAGGGCCACCTCAGCTACGTAGCGTCAGGTATCCGCTGGCCGATTCTCTGCTCCCAGCGCCTAGGCACTCTGGCACTCTGGCACTT
>NZ_JALNUX010000019.1:0-54680 GCF_026544185.1 Pseudomonas sp. GM_Psu_1
GCCCAACGCCAAAACTTCCGCCCAAAAGAAAAGGGGAGACCTTGCGGCCTCCCCTTGAATTCGTTGTCCTCTCGCACCGCTCGTGACGGTGGCTGCGATCGACCAGGAATGGTGACCTGGGCGGGCCCGGGCGCGGCGGACGGGATACCGTCGTTGGCGATGCGAAAGCCCCTCCTGGGGCGCCTTCGTTGGACAGCTCTACCGGGCTATCGAAGTTGAGTTCAGCTTACGCCCCTGCTGCCAGCAGCGGGTTGCGTTGTGCAGCTTCTTTCCAGCCTCTTGCGCAATCCCTGGCCATAAACCTAGCATTAGGCGCAATCGGCTAGCGCAAGGCATGCAAAATGGACAAACTCGATCGCTTCGATCTGAAAATCTTGGCAGAACTGCAGCGCGACGCGCGCCTCTCCAACCAGGAACTGGCCGAACGCATCGGCCTGTCGCCCTCGCCCTGCTCGCGACGGGTCAAGCAACTGGAAGACAGTGGCTACATCACCCGCCAGGTCGCCCTGCTGGATCGCAAGAAACTCGGGCTGTCGCTGACCGCCTTCGTGCTGATCGGCATGGACAGGCACACCCCCGAGCGCTTCGAAAACTTCCAGGGGATCATCGCCCAGTGCCCCGAGGTGCTGGAGTGCTGCCTGGTCACCGGCATGGATGCGGATTATCAGCTCAAGGTGGTGGTGCCCGACATGGAGCACTATCAGCAGCTGCTGCTGGGCACCCTGACGCGCATCGAGGGGGTCTCCAGCGTGCGCTCGAGTTTTGTGCTCAACCAGATCCTGGCCAGCACCGAGCTACCGCTCAACCATCTGCGGCCCTGAGCGCGGCGCGGCCTCGGCACCCGGGGCGAGAAAGCGCGGCAGCACCAGCATGTGGGGTACGGCGAAGGCCGCCAGCACGGCGAACAGCGCCCGGATGCCGGTGCGCTCCTGCAGCACGAAGACCAGGCCACCGGCCAGGGTGAAGACCGCCGCGCCCAGCAGGATCGGCCAGGTCAGCCGCAGATAGGCCGTAAAGGTAGGCGCCCCCAGCAGCCGCTGGCGTACCCCGGTCTGGGGTGCGGCATGCAGCAGATAGAAGCCCAGGGCAAAACCGACCAGAGGCGGCGCCAGCACCACGGCCAGCAGCGTGGCCGCCAGCCAGGGACAGCGGCGCTGCCAGGCGGCCAGCAGCAGCCCCGGCAATGCCAGGGTCCCAGCCAGCACCAGCAGCCTGGCCAGCCACTCGGCCAACGCCGGAGCGGCATCCGGCCCCATGGCCAGCGCCAGTAGCCGGGCCACGGCCGTCTCATGCAGCACCGCCGGACCACCCACGATGAACAGTCCCAGCGCCAGAGCACTCAGCCGATCGGCGAGGAGTTCGTCTTCATGGGCGAAATGCCAGATCGACAATAGCAGGAACAGCGGCAGCGCCAGCGTCCCCGCCAGTTGCCAGCAGAGCAGGCAGGCCAGGGCCGTCGCCAGGTAGCTGCCAAGAAAGGCGAGGCGCCGTGCGGGAGCGACCAGGCGTAGATCGCTTGCGCCATGCAGGAGCCCCAGCCCCAGGCCCACCAGCAGTGCGAAGGCCAGCTGCCCTGCCCCACCCGCCAGGCTGGCGAGCCCGGCGGCCGGCAGCAACAGCCATCCGCCGCGCCCGATGGCCATCATGCTCAGACGCCAGACCGCGCCAGGGCCGTCTTGAGATTGCGCTCCGAGGTGAAGGCGTAGACCACCTTGGCCAGCACATCGAGAATCAGGAAGACCCAGACCGTGGCCGCGTCACTCACCGCCCAGACACCCTCGGGGCCCACGGCGAAGACCACCGGATAGATCAGCCAGAGCACACTGAGAAAGCCGACGTTCTTGCGATAGGCCGCACCGATGGCGGCATGCTGCCCGGCCAGGGTCGCCAGCGGCTTCCACAGCAGATAGAGCACCCCGACGAAGGCCGCGCAGGACCAGGCGAAGAACACCCACTTGATGGTGCCGTAGGGCGCCAGGGAGGCGACCAGACCGGTCACGATCATCACCACGTCGAGAGTCACGATGGAGGCCACGAAACCGGCCTGGCCTTCCTGCTCGCGGGCACCCAGGTAGGCCGAGCTCACCACCCCGGCCAGCAGCAGCGGCGTGGTGAAGGTCCAGTCCAGGTAGCGGGCGACATAGGTGATGCTGCCGTCCGGCTTGATCAGGTTGCCGACCCCCAGGTACATGGCCAGATAGGCCGTGGCGGCGATGAAGGGCACGGCGGCATGGACCAGGGTGTGGCCACGCAGCGGACCGCGGTGGGCGCCTTTGGCATAGATGGCCAGGGAGGCGAGCGACATGATGATGAAGCCGATTAGCAGAGGGGTCTGACTCATGGGGTTCTCCAGGGGGACGATAGGTGCGCACTGACGGGCCAGGCCCTCTGGAGTAGGGGTTTCTCGGCGACCGCTGCGCTTAAGGTAGAGAAGCCGCCTTGTGAAATGGTTCAAAATGTTTCAGAGGGGCGCGAAGCGTCCTCCTCTTGATGGGAATCAAGAGGACCTCGGCATCGCTCGGGCAGGCTGCGCCGTTTCGTGCCCAACCAGGAATCCGCATGCTGCCGGCCCAGAACGTGATGCTGAGCTACGGACGCTGCTGCGCCAGCCCCGCCTTCTTCGATGACTTCTACCAGCGCTTCCTGGCCAGTTCGCCCCGGGTGCAGGAGAAATTCGCCCACACCGACATGGCCGCGCAAAAGCTGCTGCTGCGCCACGGCATCATGAATCTGGTGCTGGTCGCCCGTGGCATGCCCGCCACCCGGCTGCGCCAGCTCGGCGAAAGCCATTGCCGCGCACGGCTGGACATCGACGCCGAACTCTACGACCTCTGGGTCGACTGCCTGCTCGCCAC
The DNA here is from genome assembly GCF_026544185.1 of Pseudomonas sp. GM_Psu_1. Taxonomy (NCBI): domain Bacteria; kingdom Pseudomonadati; phylum Pseudomonadota; class Gammaproteobacteria; order Pseudomonadales; family Pseudomonadaceae; genus Pseudomonas; species Pseudomonas sp. GM_Psu_1. The sequence goes on from NZ_JALNUX010000019.1 coordinate 2,856, forward strand.
CCTGGCCGAGTACGATGCCGACTTCTCTGCAGCGCTGCGCCAGGAATGGCGGGACGTGCTGGAGGCCGGGATCGCGGTGATGCGCAGCTACTACTGAGCGGGCTGGGCCCTGTTGGGCTGCGCTGCGCTCAACCTACGCCCCACCTGCACCGTACTCGCCCCAAACACCCCCTCTCCCTCAGGGAGAGGGCCGGGGTGAGGGCAAACCCAAGCGTCTGGATTTGGACAAGGCACCAGGAACCGCTGCAATCTTCCTGCTCTATCCTCACCTCCTGACCAGCAACCGGAGGCCCAGCCGTGCGCAAGATCGTCCAGATTCAGGTACTGCCTGCCGATGCGGAATCGGCGTCCAACCGGCTTTGCGCTCTTTGCGACGACGGTTCGCTGTGGTTGTGGGCTTCTCAGGCCGCCGACGGCTGGCAACCGCTGCCGCCGATCCCTGCTGCCTCTCCCGATGCGGTCGCCGATACGGTCAACAAACCCGCCCAGGCGGGCGCCCGGTGGACAGCCGAAGACGACACCCAGCTCGCGCAACTCTGGTACGAGGCCCAACTGGATGTCGCCCGTATCGCCGCACAGGTCCAGCGCAGCGAGGGCGCCATCGTGTCGCGGCTGGTCAAGCTCGACTTCTTCGCCTCGAGCGAAGACGCCCGTGCCGCCAATCGCCTGCGCCGCAAGACGCCGGTCGACTCGACACCGGACTAGGGCGAGCAAAGCGCCTGGTCGGGCAAGGCCGCTACTGCGCTGCGCTCATCAACAACCCCACAAACGCCTCCGCCTGCGGCGACACCTCATCCCGGCGCCTCAGTAACCACACCGCCGAGGTCGCCTCGGGATCGTCCAGCTCGCGATACACCAGCCCCTCCATTTGGGTGCGCTGGTAGGTGGCGGGCAGCACGGTGACGCCGAGGCCGGCGGCGACCAGGCCGAGGATGATGAGGACTTCGCTGGCCTCCTGGACGATGCGCGGGGTGAAGCCGGCGCGGGCGGCGAGGCTGTGGAGCTGCTGGTAGAGACCGGTGCCGAAGCTGCGCGGGAAGTAGACGAAGGGCTCGTCGGCGAGGGCGGCCAGGGGCAGCGGGCCGCTGCCCTGCTGCGCCAGCGGATGGTCGTGGCGCAGGGCGACCACCAGGGGTTCGCGGAAGAGTTCGACCGCCACCAGGGCGTCGGGCAATTCGATGGGGCGGATCAGGCCGATCTGCAGGTTGCCGGCGAGCATGGCGTCGATCTGTTCGCGACTGCTCATCTCCTGCAGTTGCAGGCGCACCTCGGGATAGGCGCGGCGGTAGGCGAACAGCGTCTTGGGGATGGTGGCGACGAAGGGCGAGGAGGCGCTGAAGCCCACCTGCAATTGCCCGGTCTCGCCGCGACCGGCGCGACGGACCCGTTCGGCGGCGCGTTCGCTAGCCAGAAGGATCTGCCGGGCTTCGTCGAGAAACAGCCGGCCGGCCTCGGTCAGGGCGACGCGTCGATTGGTGCGCTCCAGCAGGCGGGTGCCCAGTTCGCTTTCCAGGGCCTGGATCTGCTGGCTGAGCGGTGGCTGGGAGATGTTCAGGCGCTCGGCGGCGCGGCCGAAGTGCAGCTCTTCGGCCACCGCCACGAAATACCTCAGGTGGCGCAATTCCATACGTCTTCCATTGAGTCGTACAACCTATCAATCGAGACGGACAATATATTGGATATATGGCAGCCACCAGCCTAGGGTGGTGAGATCAGACCTGTCCTGAGGTACCCGTGAACACGTCCCGGTCGTCCGCCACGCCATCCGCCCCCACCCTGACCACCCTGCCCGCCGCCAACGAAGCCCACCACGAACCGGACGCCTTCATCGAGAAGGGCACGCCGCAGTTCCTGCGCACCGCCCTGGCACTGTTCTGCGGCGGCTTCGCCACCTTCGCCCTGCTCTATTGCGTGCAGCCGCTGATGCCGATCTTTTCCCAGGCCTTCGGCCTCACCGCCGCGGCCAGCAGTCTGTCGCTGTCCTTGGCCACCGGGTTGATGGCCTGCGGCCTGCTGGTGACCGGGCCGATCTCCGATGCCATCGGGCGCAAGTCGGTGATGGTCTATGCGCTGTTCGCCGCGGGCGCCTTCACCCTGCTCAGCGCCCTGATGCCCACCTGGGACGGCATCCTGGTGACCCGTGCGCTGGTCGGGCTGTCGCTGGCCGGGGTGGCGGCGGTGGCCATGACCTACCTGGCCGAGGAGGTGCACCCCGAGCACCTGGGCTATGCCATGGGCCTCTATATCAGTGGCAATGCCCTGGGCGGGATGTCCGGCCGGGTGATCAGCGGGGTGCTGGTGGACTTCGTCTCCTGGCGCATCGCCCTCGGCGCCCTGGGGGTGCTGGCACTGGTGGCGGCGCTGCTGTTCAAGCGCAGCCTGCCGGCGTCGAAACGCTTCCAGCCACGGCCGCTACGACCGCGCAGCCTGCTCGCCGGCTATGCCCTGCACTTTCGCGACGCCGGCCTGCCCTGGCTGTTCCTGGAGGCCTTCCTGCTGATGGGCGCCTTCGTCACCCTGTTCAACTACATCGCCTATCGCCTGCTGGCCGAGCCCTATCATCTCAGCCAGGCCTGGATCGGCGTCCTCTCGCTGGTCTATCTGGCCGGTATCTACAGCTCGGCCAAGTTCGGCAGCCTGGCCGATCGCTTCGGTCGGCGACAGGTGTTCGCCGCGGCCATCGTGCTCAAGCTCGGCGGCCTGCTGCTGACCCTGTTCACCCCGCTGTGGCTGGTGCTGCCGGGGATGCTGCTGTTCACCTTCGGCTTCTTCGGCGCCCACTCGGTGGCCAGCAGTTGGGTGGGTCGGCGGGCGCGCCAGGCGCGAGGCCAGGCGTCGTCGCTCTATCTGTTCAGCTACTACGCCGGTTCCAGCGTGGCCGGGACCCTGGGCGGCTTCTGCTGGCACCTGGGTGGCTGGACCGGGGTCGGCCTGTTCATCGGCGCCCTGCTGCTGGCGGCCCTGGCCGTGGCGATTCGGCTATCGCGATTGCAGTTGCTGCCGACGGCCTGATCGCGGGCCGCGGCGGCTCCAGGCAGGAGGAAATTCCCTGGAGCCGCCGAGAAGGCCCTGATCGCGATAACCTTCAGTGACAGCTTCGCCTTTACCTTCATCCCTCTCCCGCGAATCGGGGTTGGCGCTGCCGCTCGTCGCACGGAGCGGCGTTTCACTCCCTGAAAAGGGGCTCTCTACCTCCCGCCACGCTAGCCTGTCTCTGGCTTGGCGGCGCGACTGTCACCTCTTCGCAAAGTTCAGACAAATGTTTGCCTAGGGTGGGAGCCGCTTGGATAATGCGCGCCGAACGCTGCAATACCCTGCTCATCAGGGATAGATGAAACGGCAAGCACGTAAGGCTCCGGGGTAGATTCGGCTGTGAACATGCACTTCCAGATTAGCGATTGGCGCGCCTGGGCACCTGGTCTTGGCGACCAGGACGCCTGGCGGCAGTGGTGCGCCGCGCCCTGGCGTCCGGCGGACGACGGCAGCCAGCCCGATGCCAGCTTCCTGCCGGCCATGCAGCGGCGTCGCCTGAGCCGGCTGGCGCGCATGACCTTCCAGGTGGCCTGGCCGCTGGCCGACGCCCATGGCGAGCCGCTGCCGCTGATCTTCGCCTCGCGCCATGGCGAGACCCCGCGCACCCTGGCCATCCTCCAGGAACTGGCCCGCGGCGAGCCGCTCTCGCCGACTCAGTTCAGCCTCTCGGTGCACAACGCCATCATCGGCCAGTGGTCGATCCTGCGCGGCGACCACAGCGAGATGAACGCCCTGGCCACCGGTCGCGACGGCCTCGAACACGCCGTGCTGGAGGCCTGCACCCTGCTCGCCGAGGGTGCCAGCGGGGTGCTGGTGGTGATCGCCGAGGAGGCCCCGCCGACCCTCTATGCCCCCCAGATCGACGACGTCCCCTTTCCCTATGCCGTGGGCCTGCTGCTGACCCCGGGCGGCAGCCATGGCCTGAGCGGCGCGCCGGCGCCGGCGGAGGCCGCGCCCAGCGCCTGGCCCCATGCCCTGGAGTTGCTGCGCCTGCTGGAAGCGCCTGGCGCCCTGCACCTCGCCTATGCCGGGCGCGCCTGGCACTGGCAGGCGGAGGCCCGCGGGTGAGCGGCCGCCTGGACTACGGCTACCGCCTGCTGGCCACGGGGCTCAACTTCGTGGTGTTCGGCTGCGGCGCCCTGGTCTTTCGCCTGCTGATCCTGCCGCTGCTGCTGGCACTGCCGGGCGATCCCCTGCGCCGCCGACAGCGCGCGCGGCGGGCCAATGCCCGGCTGTTCCGCTTCTTCGTCGCCTTCATGGTGCTGACCCGGGTGATGAATCTGCGCATCCAGGGCCGCGAGCGCCTGGGGCGTCCGGGCCAGCTGATCATCGCCAACCATCCCTCGCTGATCGATGTGGTGGTGCTCATCGGCCTGGTGCCGGACGCCAACTGCGTAGTCAAGCAGGGCCTCTGGCAGAACCCCTATCTCAAGCGGCAGATCCAGGCCGCCGGCTACATCAGCAACAACGGCAGCGCCGAGATGCTCGACGAAGCCGCCGACGCCCTGCGCGACGGCCAGACGCTGATCATCTTTCCCGAGGGCACCCGCACCACCCCGGGCGAGCCGCCGCGCTTCCATCGCGGCGCCGCGGCCATCGCACTGCGCGGCGCCCGCTGCATCACCCCGGTGATCATCCGCGTGGTGCCTAGCACCCTGACCAAGGCCACGCCCTGGTATCGCATTCCCGCGCGGCGCTTCGACTTCCAGCTGGACGTCGGCGCCGACATCGATCCCTCCACCTTCGCCGGGCGGCCATTGCCGCTGGCGTCGCGTGAACTCAACGACCAGCTACACCAGCTCTACCTGAAGGAAACCGGCAACCATGACTGATCTCAATCTCGAGCTCAAAGGCCTGATCATCGAGGCACTCGGCCTCGAGGACGTCACCGTCGACGACATCGGCGACGACCAGATCCTGTTCGGCGACGGCCTGGGTCTGGATTCGGTGGACGCCCTGGAGCTGGGCCTGGCGATCCAGAAGCGCTACGGCATCCGCATCGACGCCGAAGCCAAGGACACCCGCACCCATTTCGCCAGCGTCAACGCCCTTGCGGCCTTTGTCGCCGCCCAGCGCGCCGCCTGAGGAGATCGCCATGCAAAGCCGTGAAGCCATCTTCGAGACCCTGCGCAGCGCCCTGGTCGAACTCTTCGAACTGGAGCCCGAGCGGGTGACCCTGGAGGCCAACCTCTACGAGGACCTGGAGATCGACAGCATCGACGCCGTCGACCTGATCGACCACCTGCGCCGCCAGACCGGCCACAAGATCGCCGCCGAGCAATTCCGCCAGGTGCGCACCGTGGGCGACGTGGTCGAGGCCGTCCATCGCATCAGCCAGGCGGACGCCTGATCCGCCGCTTATGAGTGCCTTGCCTTCCCGCTCTCCCCTGGGCCTGGTCGCCAGTGCCCTGCTGCTCCTGCTCGGCCTGGCCTATCCCTTCGCCGTCTACTTCGGCCTGCAGCACCTCTCGCCGCGCCTCTTCGCCGCCGGCCTCGGCGCCCTCTGGGGCCTGCGCCTGCTGCAACCCGGTCTCAACGGCCTGCAGCGCGGCACCGCCCTGGTCGCCCTGGGCTTCTGCCTGCTGCTGGCCCTGAGCGACGCCGCCGTCCTGCTGCGCTGGTATCCGGTGCTGCTCAGCCTCTTCCTGCTGGCGGTGTTCGGCCTGAGCCTGCTGCGCGGCCAGCCGCTGATCGAGCGCCTGGCGCGGCTGCGCGAACCCGAGTTGCCGCCGCGCGCGGTGCGCTATACCCGCCGGGTGACCCAGGTCTGGTGCCTGTTCTTTCTGTTCAACGCGCTGACCGCCGCCGGCCTGGCGCTGTGGGCGCCGCTGGCCTGGTGGACGCTCTATACCGGCGTCATCGCCTATGGCCTGATGGGCCTGCTGTTCGCCGGCGAATGGCTGGTCCGCCAGCGCGTGCGGAGGCTGCCATGACCTTTACCCCCCTGGCCGAATTGCTCGCGCCCGCGAGTCCGCTGGACCTTACGCTCAGGCAGCGCGCCCTGCAGCTGGCGGCCGCCTTCCAGAACGCCGGTCTCAGGCGCCTGGCCTTGCACCTGGACGATGCCGAAGACCTGGCCTGCGCCCTGCTCGGCGCCTGGCGCGCCGGGGTCGAGGTCGTCCTGCCGGCGGATGCCCAGCCCGCCACCCGCGCGCGCCTGGCGCCGACGCTCGATGCCTGGCTCGACGACCTCGACGGCTGGACCGCGGCCGAACCCCTGAAGCCCGCCCGGCTCGATCTGCAGGCGCCGCTGCTGACCCTGAGCACCTCGGGCTCCAGCGGTGAACCCAAACTCATCGCCAAGCAGCTGTTCCAGCTGGCCAACGAGGTCGCCGCCCTGGAGCGCCTCTGGGGCGCGTCCCTTGGCGCGGCGACCGTCCTTGGCAGCGTCTCCACCCAGCACATCTATGGCCTGCTCTTCCGGGTGCTCTGGCCGCTCTGCGCCGGGCGGCCCTTCGCCCGCCAGGCGCTGCCCTTCACCGAGGAATTGCAGCGCGAGACCGCCGCCCTGTCGCGCCAGGGCCGGCGCGCGGTGTGGATCAGCAGTCCGGCATTGCTCAAGCGCCTGGGCGAGAATCTCGACGATGCCGTCCTCGGCCAGGTGGTGCAGGTATTCTCTTCTGGCGGCGTGCTGCCAGGCGCGGCCGCCAAGGCCTGTCAGCAACGCTTCGGTCGTTATCCCACCGAGGTCTATGGCAGCTCCGAGACCGGCGGCATCGCCTGGCGGAGAGGCCCGCAACCCTGGCAGGCCTTTGCCGACATCGAGCTGGGCCAGGATGCCGAGGGCGCCCTCTGGCTGACCTCGCCCTACCTGCCCCAGGGCGTGCGCGAGCAGACCATGGACGACGTGCGCCTGCTGGGCGACGGCCGCTTCGAGTTGCTCGGCCGCCTGGATCGCATCGTCAAGCTGGAAGAGAAACGCATCGCCCTGCCAGCCCTCGAAGCGCGGCTGCTCGGCCATCCCGCCATCGCCGATGTCCGCCTGGGCGTGGTGCAGCAGGGCCGCGCCCTGCTCGGCGCCCTGGTCGCCCTGAGCGAGCGCGGCCTGCACCAGCTGCGCAACGGCGGTCGCCGCGCCCTGGTGGCCGAGCTGCGCGAACACCTGGTCGGCCATTGCGAGGCCATCGCCCTGCCGCGCCGCTGGCGCCTGCTGCTGGCGCTGCCCTACAGCGCCCAGGGCAAGCTGGCCCAGGCCGAGGTGGAGCGCCTGCTGGCCCAGCCTCGGCCGGTGGAGATCGAGCCCCTGAGCGTCGAACAGACCGCAGACGGCTGGTGCCTGGAGCTGGAAGTCGCCCCGGACCTGGCGTTCTTTTCCGGCCACTTCCCCACGGCGCCGGTGGTACCCGGGGTGGTCCAGGTGGGCTGGGCCCAGCGCCTGGCGCGCCAGCACCTGGCCCTACCGGCGGAGTTTGCCGGCATGGAGGTGCTGAAATTTCAGCAACTGCTGCGCCCCGGCGATCGGGTGACCCTGACCTTCCACTTCGACGCCAGCCGCAGCAAGTTGCACTTCGCCTTTCGCCAGGGCACGGCGGCCTGCTCCTCCGGGCGCATCCTGCTCAAGGAGGCGCGGTCTTGAGCTTTCGTGCCTGCGCGGTGATCCCGGTGTTCGACCACGAGCACGCTCTGCCGTTGGTGGTCCAGGCGCTGCGCCAGCGCGCCCTGCCCTGCGTGCTGGTGGACGACGCCTCCAGCCCCGCCTGCGCCCAGGTGATGGACGAGCTGGCCACGCAACCCGACATCCATCTGCTGCGCCTGCCGGTCAACCAGGGCAAGGGCGGCGCGGTGATGGCCGGCCTCGCCGAGGCGCAGCGCCTGGGCTTCAGCCATGCCCTGCAGGTGGACGCCGACGGCCAGCACGACCTGGCCGACGTGGCCGCCTTTCTCGCCGAGGCCCAGGCTTATCCAGACGCACTGATCTGCGGCTATCCGCAATTCGACGACTCGGTGCCCAAGGGCCGGCTCTATGCCCGCTACCTCACCCATGTCTGGGTCTGGATCAACAGCCTGTCGCTGGAGATCCGCGACAGCATGTGCGGCTTTCGCGTCTATCCGCTGGCACCGACCCTGGCGGTGATCCGCGCCGGCGGCCTGGGCAAGCGCATGGATTTCGACCCGGAGATCCTGGTGCGTCTGGCCTGGCGCGAGCAGCCCATGCGCTGGCGTCCGACCCGGGTGCACTATCCGCTGGATGGCCGCTCGCACTTTCGCCTCTGGCAGGACAACGTACTGATCTCGCGCATGCACACCCGGCTGTTCTTCGGCATGCTGCTGCGCGCGCCGCGCCTGCTCTGGCGCCGGGTGCGCGGATGAGCGGCCACTGGGCGCAGCAGCGCGAGCGCGGCAGCCCCGTGCTGATGCGCCTCACCGCCTGGCTGGCGCGGCACCTGGGCCGCCGCGCCATCGCCCCGCTGCTGCGGTTGATCGTGCTGTACTTCTTTCTGTTCGGCGCCCGCGCCCGCCGTGGCATCCGCGAGTACCAGCAGCGCCTGGCCGACTGGAGCGGTCGTCCCGAGCTGCAGCCCAGCTGGCGCAGCGGCTATGCCCAGTTCATGGCCTTCGCCGAAGCCCTGCTGGACAAGCTCGATGCCTGGAACGGCCGTCTCGGCCTGGATCAGGTGCAGTTGCACGACCCGGACCAGGTGCACAGCCGCATGCACGGGCCGCGCGGCGAGATCCTGGTCACCGCCCACCTGGGCAACCTCGAAGTCTGTCGCGCCCTGGCCCAGCTGGGGCGGCGGGTACGCCTCAACGTGCTGGTGCACACCCGCCACGCCGAGGCCTTCAATCGCCTGCTGGAAGAAGCCGGCGCCAGCGACCTGCGGCTGATCCAGGTCAGCGAGCTGGACCCGGCGGTGATGCTGCAGCTGAGCGAGCGCCTGGAGCGCGGCGAGTGGCTGGCCATCGCCGGCGACCGGGTGCCGCTGCATGGCGGGCGCACCGTGGCGGTGGATTTTCTCGGCGCCCCGGCGCCCTTCCCCCAGGGGCCCTGGCTGCTGGCCCACCTGCTGCGCTGCCCGACCAACCTGCTGTTCTGCCTGCGCGAAGCCGACGGCTACCACCTCTACCTGGAAGACTTCGCCCCGGCGCCAAGCTGGCGCCGCCAGGAGCGCGCCGCCGGCATCCAGGGCCTGGCCCAGGCCTATGCCGGCCGCCTCGCCGCCCATTGCCTCAAGGCGCCGCGGCAGTGGTTCAACTTCTATCCCTTCTGGAGTCGCGATGAACGCTAGTGTGCGCTTTGGTAGCCAGGCCCTCGCCCTCGAAGACCTGGTCGCCCTGGCCGAGGGCCGGGCCCGGGCCGACCTGCAGGACGATGCGGCCTTTCGCGACGGCATCGCCCGCGGCGCGCGCTTCGTCGAGTCGCTGCTGGCCCGCGAGGGCTCGGTCTACGGCATCACCACCGGCTATGGCGACTCCTGCGTGGTCGCCGTGCCCCTCGCCCAGGTCGAGGCGTTGCCACGCCAGCTCTATACCTTCCACGGCTGCGGCCTGGGTCGTCACCTGGACCCGACGGCGACCCGCGCGGTGCTGGCGGCGCGGTTGCAGTCGCTGTGCCAGGGCGTCTCCGGGGTGCGCGTCGAATTGCTCGAACGCCTCACCGCCTTCTTGCGCGAAGACATCCTGCCGCTGATCCCCGAGGAGGGTTCGGTGGGCGCCAGTGGCGATCTAACCCCGCTGTCCTATGTCGCCGCCGCCCTCTGCGGCGAGCGTCAGGTGCTCTGGCGCAACGAAATACGGGACGCCGCCGAGGTCCACGCCGAACTGGGCTGGACGCCCCTGGTGCTCCGGCCCAAGGAAGCCCTGGCCTTGATGAACGGCACCGCGGTGATGACCGGCCTGGCCTGCCTGGCCTTCTCCCGCGCCGAATACCTGCTGCGCCTGGCCACCCGCATCACTGCCCTCAACGTGGTGGCCCTGGCCGGCAATCCCGAGCACTTCGACCAGCGCCTGTTCGCCGCCAAGCCCCATCCGGGCCAGGGCCAGGTGGCCGCCTGGCTGCGCGCGGACCTGGCCGCCGAAGGCCCGGCCGCGCCGCTGCACCGCCTGCAGGACAGGTATTCGCTGCGCTGCGCGCCCCATGTGCTGGGGGTGCTGGCCGACAGCCTGCCCTGGCTGCGCCAGTTCATCGAGACCGAACTCAACAGCGCCAACGACAATCCGCTGATCGACGCCGAGGACGAGCGGGTGCTGCATGGCGGCCACTTCTATGGCGGCCACATCGCCTGCGCCATGGACAGCCTCAAGACCCTGGTGGCCAACGTCGCCGACCTGCTCGACCGCCAGCTCGCCCTGCTGGTGGACGCGCGCTATAACCACGGCCTGCCGGGCAATCTCTCCGGCGCACCGGCCGAACGCGCCATGCTCAACCACGGCTTCAAGGCGGTGCAGATCGGCGCCAGCGCCTGGACCGCCGAGGCGCTCAAGGGCACCCTGCCGGCCAGTGTCTTTTCCCGCTCCACCGAATGCCACAACCAGGACAAGGTCAGCATGGGCACCATCGCCGCCCGCGACGCCCTGCGCGTGCTGGAGCTCACCGAACAGGTGGCCGCCGCCACCCTGCTGGCTGCCCAGCAGGGCGTCTGGCTCAGGCGCCAGCAGGGCGTGGAGCCGCCCGCACCGCTGGCCGCCATGCACCGCGACCTGGGCGAGACCTTTGCGCCGCTGATCGAAGACCGCGCCCTGGAGGCCGAATTGCGCCAGACCCTGACCCTGATCCGTGCCCGCCACTGGAGGCTCTATGCGTAAGACCGGTTCCCTGCAGGTCGAGGTGGAGATGCAGATCCCCTTCTTCGACGTCGACATGATGGAAATCGCCTGGCACGGCCATTACGTCAAATACCTGGAAGTGGCGCGCTGCGCCCTGCTCGACCGCCTGGGCCACAACTACCTGCAGATGCGCGAATCCGGCTATGGCTGGCCGGTGATCGACCTGCAGATCCGCTACATCCGTCCCCTGCTGTTCCAGCAGCGCGTGCGGGTAAAGGCCGATCTGGTGGAGTGGGAGAACCGCCTTAAGCTCAACTACCTGATCAGCGATGCCGCCACCGGCGAGCGCCTGACCCGCGCCAGCACCGTGCAGGTGGCCGTGGACATGGCCAGCCGCGAGATGCAGTTGGCTTCGCCCAGGGTCTTCATCGACGCCGTGGAGAGGGTCCTGGCATGCGCACGCTGATCGCTCTGCTGCTCATCCTCGCCGCCCCCCTGGCCCAGGCCTTCGATCTCGACGACCTGGCCACCCAGCTGGCGCGTCCGGCCGCGGTCGCGGGCAGCTTCGTCCAGCAACGCTATCTGCGCGCCCTGCCGCAGCCGCTCACCAGCAGCGGCCACTTCACCCTGGCCCGTGGCCTGGGCCTGCTCTGGCAGCTGGAAAAACCGCTGACCCAGACCTATCGCATCACCCCCGGCGCCATCGCCAAAGAGACCCCCGCCGGCTGGACGCCGCTGCCCGGCAGCGACCTGGCCGCGCGCCAGAGTGCGCTGTTCCTCGCCGTGCTCGGCGGCGATCGCAGCGGCCTGGAGCGCGACTTCGAACTGGCCCTGAGCGGTGACGCCCGCCACTGGCAGCTGCGCCTGACCCCGCGCGGTGCCCTGCTCAAGCAGGTGTTCGACGGCATCCTCATCCAGGGTGGTGAGCTGGTGGAGCAGGTGGAGATCCGCGAGACCCAGGGCGATCGCAGCCTGCTCAGGCTCGACGGCCAGGCCCGCGACGCCCTCTCCGCCGACCAGCGCGCGGCCTTCCAGTGATCCGCCTGCAGCGCCCCTTCCTGCTGTTCCTCTTCGCCCTGCTGGCGCTCAGCGCCTGGCAGTGGCGGCACGGTCCGCCGGTGGCCGCCGATCTGCTGGCGCTGCTGCCCCAGGGCGCCGGTGATGCCCTGACCCTGCAAGCCGAGGCGCGCATGGCCGAGCCGCTCAATCGCGAGGTGCTGCTGCTGGTGGGCCATCCCCAGCGCGAGCGACTGCCGGCCCTGGCCGAGCGCCTGGGCCAGGCCTGGTCGCGGGAGCCACTGTTCGAAAGGGTGCAGTGGCAACTCACCCCTGACCTGCCCGGCCTGCGCCAGCAACTCCTGGCCAGTCGCCTGGCGCTGGCACCGGGGCAGGCGCGCGACGAGTTGATCAAGACGCCCGACGCCTATCTGCAAGCCCGCGCCGCGGCCCTCTTCGAGCCCTTCGCCGGCGCCGGCGCCCTGCCCCTGGAAGAGGACTGGCTCGGCCTCGGCCTGCTGCTGCAGCGCCAGCTCACCCCGGCTAGCAAAGTGCAATTCGACGCCGGCAGCGGCCTGCTGCTGACCCAGGGCGACGGCCTGAGCTGGGCGCTGATTCGTGCTCGCACCCGCGCCGATGCCTTCGACTTCGATGCCCCACCGCGGGTGGAAGCCCTGATCGAGGCCGCGCGCCGCGAGGTGGTGGCCGACGGCGGTCAGCTGCTGGCCGCCAGCGGCCTGAGATACGCCGCCGCCGGCCAGGCTACCGCCAGTCGCGAGATGTCGCTGATCGGTGGCCTCGCCACCTTCGGTACCCTGGCCCTGCTGCTGGGGCTGTTCCGCCGCTGGCGGGTGCTACTCAGCCTCTTGGCGGTGGGCGTGGCCCTCTTGGCCGGCAGCGCCGCCTGCGTGCTGCTGTTCGGCCAGATCAACGCCCTCACCCTGATCCTCGGCGCCAGCCTTACCGGGGTGGCCGCCGATTATCCGCTGCACTATCTCAGCAAGAGCTGGAAGGGCGGTCCCTGGGACGCCACGGCCATCCTGCGCGAGACCCTGCCCGGTCTGTCACTCAGCCTGGCCACCAACCTGCTCGGTTATCTGGCGCTGGCCTGCACGCCCTTTCCGGCGCTGACCCAGGTGGCGGTGTTTTCCGCCGCCGGCCTGATCGGCGCCTACCTCACCACCGTCTGCCTGCTGCCAGCCTGGTGGCAGCGCCTGGACCTGGCACCGCCCGCCGCGCCCCTGCGCGTCATGCAACGGCTGCTCGACCTGCGCCTGCGCCTGCTGGGCCGCACCGGCAGCCTGCCGCTGCTCTTGGCCCTGCTGGCCTTTTGCGGCGCCGGTGTCTGGCAGCTGCACCTGCAGAACGACCTGCGCCTCTGGCTCGGCCAGGACCCGGCGCTGACCCGCGAAGCCCAGGCCATCGCCCGTCTCACCGGCCTGCAACCCACCAGCCAGTTCTTCCTGGTGCGTGGCGCCGATGCCGACCAGGTGCTGGAGCGCCAGACCGCCCTGGGCCAGCGCCTCGACGCCCTGGTCAGCGCCGGCCAGCTGCAGGGCTATCGCGCCCTCAGCGGTCTGCTCGCTCCCGCCGCGGCCCAGGCCGAATTGCGCCAGGCCCTGGCCGGTTGGGGCGAACGCCTGCAACCGCTGCTGGCCGTGGGTATCCCGGCGGAGGCCCTGGAGGCCGAGCTCAAGCAACTGCAGCAGCTGCCCGACCTGAACCTGGACCAGGCCCTGGCCGGCCCCCTGGGCGAACCCTGGCGCCCACTCTGGCTGGGCCGCACGACCGAGGGCGGCGCGACCGGCCTGGTCAGTCTGCAAGGCCTGGGCAATGCCCAGGTACTACAGACAGTGGCTGCGGGCCTGCCCGGCGTGCAACTGGTGGATCGCCTGGGCGAATTGCGCGGACTGTTCGTCCACACCCAGCGCCTGGCGGTGGAACTCAAGCTGCTGGCCTCGGGCGCCATCTTTCTCCTGCTGCTCTGGGCCTTCGGCCGCCGCGCGGCGCTGCGCATCGTCTGCCTGCCGCTGCTGGCGGCCCTGGCGGCCCTGGCCTGCCTGGGCTGGCTGGGTCAGCCGCTGACCCTGTTCAGCCTCTTCGCCCTGCTGCTCATCACCGCCATCGGCGTGGACTACGCCATCCTCATGCACGAGGCCATCGGCGGCGCCGCGGTCAGTCTGCTCGGCGGCCTGCTGTCCGGCGTCGGCAGCTGGCTGTCCTTTGGCCTGCTGATGCTCAGCAGCACCCCGGCCATCGCCAACTTCGGCCTGGCCATCAGCCTGGGCCTGGTGTTCAGCTTTCTGCTGGCGCCCTGGGCCTCGCCCCCCGTCTCCCACGAAAAGGACCTTCGTCATGGTTGAACATCATCCCCTGATCGTCATCGGTGCCGGCCCGGCGGGCGCCGTGGTCGCCGCCCTGCTCAAGCGCCGCGGCCATCCGGTGCTGGTGCTGGAAGCCCAGCACTTCCCGCGCTTTTCCATCGGCGAGAGCCTGCTGTCCCACAGCCTGGACTTCGTCGAGGAAGCCGGGATGCTGCCCGCGGTCGAAGCCGCCGGCTTCCAGACCAAGCTCGGCGCGGCCTTCGCCTGGGGCGAGCGCTACACCGACTTCGACTTTCGCGACACCTATAGTGGTGGCCGCAGCACCTTCCAGGTGCAGCGCGGTCCCTTCGACAAGATCCTGGCCGACGACGCCGCACGCCAAGGGGTTACGATCCGCTACGGCCAGCGCGTCACCGCCGTGACCCTGGGTGAAGACGGCGAAAGGACCCAACTCGAGGTGCAGGGCGACGACGGCCAGGCCTATGCGCTGACCACCGACTTCCTGCTCGACGCCAGCGGCTACGGCCGGGTGCTGCCCCGCCTGCTGGATCTGGAGGCGCCTTCGGACTTCCCCGTGCGCCGCGCCCTTTTCACCCATATCGAGGATCGCATCGACGATCCCGGCTTCGACCGCCAGCGCATCCTCATCACCACCCATCCGACCCTGCGGGACGTCTGGTTCTGGACCATTCCCTTCAGCGACGGCCGCACCTCGATCGGGGTGGTCGCCGCCGCCGAGCGCTATGCCGGACGCGCCGCCGATCTCGCCACCTGTCTGCGCGACTGGGTGGCCGAGACCCCGAGCCTGGCCCGGGTGCTGCACAATGCGGTCTGGGATACGCCGGTGCGCGAACTGGGTGGCTACGCCGCCAACGTCAAGCGCCTGCACGGCCCCGGCTTCGCCCTGCTGGGCAACGCCGCCGAGTTTCTCGACCCGGTGTTTTCCTCGGGCGTGACCATCGCCCTGCGCTCGGCCAGCCTGGCCGCACCGCTGGTGGATCGCCAGCTGCGCGGCGAGTCGGTGGACTGGGAGGCCGAATTCGCCCGGTCGCTCAAGGCGGGCGTCGATACGTTCCGTGCCTATGTGGAGGGCTGGTACGATGGCAGCTTCCAGGACGTCATCTATTTCGAACACGCCGATCCCGAGATCAAGCGCATGATCTGCGCCATTCTCGCCGGCTACGCCTGGGACGTTCGCAACCCCTTCGTCAAGGAGCCCCGGCGGCGCCTGCGCCTGCTCGTCGAGCTCTGTCAGCTGAATTCGGCCCATCCTGCATGACCCTGCCCCGTCCGTTCGTCTTCGCGCTGGCCTGCCTGCTGCTGCTCGCCGCCTGCGCCAGCCAGCCGCCGCTGCCCAGCAGTCCGCCGCCGCTGGCGCGTGCCCTGGTCTACCAGGTGGAGCGCCAGACCGCCGAGGGCAGCGACGCCCTGCTGCTGGCCATCCAGCCGGAAGGCGCCGCCCTGCGCTTTTCGCTGTTCGATCCCCTTGGCGTGCCCCAGGCGCGCCAGCAACTGATCGACGGCGCCTGGCACGCCGACGGCCTCCTGCCGCCCAATCCCCGGGCGCGCACCTTCTTCAGCGTGCTGCTGTTCGCCCTGACCCCGACCGACCGGTTGCCAAGCGCCTATGCCGCGGGCGACTGGCAGAGGGCCGCCGACGGCAGCCGCAGCCTCAAGGACTGGCAGGTGCGCTATCCCGCCGCCGACCGCCTGGAGCTGCAGGCGCCGGATGGGTCCAGCTATCGCCTGACGCTCTTGCCGGAGTCCGCGCCTTGAGCGCCTACCTGAATGCCCTGGGCCTGCTCTGCGCCCTGGGCCAGGGCAAGGCCGAGGTGGCCCGTGGCCTGTTCGCCGGTGATACGGCCGGCATGCAGCCTACGGCGGGCTGGATTCCCGAGCGCCAGCCGCCGGTGGGTACCGTCACCGCGCCGCTGCCAGCCTGGCCGCTGGAGTGGACACCTTTTTTCAGCCGCAACAACCAGCTGCTGCTGGCGGCCCTGGCCGAGATCGAACCCCAGGTGCGCCAGGCCATCGAGCGCCACGGCCCGGCGCGTATCGGCGTGGTGCTGGGCACCAGCACCTCGGGCATCCACGAGGCCAGCCTGGGCATCGCCGTACACCAGCGCAGCGGCCAGTTGCCCGAGGGCTATCAGTACGCCCAGCAGGAACTGGTGGCGCCGGCGGACTTCCTCGCCCGCTACCTGGGCCTGAGCGGCCCCTGCTACGGCCTTTCCACCGCCTGCACCAGCAGCGCCCGCGCCCTGCTCAGCGCCCGCCGGCTGCTGGTCCAGGGCCATTGCGACGCCGTGCTCTGCGGCGGCGTCGACAGCCTCTGCGGCCTGACCCTGAACGGCTTCGCCGCCCTCGAAGCGGTCAGCGAATCGCTGTGCAATCCCTTCTCGGTCAATCGCTGCGGCATCAACATCGGCGAGGGGGCGGCGCTGTTCCTGCTGACCCGCGAACCCGGCCCCATCGCCCTGCTCGGCGGCGGCGCCAGTTCCGATGCCCACCATATCTCCGCCCCCGATCCCAGTGGGCGCGGCGCCGTCCAGGCCATGCAGGCCGCCCTGCGCGCCAGCGGCCTGCAACCGGAGGACATCGGCTATCTCAACCTGCACGGCACCGCCACGCCGCACAACGACGCCATGGAAAGCCAGGCCACCCACCAGGTGTTTCCGGCCGGGGTGCCCTGCTCCTCCACCAAGCCGCTGACCGGCCATACCCTCGGCGCCGCCGGCGCCCTGGAAGCCGCCTTCGCCTGGCTGACCCTGGACCCGCAGCTCAATCCCGCCGGCCAGTTGCCGCCGCAGCGCTGGGACGGCCAGGCCGATCCGGCCCTGCCACGGCTAGCGCTGACGGATGCCGACAGCCGCCTGGACGGTCGCCGCCACGCCATGAGCAACAGCTTCGCCTTTGGCGGCAGCAACGTCAGCCTCATCCTCGGAGCCACGCCATGATCCCCTGGACCCTCGCCGAGCTGGTGCCCCACGCCGGCGACATGCTGCTGATCGACGAGATCCTCGCCTGTGACGAGAGCGGCATCGAGACCCGCCTGGTGGTCAGGCCCGGCCTCTTCACCGATGCCGCGGGCGCCCTGCCGGCCTGGATCGGCGTGGAGCTGATGGCGCAGAGCGTGGCCGCCTTCGCCGGCTGCCAGGCGCGTCGTCGCGGCGAGGCCCCGGCCTTGGGCTTTCTGCTCGGCACCCGCCAGTTCGCCTGCGACGTGCCGGCCTTTCCCGCCGGTGGCGAATTACGCATCCGCGCCCAGCCGGCGCTGGAAAACGACGATGGCATGGCTATCTTCGACTGCCACCTGCAGGGCCCTGGCTGCCAGGCCAGCGCCCGCCTGAACGTCTATCGTCCACCCCAGGTGGATCTGTACCTAGAGGAGCCCGCGCCATGAGCGTCGCCCCCGCTCCGGTCCTGGTGACCGGTTCCAGCCGCGGCCTGGGCCGCGCCATCGCCCTGCGCCTGGCCGCCGCCGGCCATGACCTGGTGCTGCACTGCCGCAGCCGCCGCGAGGAAGCCGAGGCCGTGCGCGCCGAGGTCGAGGCCCTGGGTCGCAGCGCCCGGGTGCTGCAATTCGACGTCGGCGACCGCGCCGCCTGCGCCGCCATCCTGGAGGCCGACACCGAGGCCCACGGCGGCTACTACGGGGTGGTCTGCAACGCCGGCCTGACCCGCGACGGCGCCTTTCCGGCGCTGACCGGCGAAGACTGGGATGTGGTCCTGCGCACCAACCTCGACGGCTTCTACAACGTGCTGCACCCGGTGGTCATGCCGATGATCCGCCGCCGCGCGCCGGGGCGCATCGTCTGCATCACCTCGGTCTCCGGGCTGATCGGCAATCGCGGCCAGGTCAACTACAGCGCCTCCAAGGCCGGCCTGATCGGCGCCGCCAAGGCCCTGGCCGTGGAGCTGGCCAAGCGCAAGATCACCGTCAATTGCGTGGCCCCGGGGCTGATCGACACCGAGATCCTCGACGAGCACGTGCCGGTGGAGAAGATCCTCGAGATGATCCCGGCCGGGCGCATGGGCACCCCCGAGGAAGTGGCCCACGCCGTGGCCTTCCTGCTCGCCCCCGAGGCCGGCTACATCACCCGCCAGGTGCTGGCGGTCAACGGAGGACTGTGCTGATGAGCGCGCGCCGCGTCGTGATCACCGGGATGGCCGGCGTCACCGCCCTGGGCAGTGACTGGCCGACCATCCGCGACCATTTCCTCGCCGGCCACAGCGGCATCCGCCGCATGGACGCCTGGGATCGCTACACCGAGATGAACACCCGTCTGGGCGGTCCCATCGTCGACTTCCAGGTACCCGGCCACTGGACCCGCAAGCAGTTGCGCAGCATGGGGCGGGTCTCACAGCTGGCGGTAGCCGCCGGCGAGCGCGCCCTGGCCGATGCCGGGCTGCTGGACGACCCGCGCATCACCGACGGCCGCATGGGCGTGGCCTGCGGCTCCTCCACCGGCAGCACCGACGACATCAAGGCCCTGGCCAACATGCTGCTCAGCGACGCCGCGGTGGGCCTCAACGCCAATACCTATGTGCGCATGATGCCGCACACGGCGGCCGCCAACCTGAGTCTGTTCTTTGGTCTCAAGGGCCGCTTGATCCCCACCTCCAGCGCCTGCACCAGCGGCAGCCAGGGCATCGGCTACGCCTACGAGGCCATCAAGTTCGGGCGCCTGCCGCTGATGCTGGCCGGCGGCGCCGAAGAACTCTGTCCCAGCGAGGCCATGGTCTTCGACACCCTCTATGCCACCAGCCTGCGCAACGACGCCCCCCACACCTCGCCGCGTCCCTACGACCGCAGTCGCGACGGCCTGGTGATCGGCGAAGGCGCCGGCATCCTGGTGCTGGAGGAGCTGGAACACGCCCAGGCGCGAGGTGCGCGTATCCACGCCGAGATCGTCGGCTTCGGCAGCAACGCCGATGGCCAGCACTCCACCCGTCCCGAGCAGGCCACCATGCAACGCGCCATGGAGCTGGCCCTGGAAGACGCCGGGCTGACCCCGGACGCCATCGGCTACGTCAACGGCCACGGCACCGCCACCGAACAGGGCGACATCGCCGAGACCCGCGCCACCCAGGCGCTGTTCGGCGCCCGCATGCCCATCAGCTCGCAGAAGAGCTACCTGGGCCATACCCTGGGTGCCTGCGGCGCCCTGGAATCCTGGTTCAGCATCGCCATGATGAACGAGGAGCTGTTCGTGCCCACCCTCAACCTCGACGAACTGGATCCCCAGTGCGGCGAGCTGGACTATCTGCGTGGCGGGCCACGCGCGCTGCGCACGGACCATGTGATGAACAACAATTTCGCCTTTGGCGGGGTGAACACCTCGCTGATCTTCCGCCGCTGGTCCTGATGACCCTATCCCGAGGTATGCCCATGTTGCGTCGCCTGCTGCTCGTCTCCGCTCTGCTGTTCCTGGCGGCCTGCACCCGCGCGCCCCTGGTGACGCCCCAGGAGGTCTTTCCGGCGGATCGGGCGGAGAACGCCGCCGATGTCCGCCGCGCCATCGTCGATACCCTGGAACGTCGTGGCTGGAGCGTCGGCCAGGAGAGCCCCGGCCTGGTGGTCGCCAGCATCGTGGTGCGCGATCGCCACCAGGCCTGGGTCGACATCCCCTACAGCACCAAGGGCTACCAGATCCGCTACCGCGACAGCGCCGGCCTCGACTACGACGGCGAGCGCATCCATCGCAACTACAACAAATGGGTCCAGCTGCTCGACGCCGACATCCGCCGGCAACTGCAGTTGCCGGCCCCCGCAGCCGCCGCGGAGTGACCATTCGCGGCCTGCGCGATAGCACAGAACGCCGGTCCCGCGGCTGACGGAGCGGGCGTTCTGGGTTAAACAGTCATCCCCACCACCACAAGGAAGTCACCATGCGTATCCTCACCTCCACCCTCGCCCTCACCCTGAGCCTGGCCGCGCTGCTGCCCGGCGCCGCCCAGGCCCGCGACACCACCCTGCAACTGCCCTTCGCCGAAGTCGTCCAGGAAGCCCTGGCCGCCAAGCGCCTGGATGGCAGCGTGAAGTTCTATCTGGCCGGCAACCCGGTGCCGGGCAAGGCCACGGTGGTCAACTCCAGCATCACCACCAACCAGAAGACCAACGCCTTCAACAAGACCGACGAGGTCGCCTGCCGCTGGGTGCTGCAATCGGCGCTGATCCGCCTGCAGGAAGCGGCCAAGGCCGCCGGTGCCAATGCGGTCACCGACATCACCAGCTACTACAAGAAGAACGAGTGGAGCGACCCCACCCGCTACGAGTGCCACGCCGGTGCCCTCATGGCCGGTGTCGCCCTCAAGGGCAAACTGGTCATCCTCAAGTAGATCGGAACGGCGGTGCGCTCGGGGAAGTCTGTGTAGAAACCCGCCCCGAGGCCGCCGCCATGCCCATGTTTCGCGTCCACTACCGCAAGGACGGCGAGTCCCGCCAGCTCGACCTCGAGCATCCGCAGGCCAGTCTCGCCCCGCACGAAGCCGCCCTGGCCGTGCTGGAACAGCTGCGCGCCGACGCCGAGAACAGCCTGGCCCTGCCGCGCGCCGATGCTCCCGCCGCAGCCATCCTGCGCCAGGCGGAGGTGCATGGATTGACGGATATCCGAGTGGAGCCGCTGGCTTCGTAGGTTGGTGTCGAGCGTCTGGCGCGTGGTCATCCTCACCCAACCCTCTCCCGCAGGGAGAAGGGGCGGTTGGGCTCCGCAGCGCGTAGCGCGGAAAACCGCGCAGCGTTTTCCACTTTTTGCGCCAAATACCAATCGCGGCCATGGGCCGCTCCTACAGGCTTGACCGTAGGAGCGGCCGCATCGGCGGACCGCCATGGCCGCGATCAATTGCGCTTACCCGTAGCGTGGAAAACGGCGCAGCCTTTTCCGCAGACGAGCCGCGGTGCCAACGGTGGATAAGGCTGCGCCGTTGTCCACCCTACCCGTAGCTTGGCGCTGGGCGCCGCAAAGTCCAGCAGGTGGCACCTTCCGGTATGGGGCTACCCTCACCCCAGCCCTCTCCCCGAGGGAGAGGGGGCGGTCTGGTCCAGCGTGGGCTTGTGGGCGCATCGCGGCCATGGCGGTCCGCCGCTGCGGTCGCGCCTACAAGAACATCATTCCCTGTAGGAGCGGCCCATGGCCGCGATCATCGCCGTAGCGTGGATAAGGCTGCGCCGTTGTCCACCCTACCTGCAGCGAAGCCCAACACCACCGGACCTCAGCCCAGGAACAACCGGTACGCCGGATTCTCCGTCTCGTCCCAGTAGCGATAGCCGATGGCATCCAGGGTCGCCAGCAGCTCTTCCCGCTCGGCCTGGCTGGCTTCCAGCCCCGCGAACACCCGCCCGTCCGCCGCGCCGTGGTTGCGGTAATGGAACATGCTGATGTTCCAGCGCCCGCCCAGCTTTTCGAGGAAGTCGAACAGCGCCCCGGGGCGCTCGGGGAATTCGAAGCGGAACACCTGCTCCTGGCCGACCCGCGCCGCGTGGCCGCCCACGGTGTGGCGGATATGCAGCTTGGCCAGCTCGTTGTCGGTCAGGTCCAGCACCGGAAAACCCTGGTCGCGCAGGGCCTGGATGAGGGCGTCGCGCGGATCGCGCTGGGGATGGGTCTGGACGCCGACGAAGATGTGGGCCTCTTCGCCAGTGTGGTAGCGGTAGTTGAATTCGGTGATCTGTCGCCGGCCCAGGGCCTCGCAGAAGGCGCGGAAGCTGCCCGGCCGCTCGGGAATGGTCACGGCGATGATGGCTTCGCGCTGCTCGCCCAGTTCGGCGCGCTCGGCCACGTGTCTCAGCCGATCGAAATTGATGTTGGCGCCGGAGTCGATGGCCACCAGCACCTGGCCGCTCGAACCTTCCCGCTCGGCGTATTTCTTGATCCCCGCCACGCCCAGGGCGCCCGAGGGCTCGGTGATGGAGCGGGTATCGTCGTAGATGTCCTTGATCGCCGCGCAGATCTCATCCGAGCTGACGGTGATGACCTCATCGACATAACGGCGGCAGATCTCGAAGGTGTGGTGGCCGATCTGGGCCACGGCCACGCCGTCGGCGAACAGCCCGACTCGCGGCAGCACCACGCGCTCATCGGCGGCCATGGCCTGCTGCAGGCAGTTGGAATCGTCCGGTTCGACACCGATGATCCTGATCTCGGGGCGCAGGTACTTCACATAGGCGGCGACCCCGGCGATCAGGCCACCACCGCCCACGGGGACGAAGATGGCATCCAGCCGACCAGGATGCTGGCGCAGGATCTCCATGGCCACGGTGCCCTGACCGGCGATGACGTCGGGATCATCGTAAGGCGGGACGAAGGTGTAGCCCTGCTCGTCGGCCAGGCGCAGCGCCTCGGCCAGGGCCTCGGGAAAGGCGTCGCCGTGCAGCACCACCTCGCCGCCACGCGATTGCACGCCGATGACCTTGAGCTCCGGCGTGGTGCGCGGCATCACGATGATCGCCCGCACCCCCAGTTCGCGGGCCGCCAGGGACAGGCCCTGGGCGTGGTTGCCGGCGCTGGCGGTGATCACGCCACGGGCCTTTTCGCTGGCCGAAAGGCTGGCCAGCTTGGTGTAGGCACCGCGGATCTTGAAGGAGAACACCGGCTGCAGATCTTCGCGCTTGAGCAGCACCTGGCAGCCCAATCGCTCGGACAGCGCCCGCGCCGGTTGCAGGGGCGTTTCGATGGCCACGTCGTAGACGGGGGCGAGCAGGGTCTTCTTCACATAGTGTTCGAGCATCGGCGGAGCGATCCGGTGGGTGCGGCGGGGGCGAAAAGTCTACTACGGGCACCTCCGGGTGGGTTAGCCAGGCCGTCCGAGCGGCTATAATCGGCGACCCTCCACCCGTTTTCGCGGATACCCCCATGAATCAGGACCAGCTCAAGCAGGCCGTCGCCCAGGCCGCGGTCGACCTCATCCTCCCCCAGCTCTCCCGCGACAGCGTGGTCGGCGTGGGCACCGGCTCGACCGCCAACTTCTTCATCGACCTGCTGGCCAAGCACAAGCTGGAGTTCGATGGCGCCGTGGCCAGTTCCCAGGCCACCGCCGACCGGTTGAAAAGCCATGGCATCACCGTCTATGACCTCAACGGTGTCAGCGACCTGGAATTCTATGTGGACGGCGCCGACGAAGCCGACGGCCACCTCAATCTGATCAAGGGCGGCGGCGCGGCCCTGACCCGCGAGAAGATCGTCGCCGCCGTAGCACGCAAGTTCATCTGCATCGCCGACGCCAGCAAGCGCGTCGACGTCCTCGGCGAATTCCCGCTGCCGGTGGAAGTCATCCCCATGGCCCGCAGCCACGTGGCCCGCGAGCTGGTGAAACTGGGCGGCGACCCCGAGTACCGCGACGGCGTGGTGACCGACAACGGCAACGTCATCCTCGATGTGCACAACATGCACATCGTCGATCCGGTGGGCCTGGAAGCCAGGATCAACAACATCGTCGGCGTGGTCGCCAACGGCCTCTTCGCCGCCCGCCCGGCGGACGTGCTGCTCTTGGGCACCGCCCAGGGCGTGGAGCGGCTGGAGCGCAGCTGAGCCACCCGTAGCGTGGAAAACCGCGCCAGCGTTTTCCACAGGTGAGCTCATGCACGGCCAGTGGATAAGGCTGCGCCGTTATCCACGCTACGGCGTTTATCGCGGCCATGGCGGTCCGCCGATGCGGCCGCTCCTACAGGGGGCGATATTTTTGTAGGAGCGGCCCATGGCCGCGATTAAAAGCACCACCTCACAAAAAAAGCCCCGGTCAGGCGAACCCGACCGGGGCTTTTTCATGCCACCTGGCAGCTTAGAACAGCACGCGGCAGCGGATGGTGCCCTTGACGTTCTGCAGCTTTTCCTGGGCCAGGTCGGAATACTCGGCGTCGACGTCGATCACCACGTAGCCGACCTTCTCGTCGGTCTGCAGGTACTGACCGGAGATGTTGATGCCGCTCTCGGAGAAGACGCGGTTGATCTCCGACAGCACGCCCGGCACGTTCTGGTGGATGTGCAGCAGGCGGTGCTTGCCCGGGTGCGACGGCAGGGCCACTTCGGGGAAGTTGACCGAGGACACCGAGGTACCGTTGTCGCTGTACTTGACCAGCTTCTCGGCCACTTCCAGGCCGATGTTGGCCTGGGCCTCGGCGGTGGAGCCACCGATGTGCGGGGTCAGGATGACATTGTCCAGGCCACGCAGCGGCGAGACGAATTCGTCGTTGTTGGAGCGCGGCTCCACCGGGAAGACGTCGATGGCGGCGCCGATCAGGTGCTCGTCCTTGATGGCGGCGGCCAGGGCGTCGAGGTCGACCACGGTGCCGCGGGCGGCGTTGATCAGAATGCCGCCCTTCTTGATCGCGCGGATCTCGCGCTCGCCGATCATCAGCTGGGTGGCGGGGGTTTCCGGTACGTGCAGGGTGACGATGTCGCTCATGCCGAGCAGTTCGGTCAGGGAGCCGACCTGCTGGGCGTTGCCCAGGGGCAGTTTGGTGATGACGTCATAGAAGAACACCTGCATGCCCAGGCCCTCGGCCAGGACCGACAGCTGGGTGCCGATGGACCCGTAGCCGATGATGCCCAGCTTCTTGCCGCGGATCTCGAAGGAGTTGGCCGCGCTCTTGATCCAGCCGCCGCGGTGGCAGGAGGCGTTCTTGGCCGGGATGCCGCGCAGCAGCAGGATGGCCTCGGCCAGCACCAGCTCGGCCACCGAACGGGTGTTGGAATAGGGGGCGTTGAACACGGCGATGCCGCGCTCGCGGGCGGCCTGCAGGTCGACCTGGTTGGTGCCGATGCAGAAGCAGCCGACGGCGACCAGCTTCTTGGCGCAGTCGAACACCTCTTCGGTGAGCTGGGTGCGCGAGCGGATGCCGATGAAGTGGGCGTCGGCGATCTTTTCCTTGAGCTGGGCATCCGGCAGAGAGCTGGTGACGTACTCGATGTTGCTGTAACCCGCGGACTTGAGGATATCCACGGCGGACTGGTGGACGCCTTCCAGGAGAAGGAAGCGGATCTTGCTCTTGTCGAGGGAAGTCTTGCTCATCTGCGTTGAATCCAGAGTGTCCAGGGAGAAGGATGCCGGCGCGGCGCAGGCCAGGTCAGCCAGCGGCAAAGGGGTCGCTATCTTAGCATGAGCCACCGGATGCAGGTCCGGTTGCGACCTGAAGCTTTCTCAGGGCGACCATGAGCACCTTGCGACCAGGACCGCGCCGCGGCCTCCGCTTTTGGTTAAGATCGCCAGCAGACGCCACTCACCAGGAGCACAAGATGGCCTACCAGCACCAGTACCTCGATGGCACCAAGATCCACTTCCCCCTGGGCAAGGTCGTCTGCATCGGCCGCAACTACGCCGAGCACGCCAAGGAGCTGAACAACCCGGTTCCCACCGAGCCCCTGCTGTTCATCAAGCCGGCCAGCTGCGTGGTGCCGGTGGCCGAGGGTTTCGCCATCCCCACCGATCAGGGTTCGGTGCACTACGAGGCCGAGATCGCCGTGCTGATCGGCAAGCCGCTATCGAAGAAGCCGTCGGCCGAGGAAGTGCGCGACGCCATCTCCGGCTTCGCTCCCTCCCTGGACCTGACCCTCAGGGACGTGCAGAGCCGCCTCAAGGAAAAGGGCTATCCCTGGGAGATCGCCAAGAGCTTCGACGGCGCCTGCGTGCTCGCGCCCTTCGTGCCGGGCGATGCCTTCGAGGACCTGGCCGACATCCCGGTGCGCCTGACCATCAACGGCGAAGTGCGCCAGGACGGCAACAGTCGCGACATGCTCAACCCCATCCTGCCGCTGATCCAGACCATCGCCGGGCATTTCTCCCTGCAACCGGGCGACGTCATCCTCACCGGCACGCCGGTAGGTGTCGGACCTCTCAACGTGGGCGATGACCTGGTGCTGGAGCTGCCGGACGTTAGCCGCTTCGAAACGCGCGTGCTATAACCCCGCCACCCACCGTCGCCTGGCCGGTGCCTGGCGACGGTGTGTCGGCACGGCCGCGACGCTCTAACAAGAAGCCGTCCGAGCCCGCATGTCCAGACTCCCCCGCCTCATCCTGTCGCGCCTCCTCCCCGCCTTCGTTTTGCTGGTGCTGATCGTCCTCACCTTCGTCTGGCACTGGAACGACCGGGCGCTGCTCTGGTGGCAGGAATACCGCACGCCGCCTGAAGTGCGCGCCCAGGCGGTCTGGCTGCCGGACTACCAGGCAGTGATCCAGGGCAAGCCACTGCCGGGCCTGGCCGAGGCCGAGACCTCCGACCTCACCTACGATCCCCGTACCCGCACCCTCCTCGCCGTCACCGGCAGCACCCCCTATCTGGTGCAACTGAGCCTGACCGGCGACATCCTCAGACGCATCCCGATCCGCAACGTCTCCAACCTCGAAGGGGTGACCGCTCTGGAAGACGGGCGCCTGGCCATCGTCGACGAGCGCCAGCGGCGGCTATCGCTGTTCCAGCTGGCCGACGACGCCCGCGAACTGGACGCCAACACCTTCGAACACCACGACCTGGGCTTTCCCGACGCCGGCAACAAGGGCTTCGAAGGCATCGCCTGGGATCCGCGGCACCAGCGGCTGATCCTCAGCAAGGAACGCGATCCGGCCGCCCTCTTCACCCTGGCCAGCGACGGCCGCGGCGTCTCCGGCAACCTGCAGCCCTTTGCGCTCAAGCAGCTGGTAATCGACTATTCCGCGGTGGCGGTCGATCCGCGCACCGGTCACCTGCTGGCACTGTCCGACCAGTCCCACACCCTGGTGGAGCTGACCGCGGACGGCCAGCCGGTCAGCTTCATCAGCCTCAGAAGCGGCCTGCACGGTCTCAAGGCGACCATGGAGCAACCGGAAGGCGTGGCCCTCGACGAAGCCGGCAATCTCTACATGATTGGTGAACCCAATCTCTTCCACGTGTTTCACAAGGTGTCCGCCGCGGCGCAGTGAGCGCCTATTCAGCTTGAATTCAGGGTCGCGCCCTTAGGCTGCGCGGCATTACCGCCTCAGGACCCTGTCGATGTTCCCGCTGTTTTCCCCTCGCACCCTGGGCGCCCTGCTGGGCGGGGCCCTGCTGCTGGCCCTGACCCTGGTGGCCCAGCAGCACCGACTGTTCGAGCGGCTCTGGTTCAACGTCCAGAGCCAGCTCCAGGCCGAAAGCCGCCAGGCCCGCTCGCTGTGGCTGCCGGGCTACCGGGTCACCGTCGAGGCCAGGCCCATCGGCGACGGCATCACCGACGTCTCGGCGCTGAGCTTCGACCCCGACCGCCGCACCCTGGTCAGCGTCACCAACAAGCCGGCGCGCTTTCTCGAACTGGACCTGGACGGCCGCCTGCTGCGCCAGGTGGAGCTCAAGGGCTTCAGCGATCCGGAGGCCATCGAGTACATCGCCCCCGGCGTCTACATGATCAGCGAAGAGCGCCGTCAGCGACTGGTGCGGGTACGGATCGGTGCCGACACCCGGGTGGTGGACATCGACGACCGCCAGGTCAGTCACCCCTTCAGCCTCAGCGACGTGCAAAGCGACAACCGCGGCAACGAAGGCCTGGCCTACGACGCGGCGCGCGAGCGCTTCTTCGTCGCCAAGGAAAGCGATCCGGTGCGCATCTACGAGATCGAAGGTCTCGGCAGCGAAGCCTTCGAAGGCCTGCAGGCGCTGTCGCTGCGCACGGATCCGCAACGCGATCGCCGCCTGTTCGTGCGCGATCTTTCCAGCCTGCAATTCGACCCCGGCACCGGCCACCTGCTGGCGCTCTCGGATCAGTCGCGGCTGGTGCTGGAACTGGACGACGACGGCAAGCCGATCAG
Organism: Pseudomonas sp. GM_Psu_1; assembly: GCF_026544185.1. Taxonomy (NCBI): domain Bacteria; kingdom Pseudomonadati; phylum Pseudomonadota; class Gammaproteobacteria; order Pseudomonadales; family Pseudomonadaceae; genus Pseudomonas; species Pseudomonas sp. GM_Psu_1. The sequence continues at coordinate 30,665 of NZ_JALNUX010000019.1, forward strand.
CTCGCTGTCACTGCTGCGCGGCCAGCACGGCCTCAGCCGCAGCGTGCCCCAGGCCGAAGGCGTGGCCATGGACGACCAGGGCCGGCTGTATGTGGTCAGCGAGCCGAATCTGTTCTATCGGTTCGAGAAGCCGTGAGGTAGAGGCTCATCGCGGCCATGCCGGTGCGCCGTAGCGACCGCTCCTACAGGTGTTTCCTGATCTGTAGGAGCGGCCCATGGCCGCGATCAGTTCCTGGCCTTCCCTCACCCGGAGAGGGGTGGTTCCGCGCTAGCGGATGGCCTGGCGACAATGGAGCGAATCCGCCTTTGGCGCTAAAAACGAACGCCTGCTCCAACAACCCCCTCTCCCCTCGGGAAAGGGGCGGGGTGAGGGCGCGCCTGGCACCTGATCTCCATGTGGAAAAGGCTGCGCCGTTTTCCACGCTACGCAGCCGGTGTTGAGCGCAGCGAAGCCCAACGGGCTGGAGTGGTTTCACCCTCACCCCAGCCCTCTCCCTGAGGGAGAGGGGGTGGTTCCGCGCTAGCGGATGGCCTGGCGACAATGGAGAGAATCTGCCTTTGGCGCTGGCAACGAACGCCTGCTCGAACAGCCCCCTCTCCCCTTGGGAGAGGGGGTGGTTCCGCGCTAGTGGATGGCGTGACGACAATGGAGCGAATCTGCCTTTGACGCTGGCAACGAACGCCTGCTCGAACAACCCCCTCTCCCACTGGGAGAGGGTTGGGGTGAGGGCGCGCTTGGCACCTGATCTCCATGTGGAAAAGGCTGCGCCGTTTTCCACGCTACGCAGCCGGTGTTGAGCGCAGCGAAGCCCAACAGGCGGGAGCGGCTCGACCCTCACCCCAGCCCTCTCCCCTTAGAGAGAGGGTCATCCAGCGCAGAGTGCGGCTCCCGAGCTCTTCTACTCCCCCTGCTCGAACAACTCTTCCAGATAGCGCCGCGCATTGGCCACATAGACCTGGGCATTGGCTGCCAGCTGCGCCTGCTGGGCTTCGCTGAGGGCGCGGACCACCTTGGCCGGCGAGCCGAGCACCAGGGAGCCGTCGGGGATCACCGCGTTCTCGGTAACCAGGGCATTGGCGCCCACCAGGCAGTTGCGCCCGATGCGCGCGCCGTTGAGCACCACGGCGTGGATGCCGATCAGGCTGCCGTCGCCGATCTCGCAGCCATGCAGCATGGCCTGGTGGCCAACGGTGACGCCGCGCCCCAGGGTCAGCGGCGAGCCGGGATCGGTGTGCAGCACGGCGCCGTCCTGGACATTGCTGTCCGGGCCGATATGGATCAGCTCGTTGTCGCCACGCAGCACCGCGCCGAACCAGACGCTGGCACCCTCGTCCAGGCGTACCTTGCCGATCACCGCGGCGGTGGGCGCGACCCAGCTCTGTGGATGGGCCTCGACCCGCTGTTCTCCCAGGCGGTATTTCATGGTGTCGCTCCTCGTATTGTTGTCGTTGGCGGAACGCCCGATTGTTCGCCAGCGCGGGGCCTGGGCGCAATCGACGCCGACAGGAGCCCCAGCGTTGTTGCAAGTCATTCTCGATAGCGAAAGAATGCCAGGGGAACCTAAGCCCGCCCGACTGCGACGAATGACCACGGCCAGAACGCTGGGAAAGGCCCTCGGCCTTTGCAAAGCTGACGGCCGCTGACCGCACCGTCCTTGTAACCGCAGCGTCAGCCGTCCCGGCCCAGGCCGGTTTCCCGAGACCACCGGAATCTGCGAGCGCCCGATGCGTACCACCTGGAAATTCCTGCTGCCCCTCGCCGTCACCGGACTGCTGGCGCTGCTGCCGGCTCCCGACGGCCTGCCCGTTCATGCCTGGCTGTACTTCGCCCTGTTCGCCGGCGTGGTGGTGGGGCTGATCCTCGAGCCCCTGCCCGGCGCGGTGATCGGCCTGATCGGCGTGGCCCTGGCGGCCCTGCTGGCGCCCTGGGTGCTGTTCAGTCCGGCGCAACTGGCCACCCCCGGCTTCCGGGCGCCCCAGGAGGCGCTGAAATGGGGCCTGGCGGGCTTTTCCAACAACACCGTCTGGCTGATCTTCAGTGCCTTCATGTTCGCCCTGGGCTACGAGAGGACCGGACTCGGGCGGCGCATCGCGCTGCTGCTGGTCAAGGCCATGGGTCGGCGGACCCTGACCCTGGGCTATGCGGTGATGCTGGCGGACCTGGCACTGGCGCCCTTCACCCCGTCCAACACGGCGCGCAGCGGCGGCACCGTCTACCCGGTGATCCGCAATCTGCCGTTGCTCTACGATTCCAAGCCCAACGACCCCAGCGCGCGGCGCATCGGCTCCTACCTGATGTGGGTGGCGATCTCCTCCACCTGCGTCACCAGCACCCTCTTCCTCACCGCCCTGGCGCCCAACCTGCTGGCCGCCGCCCTGATCGAGAAGACCGCCCAGGTGCACATCAGCTGGGGCCAGTGGTTCATCGCCGCCGCGCCCATGGGCATCCTCCTGCTGGCCCTACTGCCGCTGCTGGCCTACTGGCTGTATCCGCCGGAGATCAAGCGCAACGACCAGGTGCCGCTGTGGGCGGCCAAGGAACTGGCCGCACTCGGCCCGCTGACGCGCGACGAAAAGCTGCTGCTGGCCCTGGTGATCGGTGCCCTGGCGCTGTGGATCTTCGGTGCCGCTTGGGCCGATCCGGCGCTGGTGGGCATCCTGGTGATCGTGCTGATGTTGTTGCTCAAGGTCATCACCTGGAACGACGCCCTGGGCAACAAGGCCGCCTGGAACACCTTCGCCTGGTTCGCCACCCTGGTGGCCCTGGCCGATGGCCTGACCCGGGTCGGCTTCGTCGCCTGGTTCGGCCAGTGGGTCGCCGGCCATCTGGGCGGCTTCCATGCCGGCACCGCCATGGTGGTGCTGGTGGTGGTCTTCTTCCTCGCCCACTACCTCTTCGCCAGCTCCACCGCCCATACCACCGCGCTGCTGCCGGTGATGCTGGCCGCCGGCATGGGCATCCCCGGCATCGACCTGCCGGTGTTCGCCCTGCTGCTGGGTACCTCCCTGGGGCTGATGGGCATCATCACCCCCTACGGCACCGGACCGAGCCCGGTGTACTACGGCAGCGGCTACCTGCCCAGCGCCGACTACTGGCGGCTGGGGACGATCTTCGGGGCGCTGTTCCTGCTGGTGCTGCTGGGGATCGGGGTGCCGTGGATCATGATGGTGGCGTGAGGGGTAGCTGGGCGTTCGGTGCCCAACGCCTGGGTCGTGGTGATCCGGGCGGATCGGCGTAGGTTGGGTTGAGCGATAGCGAAGCCCAACTAAGCGGAGCCAGTACCAAGACTCATTGGTGCCCTGGCTGTTTACCGAGTTTTGCTGGCACTTCTTGTTTCGCTCTCCCGAGCGAGTCACTTTTGTCAGTCGCGACAAAAGTAACCAAAATCGCTTGCCCCGACCATCCGGCCCTACGCTTCGCTCCGGGTCCGCTCACACCAGCGCCGTTCCGGGGTCGTTCCAGATGGGCCGTCCTTGGCCCACTGGACCTCTCGCCGCATCCATGCGGCTCGACCCACTCCACGACACTGGCGTTCGCCCTTCTGAACGGGGCGGTTTCACGCGCCTGAAAGTTTTAGTTGAAGAGCCATAACCGTCCGTAGCGTGGACAACGGCGAAGCCTTATCCACTGGTCCCGACTAAGCTCACTTGTAGAAAACGCCGTTACGACCTGACACCGGAAATCGCGGCCATGGGCCGCTCCTACGGGATATCCGACTTCTGTAGGAGCGGCCCATGGCCGCGATAAAGACGTGGTTTTCACGCTACAGATCTTGTGAACACTGGAGTCCTAGGCTGGCGCACCCGTCCCCGTCAGTGAGGCCGAGTGTAGGTGTCGCGGGGGGTTGCGAGGCAGGACGCCGAGCAAGGCGCGAGGGGCAGGAGGCCCCTTCGTGCCGCGCCCCCGGAGCGGCACCGAAGCGAGGGGACCCGGAGCGCAGCGTAGGGCCGAAACGTGGGGACAGCGTTTTTGGTTACTTTTGTCCGGGGCGCGCAGCCGCGACTGGCAAAAGTAACTCGCCCGTGGGGGCGAAACAAAAACCATCAAAGTACTCGGTAATCCGCCTGAGGATTGATCAAAGCTCAAAGCGTTGGGCTTCGCTATCGCCCAACCCACCCCACTTTCCAAAATTCCCCTCCCACCCGACCTTTTGCTTAGGGACCTAAGCATCCCTTCGGCGTAGAATCCACATTCTTAGTGTGCTTTCGATAACACCCGCAGAGGTCGTCATGTCCCACCGTATTCGCCACCCCGGTTTCGCCGCCAAGCGCCAGAGCGCCGAGCAGGCCTCGCAGTTCATTCGTCACGGCATGACCGTGGGCATGAGCGGCTTCACCGGGGCCGGTTATCCCAAGGCCGTGCCCGGTGCCCTGGCCCAGCGCATCACCGCCAGTCACGGCGCCGGCGAGCCCTTTCGCATCAAGGTGCTGACCGGCGCGTCCACCGCACCGGAGCTGGACGGCGCCCTGGCGCGGGTCGATGGCATCGAGTTGCGGGTGCCCTTCCAGTCCGATCCGGAGCTCCGCAGCCGCATCAACGCCGGTGGCCTGGACTACATGGACATCCACCTCGGCCAGCTGGCGGAAAAGGTCCGCTATGGCTTCTTCGGCAAGATCGACGTGGCCGTGGTGGAGATCGCCGCCATTCGCGAAGACGGGCTGCTGGTGCCCTCCTCCTCGGTGGGCAACAACAAGACTTGGCTGGACATGGCCGATGCGGTGATCCTCGAGGTCAATCGCTGGCAGCCCGACGCCCTGGACGGCATGCACGACATCTACACCGACGGTGCCCTGCCGCCCCACCGCACGCCGATTCCACTGGCGCACCCCGGCGACCGCATCGGCTCGCCCTATCTCGAGGTGCCGCTGGACAAGGTGGTGGCCGTGGTGGAGACCGACGCCCCCGACCGCAACAGTCCGTTCAAGGCGCCGGACGCCGCCTCCCAGGCCATCGCCACGCACCTGCTGGATTTCCTCCGCTTCGAAGTCCGCCAGGGGCGCATCCCGGCCAATCTGCTGCCCATCCAGTCGGGGGTCGGCAACATCGCCAACGCCTTCATGCAGGGCCTGGCCGAGAGCGAGTTCGAGGGGCTGACCGCCTTCACCGAGGTGATTCAGGACGGCATGCTGGAACTGCTCATCAGCGGCAAGATGGAGCTGGCCTCGGCCACCTCCTTCTCCCTGAGCCCGGCGGGCATCGAACGCTTCGTCGAGCACGCCGAGTCGCTGCGCAAGCGCATCATCCTGCGCCAGCAGGGGGTCAGCAATCACCCGGAACTGGTGCGGCGGCTGGGTTGCATCGCCCTCAACGGCATGCTCGAAGCCGACCTCTATGGCAACGTCAACTCCACTCACCAGATGGGCACAGGGATGATGAACGGCATCGGCGGCTCCGGCGACTTCGCCCGCAACGCCTATCTGTCGGTGTTCATGGCGCCGAGCACCGCCAAGAACGGGCTGATCTCGACCCTGGTGCCCATGGTCAGCCACGTCGACCACACCGAGCACGATGTCTCGGTGATCGTCACCGACCAGGGCCTGGCCGACCTGCGCATGCTCAGTCCCAAGCAGCGCGCCCGGGCCATCCTCGAGCACTGCGTGCACCCGAATTTCCGTCCGGCGCTGGCGGACTACTTCGAGCGCGCCCTGGCCGGCAGCCACGGCAAGCACACCCCGCACCTGCTGCCCGAGGCGCTGGCCTGGCACGAGCGCTACCTGGTCACCGGCAGCATGCTCGGCCCCGCCGCCCAGGAAGCCCACGACTGAAAGGCAAGGCGCCCGAGGTCTCTCGGGCGCCCTTTCGCTCCGCCATCCCTGCCGTCCGTCGCCCATCTGCAACTAATTGTGACTTTTTGCCAGCGCGCTGTGTAAAAAGCTGCCTTGTCGGATTCCCAGCCGACATTCCGGGTGATAAAAGACGTGAAATCTCTGAGCAATGTCCTTGATCTGCAAGGGGCATTGCCGTTCGCGGTTGTTCTAACCCCGCCCCCTTTTCGAGAGCTGCCACCGTGAAGATCTGTCATCAACTTGCCGGCCTGTTGCTGGCTGGCTTGGTCGGGCTGAGTCCGGCCGTCCTGGCCCAGACCCCACCAAAGGTCAAGGCCGCGGCCGCCGCCACCGCCCAGCGCCTGGCCTCGAACCACGCCCTGGTCGTCGACCTCAAGACCAACCAGGTGCTGTTTTCCCAGAATCCCGACCAGGTCGCCCCCATCGCTTCGGTGACCAAGCTGATGACCGCCATGGTGGTGCTCGATGCCCGGCTGCCGCTGGAGCAGACCATCGACATCGACATCAGCGAGAATCCGGCCATGCGCGGCATCTTCTCGCGGGTGCGCCTGGGCAGCCAGCTGACCCGTCGCGACATGCTGCAACTGGCGCTGATGTCCTCGGAAAACCGCGCCGCCACCAGCCTTGCCCACCACTATCCGGGTGGCCAGCGGGCCTTCGTCGCCGCCATGAATGCCAAGGCCCGTGCCCTGGGCATGAGAAACACCCGCTACGCCGAGCCCACCGGCCTGTCGCCGCTGAACGTCTCCACCGCGCGTGACCTGGTCACCCTGCTCAAGGCCACCGAGCACTATCCGCTGCTCGGCCAGCTCAGCACCACCCCGGAAAAGACCCAGGCCTTCCACAATCCCAACTATGTGCTGGGCTTTCGCAACACCAACCACCTGGTCTACAACGCCGACTGGAGCGTGCAGCTGACCAAGACCGGCTACACCGACAAGGCCGGTCACTGCCTGGTGATGCGCACCGTGATGGCCGGTCGTCCGGTGGCCTTCGTGGTGATGGACGCCTTTGGCAAGTTCACCCACATGGCCGACGCCACCCGCGTCCGCCGCTGGCTGGAAACCGGCGCGCTGAGCCCTCTGCCGGGCGCGCCCAAGGCCGGTCGCAGCACGGTGCTGGCCCGCCAGTAAGCCCTGCCTGAGCCCACCCCGAAGCCGCGTCTCGACGCGGCTTTTTCTTGCCCGGCGCCTTTCCGCGGGTCGGATACCGGGCGCCGCGCCTGGCGGGATCGGCGGCGGGCGACAATAGTTGTCTCAAGCGCTGGAGACCGCAGTACCGGCACGCCCCCACGCCAAGAGGTGTCCCGATGAAGCCCACCCTGTCGCGTCGCCAAGTCCTCCAGTGCGCCTGCTGCCTGCCGCTGGCCGCCGCCCTGGCACCCCTGGCCCTGCCCGCCCTGGCGGCCCCGACCAAGGCCCACACCACCCTCACCGCCGAGCAGGCCCTGCAACGGCTGATCGACGGCAACCAGGGCTTCATGGACGACCAGCCGCTGCACGGGGAAACCAATCGCGACCGGCGCCTGGCGATCGCCAAGGGCCAGACCCCCTTCTGCGTGCTGGTGTCCTGCTCGGATTCGCGGGTCTCGCCGGAACTGCTGTTCGGGCGCGGCCTGGGCGAGCTGTTTATCGTGCGCAACGCCGGCAATACCCTGGACACCACCGCCCTGGGCTCGGTGGAGTACGCCATCAGCCAGCTGGGGGTGCCGCTGATCGTGGTGATGGGCCACGAGAAGTGCGGCGCGGTGGAGGCCGCGGTGGCGGTGGTGGAGCAGAACGCCCTCTATCCCGGTGCCATCGGCGCCATGATCGAACCCATCCTGCCGGCAGTGCTCAGCGCCCGGGTCGGCAACCCGCCGGATCTGCTGGAAGCGGCGGTGCGCAGCAACGTGCAACGCACGGTCAGGCGGCTGCGCGCAGCCTCCGAACCGACCCTGCTCGCGCCGCAACAGAAGGGCCAGGTCAAGGTGGTGGGCGCCTACTACACCCTGGAAAACGGCCACGTGGATTTCTTCGACGTCTGAGGCGGGCACCCCCGGCGTCAGCCGCGGTCTAGGGCTGTATCCCCTGCCTGGAACGCCCCATGAGCAAAGACGCAATCGCCCACGAGTACTACGAGACCGTCACCGGCCGCTGCTGGCTGGATGACGTGCGCGAATGGCGCCGCCTGCAGGCCGAGGCCCAGGCCGCCGCGGATCGCTACCTGGCCTGCCCGGAGGATCTCGAGGCACCCGAACGCCTGCGCCTGGAACAGACCTGGCGCGCCAGCAACGAAGAGGCCGGCGCCTTCTGGCAGCGCATGTGGTCGAATCTGGATCGTCAGTGAGGGCTAGAGGCCTCAGCCAGCGCTGGCGAGCAGCGCCAGCAGGCCTTCGGGTACCAGCCGACAGCTGTCGTCGAAGGAATCGAGTGAGCGCCAGGTAGCCATGAAGGCTTCACCATCGCTCTCCTGACCGGGCAGCTCCGCCTGCGCATAATGCTGCCGATCGGCAAAATCGGCGGCGTAGACCAGCACCACCTCGTGGCCCGGCCGTCCCGCGTAGCTGAACAGCGACTCCAGAGTGCCCAGCAGCCTGACCTCGGTCAGCTCGGCGCCCAGCTCTTCGTGGATCTCGCGGCGCACCGCCGCCTGGCTGGTTTCGCCGAACTCCACGCCACCGCCCAGGGGCCGACAGAAGCGTTGGCCATCATGCGGATCCTGCGTCTCACGCACCAGGATGCGGTCGTCCTGACGCAGGATGCAGAGCGCCAGGACGCGGATCTGACCGCCCATTACACCAGCCCTTCCGCCTTCAACTCACTCTTGAGATAGGCGTAGTACACCGGTGCCGCCACCAGCCCGGGCAGGCCGAAGGCCGCCTCGAACACCAGCATGGCCACCAGCAATTCCCAGGAGCGGGCGCTGATCTGGCCGCCGACGATGCGGGCGTTGAGGAAGTATTCCAGCTTGTGGATGGCAATCAGGTAGCCCAGCGCCGCCACCGCGACCCAGATCGACAGCGACAGGCCGGCGATGAAGATCAGGGTGTTGGACATCAGGTTGCCGATCACCGGCAGCAGGCCGAGGATGAAGGTGAGGATCACCAGGGTCTTGGCCAGCGGCAGGTGGACGTCGAACAGCGGCAGCACGCCGAGCAGGAAGATGCCGGTCAGGGTGGTGTTGAGCAGCGAGATCTTGATCTGGGCGAAGACGATGTTGCGAAAGGCCTGGGCCACCAGGCCGAGGCGCACCAGCAGCGCGCCGGACAGCGGCCGCAGGCGCTCGGGATCGGGGGTGGGCTGCAGGGCGACGATGGCGCCGAGGATCATGCCGATCAGCACGATGACAAAGGTCCGCGCCGCATCGCGACCGAACAGCTGCAGTTGCGCCACATGGGCGCGCACCCATTCCACCAGCTCCTGCTTCATGCTGTCGGCGTTGGCCGGCAGATAGGCGTCCAGCGAGGGCGGCAACTGGGCGCGGGCGCGCTCGGTGAGCACCATGAACTTGTCCAGCAGCCGTCCGGGGTTCTGCACCTCCTGGATGATGAAGCTGGTGAACCAGACGAAGAACAGCGTCAGCAGGCTCACTACCAGGGTGCCGAGCAGGGCCACCGCGAGCCAGCGCGCGCCGCCGCCGGGCAGATGACGCTGCAGGCGCCCGGCCAGGGTGTTGACCAGTTCGTACACCAGCAGGCCGGCCAGCAGGCTGGGCAGGAGCTTGAGCGGGAGAACCAGATAGAGCGCGGTGAAGACGATGATCCAGCTGGCCAAGATGGCCTGGCGTTGCGTGAAGGCGTACATAGATTACCGGCGGCAGAATCCCTGCCCGCAGTCTGACAGTCTGCCGCCTCGCCGCCCAGCCTAGTGTGGTGTTTCAAAAGTTATCTACGCAATTTTGCCGGCGCTTTTTGTCCTTGGACGTCGTTGCCCCTCCTCGCCATAGCCCTGCTATGACTCGTCCCGGCGCCTCGCCCAAGAACAAAAATCACTCGCCAATTCTTGCGCGAACTTCTGAAACACCACACTGGACCACGAAGAAAGCCCGGACCTCTGTTACCCGGCATTACCCGAGCGGGTGCTTCGGCACCCCTCGCCTCAGCCGGCCAGTTCCGCGGCGCAGACCCGGGCGCGGCCCTGGTGCTTGGCCGCATAGAGCTGGGCATCGGCGGCGGTGATCAGGGCGGCCGGATCGACGGCGGTGGGCGGCAGCGCCGTGGCCACGCCTAGACTCAGGGTGACGTAACCGGTCACCGAGGAATAGCCATGGGTCAGGCGCTGGTCGCGCACCTGCTGCAGCAGGCGTTCGGCGACCTGGGTGGCGCCTTCCAGGTCGGTGCCCGGCAGCAGGCAGCCGAATTCCTCGCCACCATAGCGCGCCAGCAGGTCGTAGGGGCGGAACAGCCCCTGCCCCAGTGCCTGGGCCACCTGGCGCAGGCACTGGTCGCCGGCCAGGTGGCCATAGTGATCGTTGTAGGCCTTGAAGTGATCGATATCCATGAGAATCAGCGAAAAGGGCGTGCCTTCGCGCTGGCTCTGGCGCCAGCCGCGCAGCAAGGCCTCATCGAACTGGCGACGATTGGCGACGCCGGTGAGGCCGTCGACCAGGGCGATGCTGCGCAGGGCGTCGCGCTGCGCCTTGAGGGTCAGCTGGGTGCGCACCCGGGCGCGGACGATGACCGGATTGATCGGCTTGCTGATGAAATCCACCGCGCCCAGCTCCAGGCCGGTCACCTCTTCATCGGGGCCCTCCTGGCCGGTGACGAAGATCACCGGGATGGCGGCGGTGGCCGGATCGGCCTGCAACCGGCGCAGGACCTCGTGACCGTCGAGCTGAGGCATCATCACGTCGAGCAGGATCAGGTCCGGCTGCTGGGTCAGGGCCAGTTGCAGGGCCTGGGCGCCGCTGGTGGCCATCAGCGTCTCGCAATCCTGGCGAAAGAGTTCGTGGAGGATGCGGATGTTCAGCGGTTGGTCGTCGACGATCAGCAGTTTGGGTTTGCTGCGCCGTCCGGCGGCCTCGGCGGTCGGCGGAGTCATAGGGCTTCCTTCAGGTCAGGCAGGGTGGTGAGCGCCGCCGCGAAGTCGAGGGTCTCGACCTGGGCGCGCAAGAGGTCGTAGCGCACCTGGGCTTCGGCGCGGCAGTGCACGGGCAGCTCGGCGATCAGCGCCAGGGCGTCGAGATTGCCCTGGCTGAGCAACTCTTCGAGTTCGTCCAGGCGTGCGCGCCAGTCGACCTGGGTGTCGGTGGGGGTGGCGGCTGTGGCTTCGGCAATGACGGGCGGCGGCAGAACCTCGGCCAGGGCGCCGCGCAATTCGCCGAGGGCCTCGTCGAGCAGTTGTCGCAGGGTCGTCAACTCCACCGCCACCTCCATGGGGACACCCGCTCCGGCCTTGCCGGCGCGTTCGCCCTCGGCGGCGCGCGCGGCCAGGCGCTGGGCACCCATGGTGCCGGCGCTGCCCTTGAGGGAGTGTAGTACCGCCACCGCCGCCTCGCTGTCGGTGGTATGCCAGGCCTGGGCGAGCCTTTCCAGCAGGCCGGCGGAATCCTCGGCGAAGCGTTCCAGCAGCGAGCCGAACAACCGGGCATCGCCGCCGAAGCGGCGCAGGACGATGCTCAGGGGTTCCACCTGGCGATCCTCGACGACCGGGGCGGCAGCGGGCGCGACGCTCACCTCCTGGCCGGTCAGGCGCCGCAGACGGGCGACCAGCAATTCCAGGTCGATGGGCTTGCCGATATGGTCGTCCATGCCGGCGGCCAGGCAGGCGTCGCGATCGGTGTGGGAGGCGTTGGCGGTCATCGCCAGGATCGGCAGGGTGCGGAAGCGCCCGTCGGCGCGGATGCGGCGGGTGGCTTCCAGGCCGTCGATGTCGGGCATCTGCATGTCCATGATGACCACGTCCAGCGGCCCGCCCGAGAGCACCCGCTCGACGCCTTCCAGGCCACCCTCGGCCAGTTCCACCTGGGCGCCCTGGGCCAGCAGCAGCTCGGCGGCCACCTGGCGGTTGAGGGCATTGTCTTCCACCACCAGCAGGCGCAGGCCGGCCAGGCGATGGCTTTCGTCGACCACCGCGGCGGCGTGCACGCCGGCCGGGATCTCCGCGCCCAGGGCGCGCTCCACCACCTCGACGATCTGCGCCGGGGTCACCGGCTTGGTCAGGTAGTCGTCGAAGGGTGCGTCGTCGCTCTGCTGGGCCTCGGTAAGGAAGTCGCGGCCGAAGCCGGTGAGCATGATGACCTTGGGGCGGTTGTCGGCCTGCCGCTCGCGCAACTGCCGGGCCGCCAGCAGGCCATCGCCGTCGGGCATGCGCCAGTCCATCAGCACCGCCTCATAGGGCTGTGCCTGCTGCTGGGCCTGGGCGACCCGCGCCAGGGCGGCGGCGCCGCTGGTGACCAGATCCACCTGCCAGCCGAGGGCCGCCAGGGTCTCCACCAGCACCTCGCCGACCAGGGTGTTGTCGTCGGCCAGCAGCACCCGTCGGCGTACCGGCGCCAGCTGGGCCTCGCCCTGACTATCCACCGCCAGGGCGGCATCGAACCAGAAGCGGCTGCCCACGCCCAGTTCGCTTTCCACCTGCAGCTGGCCATCCATCAGCTCCACCAGGCGCTTGCAGATGGCCAGGCCCAGCCCGGTGCCACCGAAGCGCCGGCTGATCGACGCCTCGGCCTGGGTGAAGCCCTGGAACAGCTGTTCCTGCTGGGCCGGACTGATACCGATGCCGGTGTCCTGCACCGAGAATTCCAGGCGCAGCTGACCGTCCGCTCGCGACAGCTGGCGCACGCTGACCAGCACCTGTCCCGCTTCGGTGAACTTGAGGGCGTTGCCGGCCAGGTTGATGAGGATCTGCTGCAGGCGCAGGCTGTCGCCGATCAGGGCGGTGGGCAGCCCGGCATCCAGGTGGTAGTTGATCTCGACGTTCTTCTCGCCGCTGTTGCCGGAAAGCACCACGCCCAGATTGCGCAGCACCTGCTCCAGGCTGAAGGGATGGACATCCAGCTGCAGCTTGCCGGCTTCGATCTTGGAGTAGTCGAGCACGTCGTTGAGCAGCCCCAGCAGCGAGCGCGCCGCCTGCTGGGCCTTGGTCAGGTAGTCGCCCTGGCGCGCGTCGAGCGCGGTGCGTTGCAGCAGCTGCAGCATGCCCAGCACGGCATTCATCGGCGTGCGGATCTCGTGGCTCATGTTGGCCAGGAAGGACGACTTGGCCTGGCTCGCCAGGTCGGCGCGGGTGCGCTCCTCGCGCAGCCGGTGCTCCAGCTCCAGCTGTTCGGTGATGTCGCGGTTGATGCCCACCACCCGCAGCACCCGACCGCGCGGATCCCGTTCGGTGCGGGCGCCGGCGATGATGTGGCGCAGCGAGCCGTCCTGGCGGCGCACGCGGAACACCGGATCGAACACCGCGCGCCCGGCCATGGCCGCGCCCAGGCGCTCTTCGGCGCTGGCCAGATCGTCGGGGTGCACGCGGCAGCGCCAGTCGTTGTAGGTGATGCCCTGGGCGCGCTGGGTCTCGGTCCACTCGTAGAGTTCGAACATCCGGTCGTTGCACTGCACCTGGCCGGTGTCGGGCTGCCAGCACCAGATGCCCAGCTGGGCGACGTCGGCGGCCATGGTCAACTGGTCGCGGGCCTGCAGCAGCGCCTGGCGCTGGCGGCTCTGCTCGGTGATGTCGGCGATGATGGCCACCGCCAGGCGCTCGCCGTCGGTCCACATCACCCCCAGGCTCAGGGTGAGGGGGAAGACGCTGCCATCCGCGCGGCGCCCTTCCATCTCCTGGCCCTGCGGGCTGGCCTGGTCGTCGGGGATCTCCTGCGGGCAGCTGAACAGCGCTTCGTAGCCGGCCAGGTAGCCGGGGATCAGCCGGCGGACCGGTTGCCCCACCACCTCGGCGGCGCGATAGCCGAAGATGCGCTCGCCGGCCGGGTTGAAGGAGCGCACCAGGCCCTGGCTGTCGACGGTGACGATGGGGCTGACCGCGGTGTCCAGGATCGCCCGGGTCAGGGCCAGGCTGGCCGCCAGCTCCTGCTCGGCGGCCTTGCGTTCGGTGACGTCCGAGGCGATGCCCAGGTAGCCGCTGATCTGCCCGCCGGCGTCGCGCATGGTGGTCACCACCAGGCTGACGTCGCGGTGCTCGCCGTCGCGGCGGACGAAGGTCCACTCGCGGGCGTCGGCGCCGGTGCGCTCGGAGCGCTCCACCAGCACGCGAAAGCCGGCGACCGGCAGGCCGTACTCGGCTTCCAGGGCCGCACCCTGGGTGGCCAGTTCTTCCGGCAGATGGAGGTCACTGGCGTGCCAGCGCCCCACCACCTCCTCGGCGCGATAGCCGAGCAGCCGCTCGGCGCCCTCGTTGAACAGGGTGATCAGGCCGTCGCGGTCGGTGGCGATGATGCCCACCTCGGAGGCCGCGCGCAGCACGTCGCCGAGCAGGCGGTTGGTCTGGCTGAGTTCGGCGGTGCGCTGGGCCACCTGCTCTTCCAGGCGGGCGTTGAGCGCCAGGATCTCGGCCTGGGCGGCCTTCTGCAGCGAGATGTCACGCACCGTCTTGGAGGCGCCGACCACTCGGCCGTCACGGCCACGCATGGGCGAGACGCTGACCAGCACATCGATCAGGTGACCGTCGCGGTGCTGGCGACGGGTCTCGAAGTGCGGCACCGGCTCGCCTCGGCCGATGCGTTCGAGTACCCACCACTCCTCGTGTTCCAGCTCGGTGGGCACCACCAGATCGAGCAGGCGCTGGCCCACGGCTTCGCTGGCCGGATAGCCGAACAGCTCTTCCGCCGCGTGGTTCCAGCTCAGTACCACGCCGTTGAGGTCCTTGCTGATGATGCCGTCGGAGGAGCTTTCCACCACCGCGGTGAGGTTGGCCTGGTCCTGCTGATACTGGCGCCGCCGCTGGCGCGTGGTCAGCACGGCGAAGGTGAGGCCGGCAGCCAGCAGGCTGACCAGTTTGCCGACCAGATGGACCAGCGGCACCGAAACCAGGTGCTGGGCGGCGACGAAGGTCGGGGTGGCGGTGAATGCCAGCTGCCATTGCCGGCCATAGACCTCCTGCACCAGTCGCCGCTCGGACAGCCCTTCGGCCTCCTGCTCGTCCTCGCCCTGGCGATAGAACAGGCTGGGTGCCTCGGGAACGGTCACGTCGCTCAGGCGGATGATGACGCCGGGGATGTTCAGGCGCAGGCTGCCGAACATTTCCTCGATGCTCAGGGGCACATAGGACCACCCCAGGGTTGCCGCCTCGCGGGCGGCCGGCTCGACCGGAGGGCGTCCGCCCTGGTAGATCGGCAGCAGCATCAGAAAGCCGGGCTCCGGCGGCGAGGAGGCCTGCAGCTGCAACGGACCGGTGAGGTGGATGTCGGCGTGCCGCATGGACAGCACGGCGGCCTCGCGGCGGATGGGATCGGACGCCGCGTCCATGCCGATGGCCTTCAGATTGCGCCAGGCGGGTTCCAGGTACTGGACGACATAGCGATCGCCTGCGTGAGGGACGAAGGGATGGATGGTGAACTCGGGCGCGCCATCGGCACGGGCCTTGGCGAGAAAGGCGGCCTCCTCGCCCTCAGGCACGCGGCGGATGAAGCCGACGCCGCGGGCACCGCGAAACTCCTGGCCCAGGTCGTGGACCCGCCCGTAATCGCCGAGCAGCTCGCGCGACAGACCGCCCCCGGCGACCACCACCACATCGCGCATGCCGATCAGGCTGTATTCGTAGATGCGCAGCCGGTCCAGCACCTGATCGCGAACGTCGTCGGCGACGTCGTCGAGGGCGCTGCGCACCTGCTGATCGTTGCGCTCGGTCAGATGGCGCATGGTCAGGCTGGTCAGCAGGACGCCGAACAGAAAGACGCCGAGACTCCAGCGTACGCGAGAGGATTTGCACAGCCTGCTGAACATGGAGCCCCTGGTGGCAAAAGGTGCCACGCCGTTGGTTAGGCGATGCCAGGAGCGGGAAGCGCGAACGGAACGGGGCCTCCACCAGACCTGGCGGTAACAGCTAGCCCATCGGCGGGAAAAAAGGCTTTCTTGATACCGCGGATCGGCCACCGGGCTGAAGCGCAGCGGCGGGTGCGTGCAAAGCGGCAGTCCAGAGCAAGTTCACGCGCTAATTAGTTTTACTGTTTCTGACGAGCGGTCGAGGAAAGGTCGGCATTCACGCAAGTCTTCCTGACCTTCCGGACAGCAAAAAGGGAGAGCCGACCTGACGTCGACTCTCCCTTTTCGAGGACTTGTCGCGCGGACTAGATGCGGAAGCCGCCCACCAACCGCTGCAGACGACCGGCTTCGGCCTCCAGGGCGGTACAGGCCGCCAGGGTGGCCTGGAGGTTGTCGACGCCCTGCTGATTCAGCAGGTTGATCTCGCTGATGTCCATGTTCAGGGTCTCCACCACCGAGGTCTGCTCCTCGGTCGCCGTCGCGACGGACTGGTTCTGGCCGTCGATCTCGCCGATGCGCTCGGTCACGCTGCCCAGCCGCTCGCCGGCGCTCTTGGCCACCTGCATGCTGTGGGCGCTCTGCCGCTGGCTTTCCTGCATCAGGGCCACGGCGTCGCGCGAGCCGGTCTGCAGCTCTTCGATCATCTGCTGGATCTGCTGCGCCGAACTCTGGGTACGGCTGGCCAGGGAACGTACCTCATCGGCTACCACGGCGAAGCCACGCCCGGCCTCACCGGCCCGCGCGGCCTCGATGGCGGCGTTGAGCGCCAGCAGGTTGGTCTGCTCGGAGATGCCGCGGATGACTTCGAGGATCTGGCCGATGTTGGCGGTCTTGCCGTTGAGCGCTTCGATATGCTCGCAACTGGTGCCGATCTTGCTCGACAGTGCCTGCATGGCGTGCAGGGCTTCGTCGAGCACCTCGCGGCCCTCTTCGCCCTGGGCGCGCGCCGTGCTGGCCTCGCCGGAGGCATGGGCGGCATTGCGGGCGATTTCCTGGGCGGCGGCGCCCAGTTCGTTGATCGCCGCGGCCACGCTGGTGGTGCGCTGGGCCTGGAGGTCCGACTGCTGCATGGACGATTGCGAAGACTCCAGCACGCGCCGAGTGCTCTGATTCAGCTCGCCAGTGGTCTGGGCCACGTCACGGATCGAGGTGTGGATGCGCGCCACGAATTTGTTGAAGGCCTCGGCCAGGGCGCCGAATTCGTCCTGCGCCTGTACGGGCAGGCGGCGGGTCAGGTCGCCCTCGCCTTCGGCGATGTCGGCCATGGCGCGGGTCAGGTCATGCAGCGGGCGCAGCAGGACGCGGATCAGCAGCCCCAGCAGCAGGATGATGGCGATCACCGCCACCACGGTGGCGACGATGGCCAGGTTGCGGGCCTGGGTCACCGGGGCATAGGCCTTGGCCTGGTCGATGGACAGGCCTAGGTACCACTTGACCGAGGGCAAACCATTGACCGGGGTGAAGCTCACCAGGCGGTCGCTGCCATTCTGGGTGACGGCGTGCAGACCGGGCTGCAGGGATGGGGTCTGCTCGGGGAAGACGTCCTTGAGGGTCTTGAGCACCTGCTCGGGATGGCTGCTGACCAGCACCTTGCCGTCGCCGTCGACCAGGAAGGCTTCGCCGAGGCCGCCGACGTTGAGCGAGGTGATGATTTCCACCAGCGCCGAGAGGTTGAGGTCACCGGCCACCACGCCGGCCAGCTGGCCGTCACGCTGCAGCGGGGTAGCGATGGTCACGCCCAGCTGGCCGGAGGAGGCGAAGATATAGGGCGGGGTCAGCACCGTGGTGCCGGCGGCGGTGGCGGCCGCGTACCAGGGCCGCTTGCGCGGGTCGTAGCCGGCCGGCAGGCTGCGCAGCGGACGGGTGGTGTAGGTGCCGTCCACTTCGCCCAGGTAGGTGGAATCGAAGGTGCCAGTGTAGATCTTCTGGTCCAGCAGACCGACCAGGCCTTCGGGCGAACGATCGCGCGCCAGGGTCTGGGCTTCGCCTTCGATGAGCTTGACCCGCGCGTCCAGCCAGTAGGCGATGTTGCCGGCGGTGACCCGCCCGGTTTCCGCGAGGTTGGCACTCAGGCTCTGGTCGATGGCCTGGCGTTGCAGATAGGCATTGAAACCGGCGGAAGCGGCCAGCGCGGTGGTGATCACCAGCGCCGCGACCAGCAGGATCTTGTGACTGAATTTCAGGTGTCGCTTCATACAGGTCTGCGTCCGTAGCTAGGGAGCCATGCCGGATTCAGGGCATGGCTATCGCACTATTTATCGGGCATTACTCAGACTACTTGAGCGTAGCGGCGACCTATTGCAGCCAACCGCTCTAGATCCGGAAGCCGCCCACCAGGCGCTGCAGGCGACCGGCTTCGGCTTCCAGGGCGGTACAGGCCGCCAGGGTGGCCTGGAGGTTGTCGACACCCTGCTGGTTCAGCAGGTTGATCTCGCTGATGTCCATGTTCAGGGTCTCCACCACCGAGGTCTGCTCCTCGGTCGCGGTGGCCACCGACTGGTTCTGGCCGTCGATCTCGCCGATGCGCTCGGTCACGCTGCCCAGCCGCTCGCCGGCGCGCTTGGCCACCTGCATGCTGTGGGCGCTCTGCCGCTGGCTCTCCTGCATCAGCGCCACGGCGTCGCGCGAGCCGCTCTGCAGCTCCTCGATCATCTGCTGGATCTGCTGCGCCGAACTCTGGGTGCGGCTGGCCAGGGAACGCACCTCGTCGGCCACCACGGCGAAACCACGCCCGGCCTCACCGGCCCGCGCGGCCTCGATGGCGGCGTTGAGCGCCAGCAGGTTGGTCTGCTCGGAGATGCCTCGGATGACTTCGAGGATCTGGCCGATATTGGCGGTCTTGCCGTTGAGCGCTTCGATATGTTCGCAACTGGTGCCGATCTTGCTCGACAACGCCTGCATGGCGTGCAGGGCTTCGTCGAGCACCTCGCGACCCTCTTCGCCCTGGGCGCGCGCCGTGCTGGCCTCGCCGGAGGCATGGGCGGCATTGCGGGCGATCTCCTGGGCGGCGGCGCCCAGTTCGTTGATCGCCGCGGCCACGCTGGTGGTGCGCTGGGCCTGGATATCGGACTGCTGCATGGACGACTGCGAGGCCTCCAGCACCCGGCGGGTGCCCTGGTTGAGTTCGCCGGTGCTCTGGGCCACGTCGCGGATCGAGGTGTGGATGCGCGCCACGAAGTGGTTGAAGGCCTCGGCCAGGGCGCCGAATTCGTCGCGGGACTGCACCGGCAGGCGGCGGGTCAGATCGCCCTCGCCTTCGGCGATGTCGTCCATGGCGCGGGTCAGGTCGTGCAGCGGGCGCAGCAGGACGCGGATGAGGAAGCCCAGCAGCAGGATGATGGCGAACACCGCCACCAGGGTGGCGACGATGGCCAGGTTGCGCGCCTGGGTCACCGGGGCATAGGCCTTGGTCTGGTCGATGGACAGGGCCAGGTACCACTTGACCGAGGGCAGGCCCGCGACCGGGGTAAAGCTCACCAGCCGCTCGCTGCCGTTCTGCAGGACGTGATGGAAGCCCGGGGCCAGGGTCGGGGTCTGCTCCGGGAAGACCTCCTTGAGCGATTTCAGCACCTGGTCGGCGTGGCTGCTGACCAGGATCTTGCCGTCGCCGTCCACCAGGAAGGCTTCGCCCAGACCGCCGGCGTCCAGCGAGGTGATCATCTTCATCAGGCTGTCCATCACCAGGTCGCCGGCCACCACGCCGATCAGCTTGCCGTTCTGCAGGACCGGCGCGGCGATGGTGATGCACAGAAAGCTCTGCGGCGGCGCGGTCAGGTAGGGCTCGGTGAGGATGGGAGCGCCGGCGCTGACCGCGGCCTTGTACCAGTCGCGCTGGCGGGCATCGTAACCGGCCTCCATGGGGGTATGGGGGCGATCGGTGAAGGTGCCGTCGACCTCTCCCAGGTAGGTGGAATCGAAGTTGCTCGTGTACAGCTTCTCTTCCAGCAGGCCCACCACGTTGGCCGGGCTGCTGTCGCGGCTGAGCGCCTGGGCCTGGCTGTCGATCAGCTTGACCCGCGCGTCCAGCCAGTAGGCGATGTTGCCGGCGGTGATGCGGCCGATCTCGCCCAGCGAGGCTTCGAGACTCTGGGTGATGGCCTGGCGCTGCAGATAGGCGTTGAAGCTGGCGAAGCCGGCCAGGGCCAGGGTCACCACCAGGGCGGCCGCCAGCAGGATCTTGTGGCTGAATTGGAGCGAGCGTTTCATGGTTACCACACGTAAGACTTGGGGAGTGGGCGGCCGCTCTCCTCGCACATACTTATTGCGATAGGCATCGAGAGGGCAAAGCGACCGGGGACGGTCGAGGCCGCACTATTACGCATGAATCCGACTTTTAGCTGGCGCCAACCGATAAACGTTCTCACAACGCCGATGTCTGGGCGGCGTGCCCTACAGCAGGCTGAAACCTTTCAGCAGGAGCAGCCCCAGATTGGTGGTCAGCATCCCGCCCAGGGTGCTGAGCACCACGATGGTCGCTGCCAGCTGGGCATTGCTGCCGGCGGCGCGGGCCATGACGAAACTCGACGCCGCCGTCGGGCACCCGAGGTAGAGAAAGAGAATGCCCAGCGCCGGTCCCTGGATGCCCAGCGCCAGGGCGCCCAGCACGCCCAGCAGCGGAATCCAGACGATCTTCCACAGGCTGGCGCCCACCGCCAGACCGCTGCTCTCGCGCAGCGAGGCCAGCGACAGGGTGGCGCCGATGCACATCAGCGCCAGTGGCAGGGTGAGCCCGGCGAAATAGCGCGCCGAGGTGTCCAGCCAGCGCGGCAGTTGCCATTGGAAATAGGCGAAGGGAATCGCCAGCAGGATGCCGATGATCAGTGGATTGCCGAGGATGCTGCGCAGCAGGGTGCGCCAGTTGGCCTCCAGGTGCGGACTGTAGAGCGCCAGTACGATGGCCGAGAGCACGTTGTAGAAGAGGATGACCATGCCGGCCATGATCCCGCCCACCGACAGCCCATAGTCGCCGTACTGGGTCGCCGCCAGGGCCAGGCCAACGATGCCGCAGTTGCCGCGAAAGGCGCCCTGCACATAGACCCCGCGATCGGCATGGGGACAGCGCCAGATCGCCCAGCCCCAGGCGGCCAGGAAACTCACCACCGTGGCCAGGGCGAAATAGCCCAGCAGCAGCGGTTGCAGCGCCTCGCCGAGATCGGCCTTGAGAATGCCGAGAAACAGCAGGGTCGGCATGGTGGCGCGAAACACCAGGGCCGAGGCGGTGTTGATGAAGGGGGTGTCGATCCAGCCCAGCCGCTTGAGCACGCAGCCCAGCAGCACCAGGGCGAAGACCGGGGCGGTGACGTCGAAGGTCGCCTGGACCAGGGCAAGCACGTCGGACATGGCGGAAGGCATCGCGGAAACGGCTCGCGATGGTAGCAGGCACGACGCGCCACGGGGCCCTTCCTTCCGTCATCGCGAAGTGACATCAGTCAATGCTTAGCTTACTATCTACCCGCCCGATTCAGACGACGCCCCCGATCCATCCCCCGCTTCGCCTCAGCGCGACCGCTCTAACTTCCTGCCAGGGAAGCCGGCGAAGGGGTGGAACAATAAGACAGACAACAGGTTCAGACGTAGCAGACGACAGATCCGCATGCGGTTCCGATTTGCGATGTCGTCGATCGAGTCGAAGTCTCTTTTCACGATTGCATTGCGAGCGCTGCCATGACTGTCACTTCCAACGCGAGACCGGGAGGCCTGCCTGCCAGGTTACTCGGCATCCTGTTCATCCTCCTGGGCCTGGCCCTCTTGGGGCTGGGCATCAAACTGGCCACCCTCGGGGGCTCCCTGTACTACCTCGGCGGCGGCGTGCTGCTTGCCCTGAGTGGTTACCTGCTGTGCATCCGGCGGGCCAGCGGGGTCTGGGTCTATGCCTTCTTCCTGGTGATGTCCACCGCCTGGGCCGTACTGGAAGTCCAGTTCGACTGGTGGCAGCTGGTGCCGCGCCTGGCGCTCTGGTTCGTCCTTGGCCTGGTGCTCCTGATCCCGGTGTTCCGCCGTCCGCTGGACAGCCGCAGCGGCGGCCTGCCGCTGGTCGGCTCCCTGGTGATCGCTGCGGTCGTCGCCCTGGTCGCCCAGTTCGTCAACTACAACCGTCTGGACGGTGACCTGGGCCGCGACACCGCCGGCACCCAGAGCGCCGCGCCGACCGCCGCCGATGGCGACTGGCCGTCCTATGGCCGCACCGCCTTCGGTGATCGCTACTCGCCGCTCAAGCAGATCGACGTCAACAACGTGAAGGAGCTGCAACCGGCCTGGACCTTCCGTACCGGCGACATCCCCGGCCCGAACGATCCCCAGGAGACCACCGCGGAAAACACCCCGCTCAAGGTCAACGGCAAGCTCTATGTCTGCACGCCGCACAGCCAGGTGATCGCCGTGGATCCCGACAGCGGCAAGGAAATCTGGCGCTTCGATCCCAAGCTGAGCACCCAGCACGCCGACAGCTTCAAGGGCTGGGCGCACATGACCTGCCGCGGCGTGGCCTACCACGACGACGCCACCTATGCCGGCACCACCACCGCGGGCCAGAGCCCGGCCACCGGCAGTGCCGTCCCGGTCGACGAGCAGAGCACCCCGGCCGCCAGCAGCTGCCCGCGCCGCCTGTTCCTGCCCACCGCCGACACCCGCCTGATCGCCATCAACGCCGACACCGGCAAGGTGTGCAGCGACTTCGGCGACAACGGCCAGGTCGACCTGACCGCCAACATGGGCAGCTTCACGCCCGGCGGCTACTACTCCACCTCGCCGCCGGCGGTGACCCGCAACCTGGTGATCATCGGTGGCCACGTCACCGACAACGTCTCCACCGACGAGCCGTCCGGCGTGATCCGCGCCTACGACGTGCACACCGGCAAGCTGGTGTGGAACTGGGACAGCGGCAATCCGGACGCCACCGCGCCCATCGCCGCCGACGGCATCTACACCCGCAACTCGCCCAACATGTGGTCGATGATGGCCGTCGACGAAAAGGTCGGCATGGTCTATCTGCCCATGGGCAACCAGATGCCCGACCAGTGGGGCGGTGACCGTACCCCGGCCTCCGAGAAGTACAGCGCCGGCGTGGTCGCCCTCGACATCGCCACCGGCAAGGTGCGCTGGAACTACCAGTTCACCCACCATGACCTCTGGGACATGGACGTGGGCGGTCAGCCGACCCTGGTGGACATCAAGACCGAAGGCGGCGTGAAACCCGCGCTGATGGCTTCGACCAAGCAGGGCAGCATCTATGTGCTGGACCGCACCAACGGTCAGCCCATCTACCCGATCACCGAAACCCCGGTGCCCCAGGGCGCGGTGGAAGGCGACCACACCTCGCCGACCCAGCCGGTCTCCTCGATCAACCTGGCCGCGCCGACCCTCAAGGAAAGCGACATGTGGGGCGGTACGCCCTTCGACCAGGCGCTGTGCCGCATCGCCTTCCGCGAGCACCGCTACGAGGGCATCTACACCCCGCCGTCCACCCAGGGCTCGATCGTCTACCCGGGTAACTTCGGTGTGTTCGACTGGGGCGGCATCTCGGTCGATCCGGTACGCCAGATCGCCTTCCTGAATCCCAGCTACATGGCCTTCACCTCCAAGCTGGTACCGCGTGAAGAGATCGCCAACCAGCCGGCGCGCAAGAGCGAGACCGAGGGCATCCAGCCCAACAAGGGCGCGCCCTACGGCGTGATCCTGTCGGCCTTCCTGTCGCCCCTGGGCCTGCCCTGCCAGGCACCCGCCTGGGGCTATGTGGCGGGTCTCGACCTGACCACCGGCAAGCTGGTCTACAAGCACAAGAACGGCACCGTGCGCGACAACTCGCCGGTGCCGCTGCCCCTGCCCATGGGCGTGCCCAGCCTGGGCGGCACCGTCACCACCGCCGGTGGCGTGGCCTTCCTGAGCGGCACCCTGGACCAGTACCTGCGCGCCTATGACGTGAAGAACGGCAAGGAACTGTGGAAAGGCCGCCTGCCGGCCGGTGGCCAGACCACCCCCATGACCTACACCGGCAAGGACGGTCGCCAGTACGTGCTGGTCTATGCCGGCGGCCATGGCTCGCTGGGCACCAAGCAGGGCGACTACGTGATGGCCTTCGCCCTGCCCGAGAAGAAGTAAGGGCGCCCGCGCCCGAGCTCCCCTCTCCTCCGGGAGAGGGTCCGGGGCGAGGATGCTTCGAGCATTTTTGACATCCTGTTGGAATCCCCCTCGCCCCACCCCGAAATCCCGGCCCAGCCGGGATTTTTTTCGCCTGGGTTTTCTCCATAAAGCGGCAGGAGCGCTCTTCCCCCTCTCCCCCAGGGAGAGGGTCGGGGTGAGGGCAACCCCGGGCACCAGCGC